>JAZLFB010000001.1:0-3737 GCA_045615585.1 Akkermansia sp.
CATTGAGAGCTGCAGGTTCGCCCGCGCGAAGAACAGCAGGGTGTTCCGCGAGAACTTCCGCGCCAATCCCGACTTCGGATACTGCGCATCCCACAAGGCCAACTATTTCGGCTACAAGTTCCATGCGGTCTGCACACCCGATGGCGTGGTCGAGCATTTCGAGCTCACCCCGGCGAATGTGGCGGACATCAGCATGCTGCCCGAGATAAGGGAGCGGTTTTCCGATTGCGTGGTGCTGGGAGACAAGGGCTACCTGAACCGCGACGTGGCCATGGAGCTCTTCGAGTACGCGGGCATCGAGCTGGTTGTCCCCTACCGCGGCAACATGAAGGAGCAGCCGGTGCTGCCCATGGGATTCGGCCGCACCAGGAAGCGCGTGGAGGTGCTCTTCTCGCAGCTCGTCGCCCAAGGCGGCCTGCGCCGCATTTATGCCAAGCGCCAGCGCGGGCTCTTCGGGAGGATTGCCTCCAAGGTCTGCCTTTTCACCTTCCTCCAGTACATCAACTACCTGAAGGGAAAGCCCATCAGCCAGACACGCTACACGCTGGTGGCGTAGGCGTGCGCAAAACACTCCCCCCCGGGGCATGGATGCATTGCATCCGTGCCGAAACACCGTCGCAACGACGCCGCAGATGCGGCAGTTTCCCCGCTCTCACGCGCCTGTCCGCGTCAAATCAACCGCAGGCAAGCTCCTGCGACCGCGCCATTGCCACACTATCCTACGCCGCTCCTGCCTCAACTCTGCCTTCACGTTTGACTCGGTGCTAATTCTTCCAACGCGTGAATTTTCGTCCGTGTGGAAGATGGGCGCGTTGAAGATAGCTCCGGCTACCTGTTAAGTGATGTTAATTTGTCACCGGAGCAATAAAATATAGATAATGTGGTAGTGATAGTATGCGTTGAATGGTTCCACTCACCACGCATACCGTTCTCATAACTCTGACCATCATGTGGGGTTCTTGGCATAAGAACCTCTCATGGTAGGGCAGGGCCGTGTTTGAGCATGAGGGCTTGGAGGTCTTCGTCCTCCTCCAAGTCTAGGGGAGATACGCCGGACTTGTCTTTGGCGTAGGGGTCTGCGCCGTGTTGGAGAAGGAGTTTGGTGATGGGCCATCTGCCGGAGCGCACGGAGACATGCAGGGGAGTTTCTCGCTTGGCGTCGGTGGCATTGGGGTTGACGCCGTGGTCCAGCAAGAGGGCGGCAATATCCGGCTGCTGTAGCGCGGCGGCTTCATGAAGCACAGAGCGGCTGTAATCCGCGGCATCCTGGCTTTCCCAGCTTTCTGCATACTCTTCCGGCAGGAATGCGGCCAATTCGTGTGCGTGCCTGTATCCGGCGGGCTCGTTTGCATCCGCTCCGTGCCTGAGCAGGAAAGCCGCCATGTGTCGCAGGTCTCCCTGCACGGCCTCTGCCAGATACAAGCGGTTGGCCAAGAGCTTGGCATCAAACTCCCAGCCGTGCTCCAGCAACAACTGGAAAATGCGGTCACTGGCGGGTGGTGAATTGTCCCATGGGTCCTCTTGACCGAGGTGTGAGGGTTTTGCAAGGCGGACAAGAAATTTTTCTGCATTCCTTTTGCCCCCGTAGCGAGTGGCATCCGCGCCATGCTCCAGCAGGAGCTTCACGCTTTCGGCATCCAGCTCCGCCACGGCCGAGCCGAGGGGGGTAGTGCCGTCGTCTGCCTCGGCATTGGGGTCTGCCCCGTGTTCCAAGAGCATCCGGGTGATAACCGCGCGCGCTGCTCTGAAGCGCGGCCCTTCCGGGGAGGGGAAAAAGAGATTGGGGTCCACGGCGTAGCGCAGCGCGGTGCGGCCGTTGGACTCGCGGGCGTTGGGGTCTGCCCCGCATTCCAGCAGCATCTGCGCGACCGCCGGCTGGAGGTCCATGGCAGCCAGATGCAGGGGAGTGGTGCCGTCATTATCTGCAGCGTTGATATCTGCACCATTGGCGAGCATGCCCTTGATGGCATCCGTGTTGCCGTTTAGCACGGCGTCAAACATTGATTGGATATCGGTAGTCATGGGTGGAGGAGGGAGTTACTTGGTGCAATGGCCGGCATGCTTGAGCATGAGGGCGCGCAGGTCTTCGTCCTTCTCCCAGTCAAGGGGAGTTTGCCCGTGTTCATCCTTGGCGTATGGGTTGGCGCCGTGGTGCAGGAGAAGCTTTGTGAGGGGCCAGGTGCAGCGAAACACAGAGAGGTGAAGCGGCGTGCGCCCCTGGTGGTCTGCGGCATCCACATTTGCACCGCGTTCCAGCAGGAGCGCGGCCGGAGCCGTTCTGCAGGCGGCCACCGCTGCATGCAGCGGCGTGCCGCCGGTGTAGTCCCCTGCATTCATGTCTGCGCCGTAATCCAGCAGGAGCGCCGTGGTTTCCGCGCGGCAAAGCGCGGCAGCACCGTGAAGCGGGAAAGAGCCGTCCGCATCCGCCGCATTGGGGTTTGCACCGTGTTTCAGGAGAAAAGCCGCCATCTGGTAGAGGTTCAGGGCAATGCATTCGCCGAGAGGCGTGTTTCCCTCGCTGTCCAAGCAATTGGGATCTGCGCCGTGCTGCAGCAGGATTTCACAGAGAGCCTCCTCCTCGGGAAACGTATCCACGCGGGGATCCGTATTCGCAAGGTCTGCAATATATCCCAGGGGAAGAGCCGCGTGGAGAAGCGTGGCCCCATGATTGCGCAGCCCGCCGCCGGGGGCGCAATCAGCCCCAAACTCCAGCAAGAGCCGCACATCCTCCACATCGCGCGCGCGCACTGCCTCGCAGAGAAGCGTATCATAACCCAGGCCCCGCTCAGCATTGGGATCTGCACCGTGCTCCAACAACATGCGGGCAACAATCCGGCCGTCTCTCACCCTCTGCGCAAGGTCTCTCGGCGTGTCCCACGGCTCACTGCAGACACGCAAGGCACAGCTTAGTGGAGTGTCGTTGTTTTCGGAGAGCGCATTCACATCGGCACCACGCCCGATGAGCAGCTTGACAGCCTCGATATTAGAATACAAGGCCGCCACATGCAGGGGCGTTTCACCCATGTTGTCTGCCGCATTGGCATCTGCGCCGGCATCCAGCAGCTTCTTGAGAGAATCGACATCGCCGCGTTCCGCAGCTTTCCAGATAGCAGATTTCTTGCGTTTGGGCATGGTAGTGTAGGGGGGTAGGTACAGCCCATGCTACCCAATTGGCACCCCTGCGTCAAGAGGGCTTTTCCCTTTTTGCAGATTTTTTCCGCCCACCCCGCGCCAAGCGGCGCGCCAAATTCCCCCTACATTGTACTTTGTACATTGTCCTTTGTACATTGTACATTGCTCTGGGTACTATTTTGCAAATTCCCCGCGCGGACTTGTCACGCCAAAGCCCCAAAGGGCGGCGGCGGAAGCCTCGGCGTAGCCGTATCGAGTTCGTCGATACGGCGAAGACGGGCAAATTGCTCGTCACGGCGGCCTGTCTCGGCGTAGCTTGAGCGAAGACGGAAGCGCAACGCGCGAAGACGGATACATTGCTTGCCTCGGCGAAGCCTTGGCGGAGACGGGTACATCGTAAATCCTCATCTCCCTGCGCCCGCCGCGCGTCTAACTCCCCCAATTCTAAATTCTAAAAAATTTTAAATTGTACGCAGCATGGATAGAGCATGGATAGAGCATGGATAGAGCATGGATAGAGCATGGATAGAGCATGGATAGAGCATGGATAGAGCATGGATAGAGCATGGATAGAGCATGGATAGAGCATGGATAGAGCATGGATA
>JAZLFB010000002.1:0-7568 GCA_045615585.1 Akkermansia sp.
AGAATGATATGGGACAGCACATGGCCATTTGAGTCTGTTTTCGCAAAAAAGTTCTAAACCCTATTTTTCAAAATAGTACCTCACAAACCCCTGTATATACAGATAGAGCCGACTCATCGTCGGCTCTATGGGATGGTAATGGATACAAAATATAGGCAAGGCAGAACCTAGCATAACTTATTTCCCGGAGAGCATGCTTCTAAGCTCTTCCAAGCAGACAAGATACGCCATAATCTCGTTTCTGGGCTTTTCGGCTTCAGGCCTATCAGAGTTCAGAGTCAAGAGCAATGGAGAAAATTCACCGATTGCTTTTTCTACTGCGGACGACAATTCTTTCTTGATGGATTCTATTTTTTCATTCATGGGAATGAGAACATTTGTTGAACTGTGGGAAGTATACCGCATTTCAAATGCGTATTTAATACGCCATAACTCAATAGATGCAAGTGTTTAACAAGATGTTTACAATCGGACAGAAAAGATTTGGTTGCATTCCGTCAGAAATCGTTTTGCATATACATACACGACCATTGAAGATTTCTCAAAAAAATGCTTGCATACGCATTTGAAAAGCGATTTCATGAGCATGCAAACAATAACGGAAACAGAATGGGCGGCACTGGTGGTGCTGCGGTCTACAGGGGTAGGGGTGTTGGAAGCGGCCTTGGTGGCTAAGGATGCGTTGGAAAAGGGGCGAGGGCGTGTGCGCAGGGCGCGGCGTTGCTTGGCCTTGGGAGAGGAACAGCTGCACCTACAGGAAAAGACTGTCACCTTTGCCAAGGCTGTGGAAACGGCCATTGAGGTGCGAGTGAAAAAAGGGTTGAGGGCACGCTCTTTACGGGATTTTTGCTACTACTGTAAGCGGCTTATCAAGCGGAATCCGAAGCTGGCACAACGGCGGATAAGAAGTATCACCGCCGATGAGTGCCGTACCTACTTGGAAACAGCCTTTGCGACCCCGACGCAGTTCCAAAAAGGGCGGCTTATTATGAGCGGGGTGTTTGGTACGGCTTTCAAAAAAGGCTGGTGCCAAGAAAACCCTGTGGCGCGGGTGGAGGTGCCGCCCGTCATCGAAAAGCCCATTACCCCCCTGTCGTTACAGGAATGTGAGCAGCTGCAAAAAACGGCACAACTGCCGGAATATCAGGATATGCAGCTCTCCCTGCACCTGATGCTGTACTGCGGTATTCGCCCCACGGAAGTGAGCCGATTGAATGCGGAAAAGGATATTGATTGGGAACGGCGGCAAGTGATAGTTCGCCCCGCTGCGGCAAAGACAGGCGGCGGGCGTGTCGTGCCGTTGCGCAAGGGCAACGGTTGCATGCACCGCATCATCCCCAAATGTTGGTCGGCGCGTTGGCGGGCTCTGCGGCGGGCGGCGGGGTGGAATAGCCGCACCCGCCCGTGGTATCCCGATACTTGCCGCCACACCTTTGCCGCCTACCATGCGGCGCACTTCAACAATCTGCCCGCCCTCCAGCTGGAGATGGGGCACCGAGACAGCAAGCTGTTACGGACACGGTATATTCTGGCAACTCCGGGGTTGGAAACGGAGAAATTTTGGGCGTGACGCGCCGTGGAAGAGGGGAGGGTTACCGCTCCTCAATGAGGTGCTTGTAGGCGGCGACCAGCGGTTCTTGGACGGCGAAGAGGGCGGCGCGGTTTTGCGGCTGCAGCAGTTTGCACCCGTGAAACAAGCAATGAACAGTAATCGCTTGTTTTTGTGCTTCTTCTGTGCTAACATCGCCGTGCTTTTCCGCCGACTTGCCGCAAGGCGGGTGAATCATCACTCCTCTGCGGAAAGCAAGCAGTCCTTTCCGCTGGGAGAATGTACTCATTTACAGGTACGGACAAGCAGTGAACAAGGCTGGCAGAAAGAATATCATGCGTACACACATCATGATAGAGCTTATACACTTCCTGATTAGGTTAGTAACCTTATTTCTTTGGTTGATATAAGCTCCGTGCGGGAGGGATGACTACCCTCCCGCATGTTCGTTTTCGATTTTCCCCCCGACAAATGCACAGGATTTTAAAAAGCTCTTGACAAAGGCTATGTATTTGCGTAGGATAAGGTCATCACATCGGATGTGTACGCCCGATGTTCTTTTCTGCAATCCCCCTGAGGCCAGTCACCACGGGGGGATTCTTTTTTGGGGGCAGGTTTAAGCAGCTTTATGCTGCGAAAGAATTTTACCCCCTTGCGCAAGCATGGGGGTACGGCTGGTGGCATTACGCCCCCGCGAAGCCTGCCTTTAAGGCAGGGTGGTGCCGAGAAGCGCCTTGTAGGCGGCGACCAGCGGTTCTTGGACGGCGAAGAGGGCGGCGCGGTCTTCGGGTTCGTAGTCCAGATAGCCGTGCAGATGGGTCAGCCCGTGTACCATGTAGCGGAACAGTTCTTCCTGTTTGGGTAGACCGTGGGCGGCGGCGTAGGCGGCGGCGGTGTCGCAGCTCACCAGAATCTCGCCGTGTTGGAAGGTGATGGCATCCGTCGCCGTCGGGTCGTTCAGAAATTCGGCGTGGACGGCGGCTATTGTCTCGTCATCCACAATGGCAATTTCCACGGTGTTCAGCGTACTCAACACATGGTCGGGGCCCTTGGGCGCCTGTAACAGCTGCGGCAGCAGGGTGTTCAGCGCGGCGGCACAGCGGTCGGCAAAGGACTCCGTAATCCAGTCGCGGTTTTCCGTATTCACATAAACCTCAACAGTCGGCACCATGGTTGTTCTCCTCCTGTTGGGCGGCGCGTTCCTGCAACTTGCGTTGCTTGGCGGCGGCGCGGGCTTCTTGGAAAAAACTGCGGAATTGCTGTAGGCAGGCTTCCTGCAACACCCCGCCTGTCACCTCGCACTTGTGGTTGAGGGGCGGGTTGGAGTCCAGCAAATGAATCCACCCGCCGCAGGCACCGCCCTTGGGGTCGGGAATGCCGAACACCACGCGTGAGGGGCGGCAATGCACCATGGCACCCGCGCACATGGGGCAGGGCTCTTTGGTGACGTAGACCGTGCAACCCTCCAACCGCCAGTCGCCCACGGCGGCTTCTGCGGCGGTGAGTGCCACCATCTCCGCATGCGCGGTGGCATCCTTGAGGGCTTCTACCTGATTCCACCCGCGGGCAATCACGCGCCCATCCTTCACAATGACACAGCCGCAGGGCACTTCGCCCGCTGCGCGAGCCTTTTCAGCCTCGCGCATGGCCAGCATCATGTACTGTTCGTCCTCGGTCATGGGTGGAAGTACAATGTACGATGTACAAAGTACAAAGGATGGAATTTAGGCACGCTTTGCGTGCAGGGAAAATCTACAGGGGGCTTGTTTAAGCAATGCCGCCGCGCAGGAAGCGCGGCGGTTGAAAGCGTTATTTCAGTGAACGTTCGCGCAGCGGAGCTGCCGCGTTATCCCTGATTTACTTAATCGTGACGCGGGGGTCGGTGTCGAGAATCTCCTGCAGCTCCGGCCAGCCTTCTTCGGTCTGGTTCTGGAACATGTGCAGGTACACGGATACGGCACCGGCGGGGTAGGAAGCGAACAGAGAGTCCACGGCTTCCTTCAGCTTGTCGGCATCCAGCGTTTCGGGCAGATCATCCACCACGCCGTGACCGTTGTGGGGGATACCCAGCTTGTCGATGAAGCTCACAAGCATCGTCTCGTGCTTGCGAATCAGCCACACCTGCAACAGGTGGTCGGCAATCGTCTCGGCGGGCTTCCAAGACAGCATCTTCTTAATCCAGGCAAACTGCTCGGCCACGGGCTTCTGCTGCATGAACTGGGG
Source organism: Akkermansia sp. (assembly GCA_045615585.1). Taxonomy (GTDB): domain Bacteria; phylum Verrucomicrobiota; class Verrucomicrobiia; order Verrucomicrobiales; family Akkermansiaceae; genus Akkermansia. Next base: position 3,773 of record JAZLFB010000002.1, read on the forward strand.
ACGCAGCTTCTTGAGAGCACCGAGTTCGCGCAGGGCGGCACGGTACACGCCGCGCTCCTGATTGCGCATCCAGTCAAGGAAGTTGTTGACCGTCTCGTCGTCGGACTTCTGGAAAATGGTGTAGGATTTCATAATCTGTTAGGAAAAGGAATGTCCACCTAATAAATCACAAACTCAGCCCCTTGTCGAGTCTAACCTGACATGCTGACGCATTTTAGATAAAGTAACTCAGGCGGCAGTGCAGACAAAACAGCGGCAGAGGAAGTTCCTCTGCCGCCGTTTTGTCAAACACGCGCACGGAGTGCGCCGAAAGGATTTAGCGGGAATAGTTGCCGGGGTCCTGCGTGATGGTCACATCGTGCGGGTGGCTTTCCTGCAGACCGCCGCTCGTGATGCGCACGAAGCGGGCGTGGTCGCGCAGCTCCTGCAGGCTCTTGGCACCCAGATAGCCCATGCCGGACTTCAGACCGCCCACGAGCTGGAAGATGACGTCGGCCAGCATACCCTTGTAAGGCACGCGGGCTTCCACACCCTCGGCCACCAGCTTGCCGCTGGAGTTCTGACCGTAGCGGTCACCCGAACCGGCACGCATGGCGCCCAGAGAGCCCATGCCGCGGTAGGTCTTGAAGTTACGACCCTGATAGTGCACTACGGCACCGGGGCTTTCCTCGCAGCCTGCCAGCATGCCGCCCAGCATCACCAAGTCGGCACCGCCGGCAAGGGCCTTCACGGCATCGCCGGAGTAGCGGATACCGCCGTCGGCAATCACGGTCACACCCGCGGGGCGGGCAACCTCTGCCACGGCCTGAATGGCGGAGAACTGGGGCATACCCACGCCGGAGATGATGCGGGTGGTGCAGATGGAACCCGGACCCACGCCCACCTTGATGGCGGAGGCACCGGCGGAAATCAGGTCGCGTGCGCCGTCGGCGGTCACCACGTTGCCGGCCACCACGGGCTTGCCGAGTTCGCGCAGCTTCTCAATCACGTACAGCACGCGGCTGGTGTGACCCGTAGCGGCATCGATGAACAGGGCATCGGCACCCGCGTCAATCACGGCCTTGGCGCGCTCCAGGAACTCGGGGCCGGGGCCCACGGCGGCACCGCAGCGCAGGCGGCCCAGCTCATCCTTCGTGGATTCTTGGAAAGCTTCGCGCTTGCGGATATCGGTGTCGGTAATCAGACCGGCAAGGCAGCCGTTCTCATCGACGAGCGGCAGCTTTTCGATACGGTTGCGGTAGAGAATCTTGCGGGCTTCCTCCGGCGTCATGTTGGGGGCACCCGTAATCAGGCGGGCGATGGGGGTCATCACGTCGGAAACCGTCAGCTCATCAAGGTCGTGACCGTCGAACACACGCATGTCGCGACCCGTGATGATACCCTCCAGCTTGTTGTCTTCGCCCACCACGGGGAAGCCGGAGAAGCCGTGCTCAAGCATGATGCTCTTCACCTGCGACAGCTTCATGCTGCTGGTCACGGTGAGAGGCTTGGTGATGACCGCGTTCTCAAAACGCTTGACCTTGGCCACCATAGCGGCCTGATCGTCAATGCGGTTGTTGCGGTGAATCACGCCCAAACCACCTTCACGCGCCATGGCGATGGCCATGTCCACTTCCGTCACGGTGTCCATCGGGGCGGAGAGAATGGGAAGGCGCAGGGGGATACCCGCGCAAAGTTGGGAAGAGGGGTCGGCCTCGCCGGGAAGAATCGTGCTCAGGCAAGGCAGCAGGAGCACGTCGTCAAATGTAAGTCCAAGCTGAATTTCTGCCATAGCGGAGACTACAATATCCTGCCGAATTTTGCAAGCCTTATTTGTTCTTTTCCGTAAAAAAAGAAGCGGGGCGGCTTTCCACCGCCCCGTTGTTCCTTATTTGGACATCGCGAACACGCGCATGAACCCGGGGAAAAATTTTTTCAGCACGGCGTAGAGCAGCACGCTGATGAGCAGAATCAGGAAGGGGGCAATGTAGCAGAACTCGCGGCTCAAATCGCCGTGCATGCTGCCTGTCACGGCATAGCGCACCCAGTCCAGAATCAGGTAATGGGTCACATAGATGAAGAACGAGGCGGGACCCAGCTTGGCAACCGCATGGCAGACGCGCGGCAGATGCTTCTCGCACAGGCAGCCGATGCTCATGGTGGTGACGACACCCAGCAGCACCAGCGAGGCGCTTTGCACGGGCGGGTAGAAACACCAGCTCAACACCCAAGGCAGCAGCGCCAGCGCACCCAACACAGGCACCCACGCATAGCGGGTCAGGAAATCGGTGATTTGCCCGATGCTGCAACAGCGGCGCAGCACCAGACCGCCGCAGAAGAAGCCCAGAGCCAGCACGCTTTCATAGGTGCGGAAGGGCAGCCACGCCTGTTCGTGCGGTTGGTAGGTGAGGGTGGTATCGCAGCCCTTGCAGCAGAGCTGGCGGTGGTGCGATTCACAGGCCTCGCCGTCCACATCGCACAGCACATCGCTCGCGGCAAAGGCAATCAGCACCAGCGCCAGCAGCACTTTGGTCGGCAGCTTTTGCAACGTGGGGCAGAAGAGGGCAAACAGAATCAGCGTGCGCATGAACCACAGCGGCACGTTGGTGTAGTTCCAGTAGCACCAAGAGGTCAGCCCCAGCTGCCCCAAGGTGTTCTCCCACGTCAGCCAATGCCAATCGCCCGCCAAGGCGTTGGGCGAGCAGATGAGGAACATGCCGAACAGCGTCCAGAAGATGTAGGGCACCGCCAGCTGCTTGGTGCGCCCAAGGGCAAGCCATTGCCCCTTTTCCGCCTGTTTGCTGAAATACCCGCTCATCAGGAAGAAAAAGAAGATGAGACTGCGGTAGTTGAACAGGTCGACAATGTAATTGAGCGAGGGACCCGAGCTGTCGAACCAGCGGTCCACATGGCGCACAATCACAAAGAATGCCGTGTACACGCGGCAAAAATCAATCCACTGAATACGTTCTTTCGGCATGGGGAGAAAAAGCACCATGCATCAATAGACACATGGTGCTTGAAAAAAGTTACAGCGTCATTTGCATGATTTGTACATTGCACTTCGTACTTTGTACATTCATTGTGCGCCTTGAATTTCGGCAATTTTGCGCTTGATGAGTCCGGCTGTGATGGAACCGCTGTGGCGGTAGGCGACCTCCCCCGCCTCATTCAGAAAGAGGAACGTGGGAACCTGTAGCACATGGTGTTTGAGAGCCAGTTCGAGACCCTCGCCCTCTGTGGCGTCCACTTCTTGTAGGCAGACATCCGTGGCGGGGAATTCGGCGAGCGTTTTCTTCACCAAAGGGGCTATCATCTTGCACTGGCCGCAATGCGGCCCCGAAAATTCAATGATTTTAACCATTTGTTGAAAGGGTGAGTTGGTAAAAACAGCTAAGTATCAGTGTAGACTTGAACTTACATGATTTGTACATTGTACATGCATCAGGCTCCCTGAATCTCGGCAATCTTGCTCTTGATAAGCCCGGCGGTGATGGCACCGTTGTGGCGGTAGGCCACTTCGCCCGCGGCGTTCATGAACAGGAACACGGGCACCTGCGTCACCTTGTGCTCGGCAGCCAGCTTACTGCCCTCGCCCTGCGTGGCATCCAGCACTTGGAAGGAGACTTCGGCGGGGTCGAACGCGGCGAGCGTCTTCTGCACCATGGGGGCCATCATCTTGCAGACGGCGCAAAAGGGGGCGGACAATTCAATGATTTTGACCATATGAGTGGGTTTCTATGTTGTGTTTGGGGGTTAGAGATGAGGGGAAAATCAGTTCTGCGGGTTGCTTGTGGTGTCATCCGCCGCTTCAATC
>JAZLFB010000003.1:0-16303 GCA_045615585.1 Akkermansia sp.
ATAATGACCCTTTGGGGTCAACTTCGAAACCTGTGCACCCATGCAAAAACGCTGATATCTTATATCATAATGACCCTTTGGGGTCAACTTCGAAACGATTTCGGTTTCTTCCGTGTGGCGTTCCTCCATATATCATAATGACCCTTTGGGGTCAACTTCGAAACAAACAGGCAGAGGGTGTGCCAGAGGGCGGCAGTATATCATAATGACCCTTTGGGGTCAACTTCGAAACGTGGATGGTGCATCACCCGATTTTTGCTTACATATATCATAATGACCCTTTGGGGTCAACTTCGAAACGAAGTGGGTGCAGCTGTACCCTGCGTTTGAGATATATCATAATGACCCTTTGGGGTCAACTTCGAAACGGCGGCGTATCGCGAATGATGAAAAGTACGCCTATATCATAATGACCCTTTGGGGTCAACTTCGAAACTGAGCTATGATGCAGGGAGCCGCACGCTGACGTATATCATAATGACCCTTTGGGGTCAACTTCGAAACTGGTACGGGCTGCCTGCCTCTACTGTTGTTACTATATCATAATGACCCTTTGGGGTCAACTTCGAAACGTGGCAAAGTGCGTTGTGCAAGCGGTCAGGCCTATATCATAATGACCCTTTGGGGTCAACTTCGAAACGCACTTGCCACGCCATTGCCGGTCTGTTGCCATATATCATAATGACCCTTTGGGGTCAACTTCGAAACGCACCCGCCAGCGTAGCCAGCAAATAAAGCGCTATATCATAATGACCCTTTGGGGTCAACTTCGAAACAAGGTGTACACAGCGTTGGCCACCTCAAGTGCTATATCATAATGACCCTTTGGGGTCAACTTCGAAACGGTTTACACGCAGTTGCCGAATGGTGTGGTGATATATCATAATGACCCTTTGGGGTCAACTTCGAAACGGCAAGCCGTCCTGACGCGGGGCGGGCAGCAGTATATCATAATGACCCTTTGGGGTCAACTTCGAAACGCAATCCCGCCCTGCAACATCTGCGCGCAATCTATATCATAATGACCCTTTGGGGTCAACTTCGAAACCGCATGGTGGATGCGCTGCACGCGACTATTGGTATATCATAATGACCCGTTGGGGGCAACTTCGAAACTGGCGAGGGAGAGTGAAGAGGCGGGGAACGTTATATCATAATGACCCTTTGGGGTCAACTTCGAAACGGTAATACTTCTTCTAACGCCGTTATTATCACTATATCATAATGACCCTTTGGGGTCAACTTCGAAACTGTGATAGTGCCTGTCAATGTGTTTAGTGTTATATCATAATGACGCTTTGGGGTCAACTTCGAAACTTGGCTTGGGTCGCCTTGCGGGTAGCCTCTGTATATCATAATGACCCTTTGGGGTCAACTTCGAAACGTTGCCGTTTTATTTTTTATTGCTTCTGTTTTTATATCATAATGACCCTTTGGGGTCAACTTCGAAACGCTCTCCGGCGTGCAGAGTTGGATGAGCCCGCTATATCATAATGACCCTTTGGGGTCAACTTCGAAACAGTTGGGGTAGTTTAGGGCGGGGTGGTGCTTTTATATCATAATGACCCTTTGGGGTCAACTTCGAAACTCCAAGGCTTGCAACTGCGCGGCTTGCGCGGGTATATCATAATGACCCTTTGGGGTCAACTTCGAAACTCTGCGAGCGCAGGTTCTTGTACATGGGCGTGTATATCATAATGACCCTTTGGGGTCAACTTCGAAACTTATGGACACGATTGAACGAGTCAACGAGATTATATCATAATGACCCTTTGGGGTCAACTTCGAAACCAAACGCTGCACCAGCTCGGCACTCGGCGTGCTATATCATAATGACCTGCTGAGGTCAACTTCAAAACGAGTATTTAATTCAAAATTTTTCTCCCATGTTACCTGCCTGTTTATTTGTTAGCTTTCTAACTTGGTCGGGGTGTGGCAGGATGGCGGTATGGACAAAAAGAATTTGTTGCTGTTGTTGGTGCCCTTGGTTTTGGGGGCGTGTCATTATCATGACGGGTATGAGCGGGCGCGGGTGTACCCTGTGCCGGTGGCGTATCGGGCGAATTATCCCGTGTATAAGCCTGTTAAGCCCAAGCCTGTTAAGGTGCATAAAAGACCGATTGCGAAAAAGCATAAGGTTTACAGAAATTCGTATGATACGCAGAATCGCACGTATTTGGATAGGTATGCCGCCCCGCAGCGCCCCGTGCCTATAGGTGCGTGGCAGGGCAGACCGCTGCGCGAGCCGCAGCTGCCGGGCTATTCAGCGCGGTAACGCCCTAACAGCGGGTTGCCCGCTGTTGCTTGTCGTATTGCCCGTTCGCTGTCACGGAAAGCGCTTTACAATGAGACGTTGTTTCGGCATACTCTGCGCCCGTATGACTTTCTCTGAACTCGGCATTTGCCCCGAAATCCTTGAGGCTATCGAAGTCCTTGGTTTTGAAACCCCTTCTCCCATTCAGGAACAGGCTATCCCCGCAGCCTTGAGCGGGGCGGATGTGGTGGGCCTTTCCCACACAGGGTCGGGCAAAACGCTGGCGTTCTCCATCCCCGCATTAGAGAGTATTGACCCCGCAGTGGCGGCGGTGCAGGTGCTGTGCCTGGCTCCCACGCGCGAGTTAGCGGTGCAGATTTGCCGCGAGGTGGACAAGCTTGCCCTCTTTTTGGACGGCGTTTCCGCCGTGCCGATTTACGGCGGTGCGTCGTTCGGTCCCCAGCTGGCGGCACTGAAACGCGGCGTGCAGTTTGTGGTGGGTACGCCCGGTCGCATCATTGACCTGATGGAGCAGGGCGAGCTGCGCACCGACCACCTTGCCACGCTCATTCTCGATGAAGCGGATGAGATGCTGGACATGGGGTTCCAAGAGGATATCGACCGCATTGTCACGCAGCTGCCCGAGGAGCGCCAGACGCTCTTCTTCTCCGCCACCATGTCGGCACCCATCCGTGCGCTGATTGAACGCCTTGCCAAGGAGCCGCAGGAGATTTCCATTGAACGCCCGCAGCTCACCGTGCCGACCTGTGAGCAACAGGTGTACGAGGTGGTGTTCTCCTCGCGCATCGAGGTGTTGAGCCGCCTGATTGAAATGGGCCGCATGAAGCGCGGCTTGGTGTTTGCCAACACCAAGCGCGTGGTGGATGACATTGTGGACGGCTTGCTGGCACGCGGTTACGCCGTAGACCGCCTGCACGGCGACATGCCGCAGACGCTGCGCGAGCGCGTGATGGACTCTTACCGCCGCGGCAACCTGAATGTGCTGGTGGCGACGGATATTGCCGCCCGCGGGTTGGATATTGATGATGTGGACGTGGTGGTGAACTTTGAGCTGCCCCGCGAGCCTGAGGACTACGTGCACCGCATCGGTCGCACCGCCCGCGCGGGGCGCAAGGGGCGCGCCGTGACCTTCATCGGTCGCCGCGATTTCTCGCTGCTTGCCCGCATTGAACGCTTTGTGGGCGTGCGCATGCAGCGCGAAAAGGTGATGACGGGGGTGCAGGTGGAGGAAATGCGCCGTGAAGCACTGGTGGACAGCATTTTGGAGAAAGCCGCCATGGCGCACGAGCTGCCCGAGGAACTGCGCGACATCGATATGCCGCAGGAGAAGCTGGTGACGGCCATGTTCAACCTGTTGCTGGAGCAGAACAGCCGCGAGTTGCAGGTGATTCCCGAAGACCGCCCCGGTAAGTTTACCCGCCGCCCCGCCGAGGAGGGCGAGGAAAGCCGCCCCGAAAAGGGCTCGGATTGGACGAAGCTGACGGATTCCGTGACGCTGTTCATGAACGGCGGTAAGCTGCTGGGGATTCGTCCCAAGGATATTGTGGGTATGTTGTACAACGAGGGCGGCGCGCCCAAGGGGGCGGTGGGTGATATCCGCCTGTTCCTGAAACATTCGTTGATTGAGGTGTCGCCGGAGATTGCCCCGCAACTGTGCGAACGCTTGGCGGTGTGCAACATCCGTGGGTATGAGGTGAATATCCGTGAGGACAAGGGACAGCCCGACTTCAACCGCGAGGAACGTCCCGCCCGCTCGCGCGGCGAACGCGGCGGTCGCTTTGAGCGCGCGGAACGCTTTGGCCGCGCCCCGCGCGAAGAGCGTTTCAACCGCGGCGAGCGCGAGGAACGTGACAGCCGCCGTGAAAACCGCTTTGAGCAGACCCGCTCCGCCTTCCGCCGCCCCCGCTTTGAGGAGCGCGCTGAACGCGGCAACCGCTTTGAAAGCCCCCGCCGCGAAAGCCGTTTCAACGATAACCGCGGTGAGCGCGGCGGGCGTTTCGAACGCCGTGAGCGCGGTGGGTTCAAGGGCGGCAAGGACAAGCCTTTCTATGTAGAGCGTTTCAGCACCCGCAAGCCCCGCCGCCACGGCGACAGCTGAGGGGTGCCGCTGATTTGTTCCGCTCGGTTAAGAAATAAGGCTCGGTGTGGGATGCACCGGGCCTTTTCCGTGCCTGAAAAAAACGTGCTGCCCCTGCCAAGGGGGATGACAGCGCGGCAGACATGTGGTGTAGTAGCTTGCGGCAAGAGCCTTGTCGCCCGTTTAATTTCCTGTTTCGGAAACCCGCGGCGCAGGACCGCACGGCCCCCGACCCCGCCCGCTGCGGGTAATCCGACAGCAGCCGATTTGCCGCCCAACCAACACCCTATTACACAACAATGGCTGATATTGAACAGAACTACCAGATTAAGTATTCCGAAAAGTGGGGCTCTTACTTGCAGCAGGAGGCCTCTCGACTCGATAAGTATGTGACCGTGGAATCCGGTCTTTCCGGCAAGATGGCCGCGTTCGACCAGTACGGGCTGCTGGACTTCTCTGAAAAGACCAACCGTCTCGGCAAGACCGATTTGGATGAAGCCCCCACTTACCGCCGCGTGATTCACCCCCGCATTTTCACCAAGGCCATCGGCTTTGATGAGTTTGATGCCAAGAAGCTCGCCAATATCGATGTGCCTGTCAGCAAGACCATCGAGGGGCTTCGCGCCGCCGCCGGCCGCTGCATGGACAAGGTGATGCTGGATGCCTTCCTCGGCACCAACTACACGGGTGCCAATGGCACGGATGCCGTTACGTTCCCCGCCGATCAGATTATTGACGTGGATTATGTGGAGAGCGGTACGGAGGTGGATTCCAACCTCACGGTGGCCAAGCTCCGCAAGGCTCTTACGATGTTGCAGCAGGCCGAGGCTTGGAGCGACGAGCGCCGCGCCTACGGTGATGAGCTGGTGCTGGCTTGCAGCAGCAGCCAGATTAACGCCATGCTCCAGCAGGAGGAGGTGTCCAGCTACGACTACAACACCGTGCGCGCGCTGGCCGAGGGCAAGATTGACACCTTCCTCGGTTTCAAGATTATCCGCACCGAGCAGCTTCCCGCCGCCGCCAACGTGCGCTCCTGTCTGGCATGGGTCAAGAGCCGCGCCCAGTTCGGCATTTGGGATGACTTCAAGGTCAAGCTCTCCGTGCGCGATGATTTGGATGAAGCCCTGCAGATTCGCGCCAAGTTTGCCTGTGGCGCCACCCGCTTGCAGGAGGAAGCCTTTGTCAAGATTCTCTGCAAGGAGGACTGATAGCCGCCGCTCCTGAAGCACCGGTAAAAAATCCCGCGCCGACTCCGTGTCGGCGCGGGATGATTTTTTGTAGAAAGGGGCGGGTCAGGCTTCCTTGTCCTCTTCCTCAAACTCCACACCGAGCAGACAGATGTCGTCATCCTGCTGGGTAGAGCCGGTGAATTGGTGCATACAGGCAAGGGAGATGTCAATCATCTCGCGGATGTTCTGCGGGCGGCGTTCGTTCAGGAACTCCAGCAGCCGCGTGGTACCCATTTCCTCGTGCTCCTCATTGTGGGCTTCAATCAGACCGTCGGTGTAAAGCATGAGCTTCATGCCGTGCTCCAGCGGGATTTCGCTTTCGCGGAACATGGCGCTTTCCAACAGACCCAGCGCGGGGGAGCGGGGGATGGCAGGGCGCATGGCCTCTCCCGACGCAGAGAACACGATGGGGGCTGGGTGCCCCGCACCCGAAAGGGTGAGACGGCGTTTCGCCAAGTCCAGATACACATAGCACGCGCTGGCAAACATGGTGATGTTGGCGTGGCTGAAAATGCGGTACAGCTGGCGGTTGAGCGAGGAGAGGAAGAGCGCGGGCGTATCGGCAAGGTTCGATACTTGTTCCATCAACCCGCGCAGCATGGAGGCAATGAGCGCGGCGCGCACACCATGCCCCATCACATCGCAAATCAGCATGCCGACCCCCGCCTTGCCGATGGGGAACACCTCGAAACAGTCACCCGCCACCCCCGCACAGGGCATGTACACGTGGTGGAACTTGGCGCGGCGCGTGCCTACGTCCTCCCGCGACCACACGCGGTCGGGAATGCCCGTGGGTTGCAGGGCTTGCTGAATCTCGCGGGCCAGGTTGATTTCCTTTTCCAGGGCGCGGTTGCGGTCATCCAGCGTCTTTTGCGTGCGAATCAGCTCCGTCACGTCAGAGGAAATACCCAGAACACCCTTCATTTCGCCGTCCTTGCCGTACCACGGGAACTTGGAGACACGCCCCCAGCTCTCCTGCCGTCCCTTCCACGTTTCGTGGTGAATGCGGTTGGTGATGGGTACGCCCGTGCGCATAATTTCCAACTCCTCCTCGCGCGCTACGTTGCTCATTTCGGGGGAGAAGAAGTGGCTGTCTTTGCTGCCGATGAGGTCGGCGGGCGTGCGAACGCCCATCTTGCGGGCGGTGGCTTCGTTGGCAATGGAGAAGCGCCCTTCGCGGGTCTTGAAGTAAATGTTGTCGGGCAGGCTGTTGATGAGCGTGCGGAAGAGGTCGCGGTCTTCCATGGCGTGCATGTCAGCCATCTTGCGGCGGGTGATATCCACCCACACACCCACCAAACGAACGGGGCGGTGCGTCTCTTTGTCCGTGTCCACCAAGCCGTTGACGCGCACCCACTGCCAGCCGCGGGAACGCTGGTTGAGCAGTCGGAACTCCACGCGCAGCGGTGTGGTGTTGCCCGCGCGGTTCACATAGCGTTGCACCTCGTTGCGGAAAAAGACCAAATCATCGGGGTGAACGCAGCGTTCAGGCTCGGTGAAGATGTTGGGCGCCCACTCGCGGATGGGCAACCCCATCATGCGCACGCATTGCTCGGTATAAAAAATTTCACCGCTGGCAAAGTCCCAGCAGTACACGCCTTCCTCTGCGGCACGGAGCGCCCGCCGAACCATCTCCCATTGAAAGACGTTCGGCACACTTTTGCGCCCATGCTCGTTTTCCTCCCCCGAAATCATTTGCCCGCTATTCTGACTCTTTTGCCGCCATAATTCAAGCAGAAAGCGCGGGAAGCGTGCGTTTTTTTTGAGACGGAGGGGGGAGAAAAGTTGGAAGTTGGATGTTTGAAGTTGGAAGTATGGAGTTAGGCACGCTGCGCGTGCGGGATAGAAGAAGGACGCAGAGCGTACAACGAGGGGCTGACGAGTTCAAACGGAAAAATGGGCAGAGCTATTTCCCGCTTATCGGACGCAACGTATCATTGCTTCAAAACGGCGGTTTGCTGTTAGCCTCGCGAGCTTCATCACTGCGCCGCAGGCGCACTAACTTAACACTTCCAACTTCAAACATCCAACTTCCAACATTACATGAACGAATACGCATCAATATCCAGCGAGACGGTGATGTCCTCGCCCGCGTTGAGTCGGGCGATTTCGCGGGCGCAGATGTCCGCCACAACGCGGGCACTCGGGCATTTGACGGTGCATTGGTAGCGGAACTGACCGTAGGCTTTGGGCAGGGGGGCGGGCAGCGGGTCGCTGATTTCCGCTTGGGGCGGCAGAGCACTTTGCAGTCGCTTGTGCAGGGTGTTTAGCGAGAATGCGGCCAGTTCCTCCTGCGTCGAACGCACGGTGAGCAGCGCCAAATGCGTGAACGGCGGGAAATTCAGCTGGCGGCGCAGCTCCAGCTCGTTTTCCGCAAAACCGTCTGTATCGTGGCGGCGGGCATACTGAATGGCCCCCGCCTGCGGGTTGAAGGTTTGGATGATGACCTCGCCGTCCAGCTCTCCGCGCCCCGCACGCCCCGCCACTTGGGTGAGCAGTTGGAAGGTGCGCTCCGCCGCGCGGGGGTCGGGCACACACAGCCCCAAATCCGCATTCAGCACGCCCACCAGCGTCACGTTCGGGAAATCCAGCCCCTTTGAAATCATCTGCGTGCCCAGCAGAATATCCGTGCGGTGGGCGCGGAAATCGTTCAGAATGTCGCGCAGCGCGTGCTTGCGGGCGGTCACATCGGCATCCACGCGTTGCAGCCGCGCCTGCGGGAAACAGCGGCGCAGCACCGCCTCCACCTTCTGGGTGCCGTAACCCTCCAGCAGAATCGCATCGCTGTGGCATTCGGGGCAGCGGCGGGGCACCACCGCGCGGTAGCCGCAGATGTGGCAGATGAGGCGGTTTTCCGTGGCGTGGTAGGTCATGGGCAGGGCACAATGCTCGCACACGGCGGAGTAGCCGCAGTCGGGGCATTGCAGGGCGCGGGCAAAGCCGCGGCGGTTAAGCAGCAGAATCACCTGTTGTTGCTCGCGCAGACGCTCCTCAATCGCCATGCGAAGCCGTTCGGAGAGAATGCCGAGGTAGCGCTTGTCCTTAGGCTCGCTGCGCATGTCCAGCACGCGGGTCAGCGGCAGCCGTTGACCGTCCGCACGCTTGTCCATGCGCACCATGCTGTACTTGCCGCACTGCACGTTGTACAGCGATTCCATGGAGGGCGTGGCGGAACCCAGCACCACGGTTGCCCCCTCCATCCTGCCGCGCAGCACGGCCAAATCGCGCCCGTGGTAGCGGGGGCTGTTCTCCTGTTTGTACGAGGAGTCATGCTCCTCATCCACAATAATCAGCCCCAGATTTTGCACCGGCGCAAAGAGGGCGGAGCGCGGTCCGATGGCAATGCGCGCCTTGCCGCGGCGGATGGAGTGCCACTCATCAAAGCGTTCACCGTCGCTCATGGCGCTGTGCAGAATCGCCACCGCTCCGGGCGTGTCCGCAAAGCGGCTCTTGAAACGCGCCATCGTCTGCGGGGTAAGGGAAATTTCCGGCACCAGAATCAGCACCCCGCGGCCTTCATCCAGTACCTTTCGGGCGGCTTGCAGATAAACCTCCGTTTTGCCGCTGCCGGTCACCCCCTGCAAGAGAATGGGTTTGCTGTCGGGTGTTTTCAGCGCCTGCATGACGGCTGCCAGGGCATCCGCCTGTTCGCTGTTCAGCGTCAGCGGTACCGAGGGGGCAAACTGCTCTTCACCCGCAGGGTCACGGTGTACCTGTTCCTCCTCCATGCGGATGAGCTTGGCTTTTACCAACGCGCGGGCGGAGTTGAGGGCTGCGCTGCCGCCCACGTCTGCCAGCGGGGCGCGTTTATCCTCCGTTGCATGAAGATAGCGCAGAATCTGCGCTTGGCGCGGGGCGCGGCTGTTCAGCTTGTTCAGGGCGGCATCATCGGGCCAGTCCTGCAAAATCAGCACCTTGCGGGTCTTTTCCTCGTGCTTTTCCTGCCGCACGGGTTCGGGAACAATGCAGCGTATCATCTGCTCCACAGGCACGGCGTAGTAGCGTGCGGCCCACTCCGCCAAATCCATGAGCGCAGGGGAGACCACGGGTTCATCCGCCACCAAGCGGTGCAGGGGTTTCAGGCGGTTCGCCCAACGTTCATCGGGCGGGGTAAGGGAGAGCACCGTGCCTGTCGACGTGCGGTTACGCAGCGGCACCACCACGCGCGAGCCGCGGGTCACTCCTTCCATGCCCTGCGGAATGGCGTAGTCGAACACCATGTCGTCCATGCCGTCCACCAGCACGCGGGCGGCAAGCACAGGCGGCAGTCCGCTCTCGGGAAAAAGCTCCTGCATGGTGCGGCGTCAGAACGGAAAAATCAGGCTTCTGCGGCGGCTTCCTCTTTGGAGAGGATATGCACCACCACCTTGATGCCGCGCTTTTCGCCCGCCGCCTTGGCAAGGGAGCGGATGGCGGAGGCGGTCATGCCGTTGCGACCGATGACGCGGGCCACATCGGCCTGTTCCAGCAGCAGGCGGAAACGCACCATGTCACCCTCTGCCGTGTTGGCCACGCGAAGCTCTGCCGCCTGCGGGTTGCGGATGAGGGGAGACACGACGGCGAGAAGATATTTGCCAATGGATTCAACAAGCTGCTGCATACGCTGTTACTCTACCGACCGCGGGCGCAGCTGTCAAGGTCGGATTGTGGCAGAGCGGGAAAAAGACCGCGCGCGCTTCACCCGCGCTTGCGGAGCGAGGCGGGCAGGATTTTCAGCTGCTCGCGGTACTTGGCAATGGTGCGGCGGGCAACGGTGATGCCCTCGGCTGCCAGAGCGGCCTCCAGCTTGGCATCGGAGAGGGGTTTTTGCGGGTTTTCCGCCGCCACCAGCGCGCGGATGCGGGCGTGGATGGCGGTGGCGGTCACGCCGTCTGCGGCATCGGCAGAGGGCAGGGCGGCAGAGAAGAAGGAGCGCAGTTCGTACACGCCGTGGGCGCAACGCAGGTACTTGCCGTTCACCGCGCGGGAGACGGTGGAGATGCTGATGCCTGTGTCCTCCGCCACCGTCTCCATTTTGAGCGGGGCGAGGGCGTGGGGACCTTTCGTGAAGAAATCGTGCTGGCGGGCGACGATGGCGCGGGCGGTTTGCAACAGCGTTTGCTGCCTGTCCTCAATGGCTTTAATCAGTTCGCGCCCCGATTGGAAACAGCGGGAGAGGTAACGGCGCACTTCGGGCTTGTCGGCTTGCTCCGCCATCATTTCGCGATAGTCGGCGGAGAGGGCTAACTGCGGAATGTTGCAGCCTGTCAGCTGCACCGAAAGATTTTCGTTGCGGTCGCACAGCACCTCGATATCAGGCTCAATGACAAGCGTGTCCGTCACGGCAAAGCCGCTGCCGGGGTCGGGATTCAGGCGGGCAATGCGGCGGGCGGCCAGCTCGGCCTGTTGCTCGGTGCAGCCCAGCGCGGCGGCGGCTTCGGCGTAGCGGTGGCGTACCAAATCCTCCCAACGGTGGTGCAGCAGCTGCATGGGCAGACCGTCCGTTTCCCCCAGTCGCTCCAGTTGCAGCATGAGGCTCTCGCGCAAATCGACGGCACCCACGCCCGCAGGGTCAAGGTCATGCACCGCTTGCAGGGCGGCGCGGTAGACGGCGGGGGGCATGCCCGCTTCAGCGGCCAGCGCATCGGGGGCTTCGGTGAAGCGACCGTGGCTGTCCAACGCGCTGATGAGGGTGAGGGCGGCTTCCTCCACCGCGCGGGGCAGGGCGCTGCGGCGTACCTGTTCCTCCAGATGCTCGTTGAGGGTGGGGGCTTCCGTCAGGCTCTCCATCAAATAATCATGGCGCGCGGCGGCATCGGTGTTCAGCGGCTCGCCTGTCTCGGCATCCGTTTCGGCGGGGGCTTTTTCCTCCAGCGCAGGGTTGGCGGCAATCGCTTGGGTGACCATTTGGCGCAGTTCCGTGTTGGTGGCTTGCAGCGCGCGCATGAACAGCTGCATGGCGGCGGTGGCCACCATGTTCTGCTTCATGCCCTGTTGCATCCCTGCGGAACTCATTGTTGCAGCACCTACTTACCAAAAACGCCCCGCAAAATCAAGGCTCAAGTGTGTGAGTAATCTGATTGTTCGGGCTGTTGTTGTCTATTAGCTTGCAAAACGGCGTGCTTTCGTGTATCCTTTCCGCGTTATGATGTGGTCCGGCAGATTTTCGCAACCGACGGCGGAGTTAGTGCTCCGTTATGGTGAATCCGTTTCTTATGACTGGAAGCTCTATCAGCATGATATTGCCGGCTCGATTGCTCATGCACGCGCGCAGTTGAACGCGGGCATGCTGACGCAGGAGGAGTTTGCCGCCATTGAAGGGGGCTTGCTTGCCATCCGTGCCGATATTGAAGCGGGCAAGTTTGAGTGGAGCATGAAGCTGGAGGATGTTCACATGAACATTGAAAGCGAATTGACCCGCCGCATCGGTGCCCCCGGTGCCAAGCTGCATACCGCGCGCTCCCGCAATGACCAAGTGGCGACCGATACGCGCCTGTACTGCCGTGCACAGATTGATGAAACCCTTTCGCTGCTCAAAGACATGCAGCGCGCTCTGGTGATGAAGGCGGAGGAGTATGCGGAAGTCCGCATCCCCGGCTATACGCACCTGCAACGCGCCCAACCCGTGACCATCGGTCACCATCTGCTGGCTTATGTCGAGATGTTGGCGCGTGATGCCGCCCGCCTGACGGATTGCCGCAAGCGCGTGAACGTGAGCCCGCTGGGCAGCGGCGCCATTGCCGGCTCCACCATCAACCTTGACCGCCGTGCCATTGCGGCGGAGTTGCAGTTCGACGGCGTGACGGAGAACTCCATGGATGCCATTGCCGACCGCGACTACATTATGGAGACGCTGTTCTGCCTGTCTGTCATCGGCACCCACCTCTCCCGCATGAGCGAGGACTTGGTGTTGTGGAGCAGTGCCGAGTTCGGCTACTGCACGCTGTCGGATGCCCATACCACGGGCTCCAGCCTGATGCCGCAGAAGAAGAACCCCGATGTCTGTGAGCTGACGCGAGGCAAGAGCGGTCGTCTGTACGGCAATTTGGTGAGTGTGATGGTGGCGGTGAAGGGATTGCCCCTTACCTACAACCGCGATTTGCAGGAGGACAAGGAACCCCTGTTCGACTCTTTTGAGACGGTATCTCTCGCCCTGCGCGTGAATGCCGAAATGGTGGCGGCTATGCGTGTGAACCCCGATCGTTGTGCCGCCGCGGTGAGCGACCCCTTGCTGTTGGCGACGGATTTGGCGGATTATCTGGTGCGCCGCGGCGTACCCTTCCGCAAGGCGCACGAACTGGTGGGTAAAGCTGTGGCCGTTGCCGTGGGCAGCGGTACGCCGCTCAACGAACTGAGCTTGGATACCTTCCGCGAGATTTCACCCGAATACGGGGAGGATGTACACAGCGTGTTCAACCTTGACCGCGCCTTTGCCCTGCGCACCAACCCCGGTGCTCCCAACCCCGATAACACCGCCCGCCGTTTGATCTACTGGAAAGAGCAGCTTGCCTGATACCCATGACGCCCCTTCCGTCAGCCCCTGAAACAAAGGGCTATCAGCCCCTGATATCGGTGATTGTTCCTATTTATAATGTGGAACAATACCTTGACAGGAGCTTGTCTTCTATTTGCAGTCAATCTTACCGCAATCTGCAGATTATCTGCGTGAATGACGGCTCTACCGATGGTTCTGCCCGCGTCATTGCCGAATGGGCTGCCAAAGATGAGCGCATTTGCGTAATTAACAAGGAAAACGGCGGCGTTTCTTCCGCCCGCAATGCGGGCTTGGACGCCGCCAAAGGGGATTTTGTTGCCAGTGTGGATGCCGATGACTATCTGTTGCCCGGTATTTATGAGAAGGCTGTAGCCCGCCTGACTCCCGATTGCGACATGTTGATTTTTCAAGCAAAGAAGGTGGATGAACTCGGGCGGGTCGTTACCACGAGCGGACGTGTGCTGAAAAATCAGAATATCCTTTATTTCAATCTGCCGGAAGAAGGCTTTTACGGCAAAGAATGGCTGGCGGAAAATCCTGTAAGCCCCTGCCTTTGGGATAAATTCATGCGGCGCTCCATCATAGAAGAGCACCACCTGCGCTTTGCTGATGGTTTGGTATATGAAGATGATGCCTTTATTCGCATGTTCACACCTCATGTGAAGCGTTTATACAGTTTCCCTGAGGTGGGCTACATGTATGTGCAGCGTGAGGGGTCTATCATGCACACAAAGCGCTCGTATCTGTTTAAAGCAGAGGAGAACCTTTCCGTTGCCGAGTTGATGTACGAGTATAACATCACGCACGATGTTCCCCCGCTTGCTTGGGATAATTTCATGGATTCCGTTGCGCGTGCGGTTCCTTTAAAAAACGGTGCTGCCCCTTCAAGAAAAATGGCCTTACATGTGCGCCGCGTGTATGCCGATTTTATCGCGAAACATCATCTTGCCGAACGTTTCCCCGGCGATTATCGCTTGGAGTACATGACCTCTGCTATTTATGGCTGGCAGAAGCTGTTCATTTCCCGCTCGTATGTGCACAAAACATACAAGTTCTTCGGGGTTCCTGTTCTGAAGTTTGAATATAAGCACGGTCGCCGTGTTGCCGTGCGGACCTTCTTTTCTTTGTTCGCTCCGAGTGTCAGAAAGGTATTTGGGAAAAATAGTTGATATAGGATAACTTCTCAGTATGACCGCGCACGATACAGGAGTCAGCACGTTGTGGTACAGTAATAATTACGGTGCCATTCTGACGACGTTTGCACTTGTCCGAACTTTGGAATCCTATGGGAAAAAGGTCGTTGTGCTTGATCAATCTCCGCTGGATAGAAATTCTGCCTATACCGCAGAGAATTCGTTATCTCGGCAATTCATGATGAATCATGACATTGACTGTTCGGAGCCCTTGGATACAGATGAAAAGATTCATGCATTGAATGATAGCTTGGATACTTTCGTCATAGGTTCCGATCAGGTGTGGCGTTGGCGTTATACCAAAAGACAAGGTTTATACCCCTTTTTGGATTTTGTGATGGGGGATAAGCGGAAAATTGCCGTTTCCTCGTCCTTTGGCATTTCTAAAGAAGAGCGTCCGCAAGCTCTGGTTGAAAAGGCTAAATGGTACTTGAAACGCTTTGATGCCGTTTCGGTGAGAGAAAAATCAGGACTCGATATTTTGTCGCAGGTTTATGATGTGAAAGGGGAGTGGGTTTTGGACCCTGTTTTTCTGTGTGACAAAAAGGTTTACGCCGAAGTCTCTCAGGCAGAATCTCCTGAAAGTGAACCCTACCTTCTCACCTATGTATTGAATCCCGATGAGACCATCAAGTCGCTCATTGCATCTGTTGCTGCTGAAAGGGGTATCAAGGTTATCAATATGGCGGATGGACAGAAGAAGTCGGTAGAAGTGCAGCAGTCGCTGAATGCGGGGGATGTTGTGCATGGCTTGACCGCTGAACAGTGGGTGAATTATATTCGCCATGCCTCGTTTTTTGTGACAGATTCGTTTCACGGCGTGTGTTTCTCGCTCTTGTTCGAGAGACCTTTTGTCTGTGTTGCTCCGCCTGACCGCGGCATAGCGCGTTTTGAATCGCTGTTAGAGCTGGTGGGGCTGTGCCACCGATTGTTGCCGCCCGGCTATTCCGAAACGCAAAAGGAAGCCGCCATGGTTCCCATCGATTGGGAGGATGTTGAGAACAAAATCAACAGCATGAGAGAGAAAAATCTCGCATGGTTGCAACAGGCATTGGAGACTCCCCGCTCGGAAACCTTGCGGGCGTTGGGCGATTTTACACATGATGTTCTTTACCGAGACTCCGCGCCGCATGACAGAGACTACGTCAGATTCACTTATCTGGAGAGTCTGGTTCAAGACTGCGCCCGACGTTGGGTGCCTCTTTATTTGCATTGCCGCTTGATGGGTCTGCGTGCACGATTGTGTTGGACCTTCAATCGTGATCTCCGCCGGAAGATAAAGATGCGGATTGGTGCGCAGTATACCTTACTGGCCTTATTTCGCTCCTCTTGGCGTTCCTGAAACGGCGGGCGTTCGCCGCCGCTTGGTTTTCGGCGAGGGCGGGAAGACGAGAAAAGATAAAATTTTGAAATAATTGCCAATTGATGATGAATTTGAGATTGAATTGCGTTCCTATAGATGAAGGGACATGAAACACCCCTCACCGAAACAACCAACAAAATCTCACATAAAATGAACAAGAAATATTCTCTCCTCGCCCTTGCCGCCGTAGCTGTGTTCAGCATGGTACAGAACGCCGAAGCTTCTGATTATGATGACTTCTGTTCTCAGATTGCCCCTATTATTGCATCTTGCCCGCCCGCATATTCAGGTAACTCTTATCAGGGGTATCGGCACGGGCACCATCACCACCACGGCGGTCATCACCGCCACCATCATTTGCCCGCTCCTCGCCGCCCCCGCTGATGGATACGGCCTAATCATTTCACCGCCCCGCCGAATCGTTTGATTCTGCGGGGCTTGTTTTGCTATGAAAATATCTGTTTGAAAGTTTCAATAGATAAATTTGTAAAATAATAAAAAGATTGAAGAATTTTGCCGTTTTTTGCGTTCCTATAGATGAAGGGACATGAAACACCCCCTCACCGAAACAACCAACAAAATCTCACATAAAATGAACAAGAAATATTCTCTCCTCGCCCTTGCCGCCGTAGCTGTGTTCAGCATGGTACAGAACGCCGAAGCTTCTGATTATGATGACTTCTGTTCTCAGA
>JAZLFB010000004.1:0-3350 GCA_045615585.1 Akkermansia sp.
CTTCGATGCCCACAACACGGCCTACACTTTCTGGTTTGTGGCGGAAAACGCCCCCGCTTCCCTCGGCCGGGTCGATATCGGCTCCAGCGGGCATCTCGTCCTCGGCTGGCTGCCGGAAATCCAGTCTGCATCGTTCCACCAAAGAGACAGGGGAACCGGTCGAAACGTGTTGGAGTTCACCGGTGCGCAAACTTTCCGGGACGGCCTGGAGTTCACCGGGGAAAGCTGCTACACCGTGCTTGCGCCGGAGCTGTTGACCCTCACCTCCGGCTCCGCCGTCAATCTCAGCGGTGATGCCACGCTCAGGCTCGCGGGGATTGCCAACGTTCAGGGCGCCCCCATCCACATCAACTGCCGGGGCAACCTGCGCCTCAACAGCGGTGGAGAGGATACCCCCTGCGACTTCAGGGACGGCCTGCTCATCAGCTGCGCGGGAGATGCCATCCTGAGCAGGTTGAACATTGGCGGAGATGCCGTGATTACGGCGGGCGGAGACTTTGTCGCCAGCAGCCTGAGCTTCGGCAAATCCGCGAATATCACGGCAAACACCATCACGATTGCCGCGAGCAAGTGCACAGGGCAGCTGCTTCTCAACGGTGCGAACGGTATTACCGGCCTTGATGTTGAGGCCCCGCAAATCATTGCCAACAGCGCGAATTCCGGTGTGTTCCTGAAAGCCATCACCAATGACCTGAGCGGCTCCTCGCGGCACTCCTTTGTGGCGGATCTGGAGCCCCTTCAAGCGGACCGCGCCATTACCGTGCACCATGTTACCGCCCACAACCCCACCGGCAAGGTCGTGGTCAGGGCTCTCGCCAACAATCTGGTGCTGGACGGACTCATCTCCGGCACCACGCTTGAGTTCTACAACACGGGCGACATCCACCTGGCCACCGGTGTCACGCTGGACTCCGCCCACCCCCTCCTGGATATCTGGCGAGCGAATGAACCCAACGTCGGGAAAATCATCATCGATTCTTTGGGATTGGATCTGCAGACCTGCTTCCTCCTGCTCATTGAGGACAGCGTGAACGACACCGCCAAGAATATCGACGATGCCCGAACGATACGCAGCCGAATCAACAAGGAAGACGCAACCCGCGCCGGGAGCGAGCTCCGCTTCATGGACAAAAACGGCAACACCATCACCCAGGAAGAATACGCCAACCTCGTAACAGGCAATTAACCACACGGAACCTATGAAAATACGCCGCATACTCCTTCCACTGGCCCTTCTCTCCGCTGCGCCGGGCGCGGTGCAGGCCGTGGAGCCGGGTGACTACTATGCCTACATGGAAACAGATGCGGCCACACCGGCATACATCCTTAGTTCTACGCCCTTCACGGATTTAAATAAAGAACTTTACAAAGACGAGATGGTGGAGGATGACAGCAATGCCTACCGCTTCAACAACTTCATCACGGCCGTGAACTCTGCATTCACCGGCACGGCTTTCTTCAACTCCAAAGGCTCCAGCGTCTCCATCATCTCGTCTTCCCTGACGGCTACAAAGGGCAGCATTATCATAGACGGCATCCAATTTGACGGCGGGACCGTGACCGCCAACGGGACAAGCGGTGAAACTTGGGGACTGCCGCAGATTGCCTTGGCAAAAGTCAAGTTTCTCGACAGCCAGGATACCGCGAAGTTTGCCACCAACTACTGTACCTTCTACAATTGGGAAGCTGTGGGCAAGAACTTCATTGAGCTGACCACCCAAACCGGCGCCACATTAACCAATGGAACGGTGCAAGGCACAACATCCATTTCTACCGGCAAGGCTATCAAACTCGATGGCCTGAGTATCAGCAAGGATGCCTCGCTAACCGTTGATGCGGCAGATACCGCCTACCTGGCAGCGAAACCTGGCCACAGCGACTTGGGAGACGGAACGTTGACCATCAACGCGGGCGGCAAGGTGACAATCGGTGAAAATCAATCTATTGGCGAAAAAATACATACCCTTACTGGGAATCTTACCGTGAACTACAAAGGTGATGGTGGCGGAGAGACTATCTGGGATGTTGATGTGGTTGGCGGAATGAACGGCATATTAACAGTGAAGGCCGCCTGCGGAAGGGTTAATGCAGGCATTCTTTCCGGAACAGGAATCATTACCGCCAAAGACGTTTATCTCACCTCCTTCAACGGGAGTACATTGACGCTCAAGGCGAATCAAAACGTGACGCTGAAGGGCAACATCGATGCGGAAAACAATCTTACAGTCACCAGGCAGGAGGTGGATGGAGAGTATGCCGACATTTCTTTTGAAGGTTCCCTGAAAGCGGCAAACTGGATGATTCTGAAGGGAAATCAAATCACCGGGGGAGACAGCGCAACCGTTTTATCCGCCGAACACTACCTCATTAGCGCTCAGGACAATGTCAATATCGCCGGAACATTCCAAGGCGGGAGAATGAGCCTGTACTCTGACGGGGCTGTCGCCTTGGGCGCGTTGGGTGATGCCGTGAATCCGATGGGATATGCCAATATATCTTCCAAGGAAGGGGCACCTGTCAACATGGGCTCATTCACCGGGGAAACGCTTTCCGCATCCGCCTCCGGTGCAGTGGATGTCACCGGAAACCTGGCAGCAACTGGAGAAGACATGTGGTCCCCCTCCGATTCATCCGGGAAATACGCCGTTGTACTTGAGGGAAAGAGCGTGCGCATAGGTGGCTCCCTGATTGGCAGCGAAAAAGGCAAAACCTATATCGAGAGCACCGGTGGAGACATCACGATTAGCGGCGCGCTGAGCTCCGGAGTATCTGCCACCATGAAATCGGCCGGGGATATTGCCATCCTGGGTCAGGCGCATTTGAAGGATTCCACCCTCTCTGCCAACGCAGTGAATATCCCCACCCTGATATCCGAAGGCACCAACCGTATCCACATCGCCAATGAATCCCGCGGCTTGGAAATTGATACGCTCTGTCTGGAAGGCGGTAGCTTGACGCTGGCGAGCGAACAGGGGAATGATGTCAAGGACGTTGTGGTGGAGGAAATCCTTACCGTGTCCGCCCCCACCGTCCTCAACGCCAACCTGGTGGTAAAGGACGGCGCAACGTTGGAGTTCAGCGAGAACTCCGTGGTAACCCTGGGCTGCACCGTTACCCTGATGGGCGATGCGGCATTCATTGTGCCGGGGGAAGGCCTGCTGATGGACAGCGTGGAGGACGTGCTGGACGCCAACGGGCAAAGCATCACGCTCTCCTGGGACCACTCTGCGGACCTGCCAGTCTGGCACAAGGAGCTCTACGAGGCGGCGGACGCCCGGGGCAACACCTTCTACACCACCAATGCCGCCGCACCGGGCGCCACCCTTTCCATGCTGCAGCTTGTGTACGAC
>JAZLFB010000005.1:0-6500 GCA_045615585.1 Akkermansia sp.
AGGATGCTCGCGGCATTGATGATGATTCCTACACCATCGGTATGACCGGTGTGGTGGGCGGCGACCAGTGGGGGCCCGGTTCCGCCGGTACGCCCACCCACCCCCCGCCGTATGTCACCCAGGGCGGTGATTCCGGCAGCCCCGTGTGGGTGTGGAACGAGGCCTCCGGACAATACGAGCTCATTTCATGCCACCAGGCACGCGGCGGCAACAACAGCTATTCCCGCGGCGCCAGTGACTGGACCATGGACACCCTGGAGTCATTCTGCAAGGAGGTGGATATGGGAGCGGGCACCACTGTGGTGCATATCGGCGCTGTGACCCATAAGGACAGTGAAACCATTTCCGCCATTGCCAACGGCAGCCAGGAGGTTTTCACCACTCCCACGCGCGGATATGTTACCACTGAGAGCTCGGAGGGCGGTACCAAAATTACCGATTTTGTCGGCGTGCAAAGCGGTATCAACACCTGGAACAACCTGGCAGCCCTGAAGGACGGCCAGATTCCCGATGGACAAGGGGGAACAAAGAACGTGAACTGGTACGCCTACGGCAACGAGTACCTCAACTCCACCTACAACGAGGGCGGTGACCTGCAGTATGCGGACCTCTTCATGACGGAAAACCTGGTGTTCAAGGCTGCGGGGGAAAACAACCGTGTCATTCTTGATGCCAGCGTGGACCTCGGTATCGGCTATGCCCAATTCTCCGGCAATGGGGGCAGCGCATCCTACACTATTGAGAGCGCCAGTGACAACACCCTCCAGTTCAACCACGCCGGTTACATTGTGGACGATGGCGTGGAAGTACACGTCAAGCTGGTCAACCAAGAATGGGATAATAGTGCCGGAGATTACTACTACCGCGAGTGGCGCAAGGTGGGCGAGGGCAACCTGCACCTGGAGGGGCAGGGCGACAACCACATCTTCCTGAACGTGGGCGGCACGGGCACCACCTTCCTCAAGGAGCAGGACGGCTACGCTGCCTACAACGTGCTCATCAACAACGGCGCCACAGTGAACCTGGGCGGAGATGCCGGCCAAGTGGAGCGCGATGTGACCTTCGGCTACGGCGGGGGCACGCTGGACTTTGCCGGTGATGTGAACATGGAGTGGAACAATACAAACGCCGCCGATGCCGACGGCTTCACCATCCACGCCCTGACACAGGATGCCATCATCACCAATACAACCGGTACTACAACCCTTACATACACGGAAGGCGGCGTCACCAATTTTCAGGGTTCCTTCAGGGATACGGAGAATTCTTCCCTCAACGTCATTTATGCCGGGGACGGCACTTGGACACTCAACAGTATTCACACCAATCTGCAAAATTCTTCCAGCGGGCTTGAAGTGAAAAACGGCGCGGTGGTGCTGGTTGGCACCAACACCGTACACGCCCAGGGCTCCCTGAACGGCTTCAACCAGCAGCGCTACAGCAATGCGGACGACTGGCACTACGCAGACGCCGCCATGAACGTGACCGTGGACACCGGCGCCACCTTTGAGCTGGGAAGCCACGCCCGCCTGAATGGCAACGTGACAGTGCTGGACGGCGGTGTTTTCCAGATGGATGAGGGCGTGCGCCACCAGATGGAGTACATTGAAGGCTGGTATGAGCTGGAGGACACATACGGCATCAGCGATTATTACGGTTTGCACGGCAATGTGAACCTGGAAGGCACCAGCTCCCAAATGGTGGTGAAGTTCAGCGATGGCACAGATGCCAACACCACCGTTGCAGGCAACATCACCGGCAACGGCGGCATGACCGTGGACACCGCCCGCGGAAGCCTCACCCTGAGCGGGCAGAACTCATTCTCCGGCGAGAAGTCGGTTGCAAACGGTCTCCTTATCCTCTCCAACGCAGGTGCAGGGGGCGATACTGCCACCAACCAGTGGAAGCTCCAAGACAAGGCGCAACTGGCGGTGAAGAACACTTCCGCCGCAGAGGCATTGTCCTTGGTGAACAAATCCTCCTCCGGCGTGCTGGTGCTGACTGGAAACGAGACTGGAGCGCCTATCGACATGCAGGGATACGGCAGCCTCATCATTGGCGCGGAGGCTGGCAAAGACATCGAGTTCGGTAAGAGAGGGACTACAGAAGAGCTGGATGCCGTGGACGGCTACTGGAACTTGGGCGGGGGCGGCGGCAATCTGGTGGTCAATTACCAACTCAAAAATGCAAATGCAAAATTGGTGTTGGGAAATGCGTACACCACTGGTTCTGTGACGCTCACCAACATAGGTAACGACATCGGAACCATTGATTTCGCAGGTAAGGTCACACTAGACTACACAGACCTGAGGGCTTTGGGCACAAACACCACCATCAATCTAGGCTACACCAACCGCATCATGGGAGCGGAGGGAACCATCAATAGAATAGCCTCTGATTCCGCAGGTGTCATGCTGTTGGACAACATGGCGGACAAGGACATAGACCTTAGCGAGCACACTAAGCTCAACTTGGGGGCGTCCGGCAGAGTTGTGTACTCTGGCGAAATTGTTGCAGGAGAAGATAAGTATGGCTATTCCTCATACAATTTCGGTGGTATCACCGGCACTTTAGTGATTGATTGTGTTCTAAAAGACCAAGACGAATGGGGAACCAATCTTGTTCTGGACGGACAGACATACAGTGGAGGCGTGTTGGAGCTAAGTCAAGTTCTCGAAATTACTGGTTATGTTCAAGTGCGCGGCCATGATGTATATTCAGAGGAAGGTTGGACTGGTGGCGATGCCACCCTGCGCTTGTGCAAAGACGATTCTCTGATTGCGCAGAGCGTCTGGTTGCAGGAGGGAGGTATCATGGATGTCAACGGAACCGCTCAAAGCATTTATTCCATCACGGCAGATGAAGGCAGTAAGATAATAGACTCATCGGCAGATCACTCTGGTGTGCTCCGTATATATTCTGAAGGATTTACAGCCTTGGAAGGCACTATTGCGGTGGGTGACATTTATATTCACAGTACCGGGCAGGACGAAGAATCTGGCGGTCCCATACAATGCGGATTGGGCGGGGAGATGACCTACGATAACATGACGCTGAGCGGCAGCTCCGGATTTGCGGCGGTTAAAGACGGGGTGCTTTGCGCGACTGGCAAGACGGTACTTGACAGCACCATTCTCTACATGGGTACGCATAGCGCCACCACCCAGTTGGTGCTGAACAACAGTACCGTGCAATTAGGCGAACAATCTGATAAGCAGGCCAGTGCGGAGCTCTCCGGTGCCGTTTCTACGAGAGAGGGCACGGCGAACACCATCGTATTCAACAGCTCCCACACCAAGGTCAACTCCGTGGTGGATGTCGCAGAGAATTCCAAGCTTACGGTTATCGCCATGAAAGATGATAATGGCGCAGAGGTGACCGCCCGCTTCAGTTCCGCATCCTTCGCGGAGAGCGGCGGCACCGTGGTCATGCAAGCCGCCCGGGTGAACCTGGAGAACAGCACCGGCACACACTTCGGCGGCACGCTGGAAATCCAAGGGAAGGACGGGAAAATGACCCTGCACGGCAACGGCGGGAGCGACAATATCCTGCGCGAGATTGACAAGCTCAACGTGCAGAAAGGTACCACGCTCACCCTGCAGGAGCAGTCCAGAAACACCATCTGGAACATTCACGAGCTGACCGGTGAGGGCTATGTGACCTGGGATTCGCAAACCACGCACTGGTATTCCTCCCGCGTGTTGCTGGGTGCGGCCGCCAATTCAGAGGAGGGCGGCACCTTCAAGCCGGATGGTGACATGGGCACGTACTCCGGCGTGTTCACCGCCAAGCGCACCAATGTGGCACCGGGTGAAGACCGCGCATACGCATCCTATGTGGAACTGGCGCATGACACCATCATGCAGGGCGCGGAAGTGAACTTGCAGGGTGACGGGAGCAACGGCTTCATGACCCTGGCCGTGAACACGGACAACGGTGCCGTTAAGGGCTTGAACGGCAACGAGTACTCTGCCTTGTACGCCGGATCTGCGGTGGAAGGCGGCGACCAGACAGACTCCGAACTGAAATACGCACCTGTTTCCATGCGCAAGGCCAACCTGGTTATCACGGGCGATGGCACGTGTGAGTTCAAGGGCAATGTGTATGGCGGGGAAGAAGGAAACGGCTTGAGCATCGTCATGGACGGCACGGGCACGCAAAACTTCTCTGGCGCGGGTGTGAATTTGGTGAACGTGACCGTGAACAAGGGTACGCTCGGCTTCACCCACGCAACCGCAACTCCGGATATTGCAGGGCAAATTTCCATTGCCCAAGGCGCCAAGCTGAATTTGGCGAACAAACAGCTTGAACTTGGCGCGGGCAACGTGCTTGCCGTGATGCCGGGAGAAGGCATATCCTCTACTCCTGCCGAGTTGGCTGGTTCCCTGCTGTTTTCCGGTGGCTCGCTCCTGTTCTCCGGCGATGCTGTTGCGAATGCCGCCGGCGGTGCGCTGAGCTTGACCGGCTCCGCGCAGCTGGCCCAAGGCTCCACCCTGACCATTAACTTCGCGGATGAACTCAGCATGCAGGCCCGTACCTACACGCTTAGCAGTGGGGATTGGTCTGCCGTGAACGAGAATTCCATACAGCAAGGGGAGCTTATCTATTTCAATGCCAGCTTTGAAACGAGCAACAAGGCCTTGACCGTTACCCTTACCGACCGCACCGATATTCAGGTGTGGGACGGTACAGCGCAAAAGACTGCCTGGAGCACCCAAAATTTCGGGCAGACGCACAATAATCTCACGGACCAGAAGATAGCCGTGTTCAACGACACTGCTGAATCTTCAGCCGTTTCCATCACATCCAGTGTGGTGGCCGGACAGTTGCTGTTCGACAATAACCAGAGCGACTACACCCTGACGGCAAGCTCCGGCAATGGTGTCACGGCCGGCACCCTCCGCCAGGTGGGTACGGCTGCCACCACCCTGGGCAACGGCGTGACCGTGAACGAGGAGGCGAGTGTTGAGGCCGGCACGCTGGTGCTGGATTCCGGCTCCAGCGTGGGCTCCGCCGCTGTGGCGGAGGGTGCTGAGCTCAGGCTTGCCAGCTCAGCCTGCACCATTCCGCAATCCATCACCGGTGATGGCCGCCTGGTTGTGGATTGGAAGGACCAATCGGGCTCGCTGGGCAGCACGGATATCGCGCACATTCTGGTTCGGAGAGGAACGCTGAAGGTGGATACCCAACCGCTCGGTGTCAACGAATCCCTTCTTGTGGACAAAGAGGGAACCCTGCATGCCACCCGCACGGATTTCCTGGCAGAGAAGAGCAAGGACCTGCCCATCCAGCTGGCGGGGACCTTGAAGTTGGATATAGGCTCGAATCAGGATTTCACCTATACCGTTGCCTCACCTGTGGATGAGGAGGGCGTTGCCCAGAAGGGCAATATCGTCAAGAGCGGCAGCGGCACCGTGACTCTCAAGGGCTCGGTGTCCGCCGACACTGTGAAGGTTTCCCAAGGTTCCCTGAACATGACGGATGACACCGTTGTGCTCGATTTCATGAGCAACGTGAACTCCGTAGAAGTGATTTCCGGCGCATCCATTACAATTGGCAGAAGTGAATACACTGTGGCGGGTGATGAATTTGGCATCGGGTTTGCCGTGGACGGCAATAATTCCAAGGTGAATCTCTCTCTCGCAAAGTCGGCCATCAAGACCATCAAGGGGGATGTGTCTGTGACAAACGGTGCTTCGCTGCGTAAATTCGACGGTGGCCTCATTCTTGCGGGAGCCACGAAATTGGGTAATGGTTCTTCCGACAACGTGAACCTGGCTTCAGACTGGGGAAAATCCGGCTGGCAGTTCACCGGAAAGGTGGAAGGCGGCGGCACTGTCAACCTGAGTTCCGCTTGGGGTGATGTCAAGGAGCTCTTCACTTTCTCCAATGACAGCAATACGTTTGATGGTACGTTTATCGCGAACGGGAAGACTCGCTTGGTGGCAGGTTCTGATAATGCCCTGGGAAGTGCAAATGTTAGCCTCAAAGATAGTGGCGGCCTGTTGGTCGCCGCGGAGAACGCGCACATCGGCAACCTGACCGGCACCTCCGGCAGCTTGATTGAGTTGAAGGGCGACAAGGACCGCACGGCCGGCTCCCTCATCGTCAACCAGACGAAGGATTCCGCATTCGCGGGCACCATCAGCACCAATGTCGCCCTGGTCAAAGAGGGGAACGGCACGCTGACGCTTTCCGGCGACAACACGCACACCGGCGGCACCACCGTGAACGCCGGAACGCTGGTGGCCGGCACAGCCACAGCCTTGGGAACCGGCCCGGTCACCCTGAATGCCGGTGCCCTTGAATTGACTGCCCAGGTAACCACAGGTGCTCTCACCATGAACGGCGGCACGCTGATTTTAGGCGGAGAGAACCTGCTCACCTCCACCGAGACCATCTCCCTGAACAGCGGTGTGTTGGATTTGACCGGCATCTCCATTTCCTCCGGCAAGAGCTACAGCCTCGCCTCCGGTAATGCCATCTCAGTTGGTGGAGCC
>JAZLFB010000006.1:0-10397 GCA_045615585.1 Akkermansia sp.
AACAGCAGCTCCGCAGCCGAAAGTTTTAAACTTTGCATCTGTTATAATGTTATTATCGATTTTAAGGTACATCTTCATGATGTCGCCGCACTTTGCATTGCCGACCTCGCCAACGCCGCTAGCGTCCTCGATCTTGCCAACATTGCGGGGATTTGCAAAATGATCGCGCACTTTTGCGCTGTATGCCATAGCCATAGTAAAAAATCCTTTCTCAGTTCAAACATATGGGAAGGGTAATCAGCTTCTTTGATTCCATGAAAAATGCGTTCCTGTCTCCTCTCATAAAATCAAATCTGCGGCGCAAGCCGCTCCTTATCTTCACTCTACACTCCCCACTCTACACTCTTAAAAAATCAGCACTTTCCTTCTTTTTTCATCTGCTCCCAGACGGGGGACATATCACGGAGCTGGGCGATGATGCGGGGGAGCTTTGCAAGGCAATACTCCACTTCCTCCATTGTGTTGACCTCATCCAAGCTCAGGCGGAGAGAGCCGTGAGCCACTTCTACGGGAGTTCCGATGGAGAGCAGGACATGGGAGGGGTCAAGAGAACCGGAGGTGCAGGCAGAGCCGGAGGAAGCGCAGATGCCCTCAAGGTCAAGGCGGAGCAGGAGGGATTCGCCCTCGATGCCCTCAAAGCTGGCGTTGACGTTGCCGGGGAGACGATGCTCCACAGAACCATTGATTCTGGAGCAGGGAATGGGACGGATACCCTCGATGAGACGGTCACGCATCTCGGTGACACGGCGGGTATTCTCCTCCATGTTATCCACAGCCTCCTGCAAGGCGGCTGCCATGCCGCAGATTCCGGGGAGGTTTTCCGTACCGGCACGGCGGTTACGCTCCTGAGCGCCGCCCTCGATGAAGTTGGTCAGGCGGACACCACGACGGCAGTACAGCGCACCCACGCCCTTGGGACCGTGGAACTTGTGGGCAGATACAGAGGCAAAATCCACCGCCGTCTCATGCAGCTTCACCGGCACCTTGGCCGCCGCCTGCACAATGTCCGCATGCACGCGGGCACCCGCTTCATGTGCCGCCGCCGCCAGCGAGCGCACGGGTTGCAGCACACCTGTCTCGTGGTTCGCCCATGCAAAACTCACGCCGTCATGGTCGGGCAGCATCTCGCGCCACAAAGCTAAATCCACCTGACCGTTCGCCATCACAGGGCAGACATCGCCCTTAGC
The DNA here is from genome assembly GCA_045615585.1 of Akkermansia sp. GTDB lineage: Bacteria > Verrucomicrobiota > Verrucomicrobiia > Verrucomicrobiales > Akkermansiaceae > Akkermansia. The sequence goes on from JAZLFB010000006.1 coordinate 1,188, forward strand.
GGTGCGCAGGGTGGCAGGGTGTTCCGTGGCGGTGGTCAACACGCGGCTGAACTGTGCCAACGCCGCGTTGGTGGCTTCCGTACCGCCGCCCGTGAACATGATTTCCGAGGCGTCCGCCCCCACCAACGCCGCCACTTTCTCGCGGGCTTCCTCCACCGCTCGGCGCACGGTCTTGGCGGCACCGTAGGCGGCAGAGGGGTTGAAATACTGCCCCTGCAAGTAGGGCAGCATAGCATCCAACACCTCGGGTGCCACGGCGGTGGTGGCGTTGTTATCCCAGTAAATCATGGGTTACAGGCGGTTCTCCTCCAACCACTCCAAGGCGGAGTCAAGGTCATCGTTGCCGAGTTCGAGTGCTTTCACGCGGTCGATTTCCGCTTTCAGCTCCTTGCGAATCTTCTTCATCACCGTGGCGTTCTTGGCCTCCTGCTCCAAGTAGGCATCGCCCTCAGGCTTGGAAGCGGGGGCGGCTTCGCCCATCGCGGTCTTGCCACCGCCCAAGCCGTACATGCTTTGGATTTCTTTCAGGCTCGACTTGACCGTCTTTTCGTTCTTGATTTTTTTGAGCAGAGAAGTCGTCTTGCGCAGGGTGTTCATCTCCTGCTTGATCCACTCGTAAGCGGCCTTCTTCTCTTCACGTTCCATCTTGGCGGCTTCGGCCTTGCTCATGCCCTCTTCTTGGGCAAGAGCGGGGGTGAAGAGGGCGGCAGCCAGCAACAGGGGCATTAAATAGCGTTTCATCTGATGATTGTCGTGGGGTTAAAGATTCTCCTTTCGGCGGCAGACAGCCTCAAAAACAGCGGCGGGTACATGGGGCTGCACCCAGCGTTCCCAAGCGGGCTGCCCGACAAAGCCGCGGATGTAGGACGAAGAAATCGCCTCCAGCTCCGGCGGGGGCAGAAGGAACACAGACAGAATCTGCGGTTCCATGCGGGCGTTCATCTGCGCCATGGATTTTTCGTACTCGAAATCCACCGTATTCCGCATGCCGCGCAAGAGATACTGTGCGCCCTGTTCGCGGGCGAAATCCACCAAGAAGCCGCGTTCCATCACCACCACCCGCGCGTTCGGCAGGGGCGCGGTCATGTTCTCCAGCAGGGCGCGGCGGGTTTCCATGGGCAAAAACCCTTTTTTATCGGGATTCACCGCCAACACCACCAGCAGTTCGTCAAACAGCTCCGCCCCGCGGCTCATCATCCACAGATGGCCGTTGGTGGGCGGGTCGAAACTGCCCGCGTAAATGCCGATGCGCTTCATGCGGGTAAGATACACGATAGGGCGCAACCTGTCAAGATAGTTGAGAGAAGGAGAGTTAACGCCTTTCTCAAACCGACGGCATCGGAGCGAACGGCTCACTCTGCCGTATGCTGCGGGCGCGGGGCGTTGACACCGCCGACAAGCACCACCATCTCACCCTTGGGCGGGTGGGCAGAGAACTCTGCCGCCAATGCGGCAGCGGTACCGCGGTGGTAGGTTTCAAACACCTTAGTCAGCTCGCGCGCCACGCAAACAGGTGCGTCGGGGTCAATCTCCGCCAACGCCGCAATGGTTTTCACAATGCGGAAAGGCGATTCATAAAAAATGCTGGTATAGGAGGCCGCCACCGCCGTTTGAAGCATAGCGGCACGGCGACCGCTCTTGACGGGCAGGAACCCGCCGAAGAAGAATGCATCGGACGGCAACCCCGACCCCACCAACGCCGTCACCACGGCAGAGGGACCGGGCAGCACGGTGAAAGGCACTTCGCGGGATTTCAGTTCCTGAATCAGGCGGTAACCGGGGTCGCTGACACCGGGCATGCCTGCATCTGTCACCACGGCAAAGCGTTCCCCCGCCAAAGCGCGGGTTGCAACCTCTGGCGCGCGTTGGCTTTCATTGTGCTCATGCAGCGAGAGCAGCGGCTTCTTAATGCCGTAGTGCGACAGCAACAGCCCCGTGTTGCGGGTATCCTCGCAGCAGATGCAGTCTACGCCGTTCAGCACCTCTAAGGCGCGGCGGGTAATGTCCTCTCGGTTGCCGATGGGCAGCCCGACAAAGCTGACAGGGTATTCAATCATCGGTTGGCAATACCGTTCACCACTTCTTCTGCCGCACGGCGGGTGGCATAAGAGAGGGCGCTTTCCATGGCCGTCTGTACGTTGCCCTGGTCATTGAAATAGCTGGATTGACCGCTGGCCATCGAATGGAACACCAACTTACCCGTGCGGTTGTCAATCACGTTGTATTCCACATGCACCGTCACACCGATTTCCAAGCCGTGATAGGCATCGATATAATCCGTGCTCCACGCATTGCGGTTGATGCTCTTCACCACGCCGTTGATGGTGAAATCCGCCTCGCTGCGCTTAGTCATGCGGTAGGTGCCGTCGCGCTGCACAGCATCGGTCAGGGCGGTGGTCATCTGCATGGCAACGGCGGGTACTTGGGTTTGGTTGTCGAACATATCCACACAGAAGGTTTCCATATCCTTCATCTGTACGGGCTTCACACCGCCCAAGTGGTAACCACAGGCGGAGAGCAGACAGGCGGCAAGCACCATCGAAAGGCATTTCTTGAACATAACGGCGGGAAATGGCAGTTTTTATCAATAACCGGCACGAGCGCGGAGCAGCAGTTTCTCGGCTTCGGCGGCGGCTTCGGGGTTCACCTTCTTTTGGCGAATCACGTTTTCAAAGCAGAAGATGGCTGACTTGTACTCGCGGGAACGCTCCAGATAATAGCGGCCCATCTCCAGCTCCTGCTGCACCATCAGGCGGTTCATATTAGCAGCACCGCTCAGGGCCTTGCCCGCATCCTTGTGGTGGGGGAAGCGCAGGTTGAACTCCTCGTACGCCTCGCGGGCGGCGGTCAGGTTGGTCATGTTGCGGTCGCCGCGGGTGTGACTCTGCGCCCAGAGTTGCGCCACCATCAACTGAGCTTCGGGGGCGTACTTGCTGTCGGGGTATTTCTCCACAAGGCGGCGGTAGGTTTCGCGGGCCTGCTCCTCCTGCCCCAGCGAAACTTGGTACTCACCCAACGTGGCGGCAGCGGTGGCGGCCATGTCGTTGTAGGGGGCCTTTTCCATAATTTCATCCAGCCACTTAGTGACGGTGCCGGATTCCATATCGACCTTCCATGCGCCGAAAAGGACGGGGGTTTTCAGTTGACTGTGCGTGCCTGCCATGGCCATAGCCAGCTGGCGGTTCAGAGCATCGGCATACAGGGGGCTCTGCGGGTAGCGGTCAATCAGTTTACTGTATTCTTTAAAAGCTTCGCGATAATCCCCCTTCTGCTCATAACGCTGCCCCAGCATAAAACGCGCCTTGGGTGCGCAGGGAGCCAGCGGATGGTACATCACCAGCTCTTTGAGTGCAGAAATGGATTTTTTCAGACTCGGGGCCTGCTCCGCCTTTTGCAGCAGGGCATCAGCCTCGGGGTCCTGCGCTTTCACCATGCCGACGGGCGGCACGGCATCGAACTCCTGCGAACACATAGGCAGAAGCACCAAAAACGCAACGGCACTCAAACGTAACAGCGTACTTTTTGTCATCTCCCTTGCAGCATAACATGCCCCGCGCCCGCGTGCAAGCGAGAAATCAGCCATGCAACGGAAAAAGCGGTTTGACAGACAGGCGCGCCCTCTGTTACAATGGCGAAATGACAAACAGCTCTACACTCACCGCGCTGCTCTGCACACTGCCCCTGCTCTTCGGCGGGCTGCAGACATGGGCACAGGAACCTGCAGATGACACCCCCGCAGTCGAACAAACGGCAGAAGCCACCGAGGTCGGGGGCGACGCCCTGCCCGGCGAACAAGATAAGATGCAGTGGTGGCGCGAGGCGCGACTCGGCATGTTCATCCACTACGGTCTGTACTCCGGTCTTGCGGGTGTGTACAAGGGCGAGCACGCGGGCGGCGAGTGGATTCAGACCAACGTCGGCGCCAACACCGAGGAATATGCGGCAGAAGCCACCCCGCTGTTCCGCCCCGCCAAGGGCTGCCCCGCCGAATGGGTGAAGCTGGCCAAAGAGGCGGGCTGCCGTTATGTGGTGCTCACCACCAAGCACCACGAGGGTTTTGCGCTGTTTGATTCCAAGCTGAGCGACTACACCTCAGCCAAGCTCATCGGGCGCGATTTGGTGAAAGAGTTTACCGATGCCTGTCACGAAGCCGACATGCGCGTGGGCTTCTACCACAGCGTGATTGACTGGCACCACCCCGATTACGACAACACCATCTGCCCCGATTTGTGCTACCCCAAGGGGCAGGCCGAGATGCTGAAAAATAAGGGAATCCCCCGCAACCAGGAGTCCTACTGCCGCTATCTGCACGGCATGGTGCGAGAGCTGCTGACCAACTACGGCAAGGTGGATATTCTGTGGTGGGATTACTCGCAGGGCGCGGCGGAGGGCGACCGCGCGTGGAAAGCCACGGAATTGAAAGCCATGTGCCGAGAGCTGCAACCGGGCATCATCATGAACAACCGTCTGTATTCCGCCCCCACGACAGAGGACGGCACCCCGAACGGCGATTTCACCACCCCCGAAAAGAAGATTCCCACACGCGACAGCCTACCCGCCTATGACTGGGAGAGCTGCATGACGGTGGGGCACCACTGGGGCTACAGCATGAACGACGGCATGTTCAAAAGCCCCGCCCACATCATTTCGATGTTCGAGGAATGCCTGTCGCTGGGCGGCAATTTCCTGCTCAATATCGGGCCGATGGTGGACGGCACCGTACCCGAAGAGCAGCTGACCGTGTTCCGTGCGCTGGGTGATTGGATGAAAGTAAACAGCGAAGCCGTGTACGGCAGCTATCCGCTTACCGATATCGTGCTGCCGGAGCCTCTCCGCGCCGCAATCGTGCAGGACAACATCTACATCTACCTGCCCGCCCTTACCCCCGAAGCCTTGCAGGAGGTTGCTGACCTGACTTTCTCTGTACCCGCCGCCGTGTTCGATGATGTACAGCCGAGCATTCTGGGGCAACCCGACTGCAAGGTCACGATGCGCCGCCGCGAGAATCCCGATAACGAAGAGGAAGCCTACCTTGACTTCACCATCCCCATTAAGGCGTGGAAAAACGGCGTTCAGGGCATGCCTGTCATGAAGCTGGAACCGGGTTATTGAATTTTTTTCACGAAAAGCCGCCGTTTCTCCCTTAAAGAGGGTAAACAGAGGTCCGCAATGCCGCCGATTCTTCCCGCTCTGACTCAATTTCAGATTGAAGTAACCGCGCCGTTGTGGTAATCTGACACCGTAACGTTCGAAAACAGTCTCCTGTTATGTACTCTCTTTTCCTTATCATGCACTTGGACGAATGGGACACCCTGCAAGGAGTGTTCGGTCTGCTGGCATCGGTTGCCACCCTGATGGCCCTGCTGCTCTCCGTGCTTTCCCTGTTCACGGATTTCGGCGATGCCGATGCCGAGGTTCACTCCGGCGATGTAGCGGGTGACGGCGGCGACACGGGCATTTTCTCCCTGCGCGCCATCATCGGTTTCCTGCTGGGCTTCGGCTGGGTGGGTTACGCCTGTGCCGATGCGGGTCTGTCCGCCCTCGTCTGCGTGGGTGCGGGGCTCGGCATGGGGCTTGTCATGTTCCTGCTGGTGGCCTTCATCATCCGCGGCATCCACAGTCTGCGTTCTGACGGCACGCTGGATTACACCACGCTCATCGGGCTGAGCGGCACAGTCTACGTCACCATTCCGCCCAAGGGTGAGACGGGCGGTCAGGTGCAGATTTCGCACCCCTCCCAGTTCCTTACCCTGCCCGCCGTGCAGGAAGGGGATGAACCCCTGCCCATCGACACCCCCGTCATTGTCACCGCCGCCGCCACAGGCATGGTGACCGTGTGCCGCAAGTAATTTTTCATCACACGACACCTTTCCCAAAAACAAACCAATATGAATACACCCGCAACCGTCATCGCCGCCAGCGGCACCCCTGCCGTTGTCATTATCATCCTGTCCCTGTTCCTGCTGGGTCTTATCGTGTGGCTGTTCAGCCGCTACAAGATGTGCCCGTCGGACAAAATCCTCATCGTCTACGGTAACGTGGGCGCAGGTCGCTCTGCCCGATGCATTCACGGCGGTGCCACCTTCATCATGCCCGTCATTCAGAGCTACGCGTTCATGGATTTGAACCCCATTAACATCGACGTACCGCTGAAGGGTGCCCTCTCCAGCCAGAACATCCGTGTGGATGTGCCGTCCTCTTTCATCGTGGGTATCAGCACGCAGCCGGAAATCATGCAGAACGCCGCCAGCCGTCTGCTGGGCCGCACGCGTCAGGACATCCGCGACCTTGCTTCCGAAATCATCATGGGTCAGATGCGTGTGGTGATTGCCTCCCTCACCATTGAAGAAATCAACGCCGACCGCGAGAAGCTCATCAAGGGTATCACGGGCGGTGTGGATGTGGAACTCCACAAGGTGGGTCTGTACCTCATCAACGCCAACATCACCGATATCCGTGATGCTTCGGGCTACATTGCCGCTCTCGGTCAGGAAGCCGCCGCCCGCGCCATCAACGACGCCATGATTAAGGTGGCAGAGGAAACCCGCCGCGGTGAAATCGGTAAGGCCGAAGCCCTGCGCGAACAGACCGTGCAGGTGGCCATGGCCAACGCCGCCGCCGTGGAAGGTAACAACGAAGCCCAGATGAAGGTGGCTGACTCCAACGCCCGACTGAAAGTGCGCCAGGCAGAAGCCGCCCGTATCGCCCTTGTCGCCGAAAAGGAACAGGCTGCCCAGGCAGAAGCCGCGGGCTATATCGCCAACCGCGAGGCCGAAATGAAGCGCGCCGAACTGGAACGCGCCACTCAGACCGCCAATGAAATTGTGAAGGCCGAAATCTCTAAGCGCAAGCAGGAGATTGCCGCTGAAGCCGCCGCCGCCGTGCTGGTGAAGGAACAGCAGGGTCGCTCCGACGCCTTGGTGATTGAAAAGGCCGCCGAAGGTACCGCCGCCACCAAGCTGGCGGAAGGTGAAGCCAACGCCCTGCTCCTCAAGAAGAAGGCAGAAGGTGAAGGTTTGGAGATGGTGGGCCGCGGTCAGGCTGCCGCCATTCAGGCGGCTCTGGAAGCTAAGGCCACCGGTTTCCGCCAGATTGTTCAGGCAGCGGGCGATGCCAAGGCCGCCAGCGGTCTGTTGGTCACGGAACAGCTGCCGCAGATTGTGGAAACGCAGGCCAGCGCCATCCGCAACCTCAGCTTCGACAAGGTTGTGGTCATGGGCGGCGGCGATACCAAGAGCGGCTCCGTGGGTGGCTTTGTGCAGAATCTCGTGACGGGTACCCTGCCCCTGCATGAGCTGGCTCAGAGCGTGGGCGTGGAACTGCCCGACTACCTCGGCAAGTCCGCCCCCGAAGCACCCAAGGCTCCCGCCGAGCCTAAGGCTTAAACCTCTTTCCTATTCCCTTGCATCCCCCGCAGCCGTCATGCTGCGGGGGATTTTTGTTTACAGCGAAAACGTCTCCGCTCCGTGTAATTCGGCTTCTTGTTACGCAGTTTCGCTTGCTCAGATGCTTCATATCTGTTAAGATGGTGCCATGCGAAACGTCCTTTCCCTGTCTGTGTTGAGTCTGCTGCTGGTTGCCTGCGGCGACGGAGGCAAAAACAAAACCTACACAGGTAAGAGCGCGCATTGGAATCAGAACGAGGTGCCGATTTCGCTGCAATGCGCTGCGTGCCACCAAAAGGAGTTTGAAGCATGGGCGGACAGCGACCACGCTTGGGCGTTGCGCACGCCCGATGCCGCGCATGACGGCGAGGCGTTCCAAGGGCAAGTCTTGAAAGCCCACGGTGCGGAACAGCATTTTTTAAGCAACGGCAAGGGCGGCTTCATTTTGCGCGACATCGTGGACGGCAAGAGCACCGATTGGGCGGTCACCGCCGTCTGCGGGCGCACGCCGTTGGCGCAGTACCTTGTGCAGGGCAAGGACGGCGGTTGGCAAACGCCCTCCGCTGCGTGGGATACAGGCCGTTGGGACACAGGAGCCATCACGAACGGTGTGACGACCGACGGCAAGAAAGAGTGGTTTGACGTGTTCCGCGATGATGAGCGACAGGCTGCCCTCGGCGGCGGAGAACGCAAGCCCGGTGAGTGGGGGCATTGGACAGGGCGCGGCATGAGCTTCAATTCTCAATGCGCGTGGTGCCACACCACGGGCTTCCATAAGAATTACAACGGCAAGGAAGACCGTTACGCTTCCGCATGGAAAGAACCGGGGGTCACCTGTATTCAATGCCACAAGTTGGCGGATGCCCCCGATGCCACAGGCTGCATGATTGCCAAGGGCGACCGCAAGCTCACCCCCAAACAGGTGACGGACAACTGCGCCGCTTGCCACGCCCGCCGCGAGGAGCTGGACGACAAGTTCACCGTGGGCGAACGTTTTGACGACCATTTCCGCTTAGAGCTGCCCAAAGTGGCGGGCGTGTTCTTTCCCAACGGTCAGCAGTTGGATGAGGACTACTGCGAGACAGGTTTCCGACTTAGCCGCATGGGCATGACGGGTGTCACCTGTATCGACTGCCACAACCCGCACACAGGCAAGCTGCTGTACCCGCAGGAGAACAACGAGCTGTGCCTGCGCTGCCACGCCGAGCGTTACAAGGTGAACGGCGTGGAGCCGCCCTTTGTCTCGCGCGATGACACCTTCACCTGCCCCGCGGGCACCAAGGGTCACCGCTGCGTGGAATGCCACATGCCCGAACGCGGTTACATGGGGCGCGACCGCCGCCGCGACCACGCCCTGCTGCCGCCCGACCCGATTGCCACCAAGGAGACAGGTATTCCGAACACCTGCATGAACTGCCATGCGGACAAGGGCAACGACTGGGCGATTGAAAAGGTGAACGCCCGCTACGGCGCGCCCGATACGCATTGGATGAACCGCTACCGCCCGCGTTGGCGTGCCATGGCCGCCGCTATGAAGGGTGATGCCAACGCCGCCGAGCTGCTGGAAACCGCTTTCCGCAAAGAGGAGAACCCCACTTGGCGCGCCACGATGCTGGGTTTGGCGGCGGAGATGCCGCCCTCTGCCGCGCTGCAACAGCTCGCGCAAAGCTCGCTGAAATCCGCCGCACCCTTGGAACGCGCCGCCGCTGCGGAGCTGCTGGGTGCCGCTGCCGCCGCCCCGCTGACGGAGGACTCCGCCCGCGTGGTGCGCCATGCCGCGGCTTGGCAGATGTTCCCGCAGATTCTGCAAGCCCCCGCCGACAGC
>JAZLFB010000007.1:0-5664 GCA_045615585.1 Akkermansia sp.
CGCCGCCCCCCCCCAGCAGGAGGAAGAAAAGCCCAAACCTTTTGCCAAAACCAACCCCGACACCCCCGAACGCACGCCCGATGAGGCGCAGTACGAATCGAACCGCAGCACGCGTGCCGCAAGCGAGGAGGACGCCGCACACCGCCGCAGCGATGACAACGCCCCTGCCCTGAACGGACGCGAGCGCGAGGAAGATGAAGAGCTTGTCACCTTTGACAGCGAACGGCAGGAGGGCGACTTGGAACACGAAGGGAAAAACGAGCCTGCCCCGCAGACTCCACCGCCCGCACCCGCAGCCGACAGCACGGAAACCGACTCGGACACCGCCCCCGCCCAAGGGCGAGAGGACGGCACGAACGAGCAGGAGCACGGCGAAAACGACCGCACCGCCCGCGAAAAGGGGGTACAGAGTGAGCAACCGCCCACGGAGGAAGAACAGGACGGTCCCCTGCACTTGCAGCAGCAGCCCGAACCCGATGCCGCCGATACGGAAACCGCCGATGCTGCCGCCCAAGGCACGCCCGACGGAACCGACGTCGGCAAGGAACGCCCCGCCCACGTGCGCCGCCCTGTGTACGACCCCAGCCTTGCCGATGATTCACGGCTGCAACCGGGGTTCCGCACCCATGAGCGCCGCACACGCAGCAGCGGCAACTTTGTGTTCGGCAAGGGGGCGGCGCTGAACGTGGCAGCCACCCCGCGCGGAGCGTATGAGGCGGAAATCTACCGCCGCGTGGCGCGCCTGTGGTATCAGGCCTGTGATGATCACCGAGGCGACTGCATCCCCGGCAAAATCACCGTGAGTCTGCGTATTGACAAGCGCGGGCGACTGGTCAACATGATGCTCATCCAACGCCGCGGCGCGGGTATGAGCCAGCAAGCCTTCACCTTCAAAGCCATTCGCCAGGCTGTTCTGCCCGCCATGCCGCCCAATGTTCAGGCGGAGGTGGTGGGCGACCTGCTGGAGCTGATTTTCACCTTCCATTTCGATTAACCCCCAAACACCAATATGCAAGAAAACATCCGACTCTTCTTCGATGCCTGCCAACCCTTCGGTTATCCCCTGCTGGGCTGTTCCGTTCTGCTGGTAGCGGCCATTCTCTACCACCTGCTCTTCACCGCCCGCGGGTGGGATAAGACGCTCACCTTGCTGCAAACCACCCCCGACAGCCCCGAACTCACCCACCGCACGGATGCCCTTGCCACGATTGCACGGCAGACGGCTGCGGGCGACACCGCCGCCACCGAGGCCCGACTGCGCCGCGCGGTGGACAGCGCGCGGGCGGGGCTTTCCGTCATCCACATCATCACCAACATTGCCCCCATGCTGGGTATTCTGGGTACGGCGTGGGGCTTGGTGGACATTTTCGGCGTGTTCGGCGCCCCCGACGCGCAGGAGGGTATTGCCATGGGCATCTCCAAGGCGTTGTACACCACGATTTTCGGTCTGGCGATTGCCGTACCGGGTATCATTGCCCAAACCTGTTGCGAGCGTCGTTTGGAACGCCGCGCCGCCCGTGTAGACGAAGTCTTTTCCGAAATCCTTTCCCGCCGCGCCTGAATCATGAACATCTACACCCGCCGACAGGTATTCCAAGGGCTGCCGATTGTGCCCATGCTGGATATCCTGACGATTCTGCTCATCTTCTTCATTGTCCACACCGAATTTAAGCGGCAGGTCAATGTGCTGAAGCTGGAGGTGCCGCAAACCCACCATCTGGCAGGGGAACGCGGCAACACCGATGACGTGCTGCTGGAGGTAGCCGCCGACGGCAGCGTGGCGTTGGGCGGTCAACGGATTTCCGCCCAAGAGCTGCCCGCCGCTGTCCGCAAGCTGACCGCCGAAAAACCGCAGGCACACCTTCAGCTTTCCGCCGCCGACGGAACCTCCATGGGACGTTTCATCGAGGTGATGGACCTCTTAACCGCCGCGGGGCTGTCGGTGGAGGAAGTCCCCGTGCGGATTGATTACAAGCCCTGAAAGTGTTTGAGCTTGACAATACGACTTTCCTTTGATAGATTTTCCTCAGACAGGGCTCCCACATTAAGATTGCGGTCCGAATCTTCCTGTGCGTAGAGCGCACCCGCGGCATTGGCAGCGGACGTATCACCCTTGTTCTTTTTTCAAAATATAGCCGGGGAAACGCAGCAAAGGTGCTTGACACCGTTCCGCAGCATGCTATAATGTCCGCGAGCTTAAAAAGCTACAAGGCTATATATTCAAACTTATTTGAACCGAAAACCCCGCAGGTGCGGCAACACCTGCGGGGTTGCTTCGTTTATATCATTTCAACGAAGCTCATGACCACGGCGAACAAGTCGCAGATATGTGGCCACATTCGGGCTATGTATTCAAACATTATTATTTGAACCGCCGCTGCTAACAAACGCGGCGGCGAGGTCATTCTAGCATGGTACACCATCAATAGCAAGGTCTTGCGGGCTGCTGCTTCAGCATTTGATGTTGAAGCGGTGTTTAAGACGCATTTTGAGCTTGCGGAAATCCCCGCAGATGGGTATCATCCCTGCGGTACGCTATGGATTTTTACCCACAGGAGACACCCCCTGCCCCCAAACCCACCAAAGCCACATGGCCGACGCGCCTGATTGGCTTCGGGCTGCTTGTGTTTGCGGCGGTCATGCTGGGTTGTCTGCTGACCTACCGCGTGGGTGAAATGGGCTGGGCAGCACTCAATCCTTACGATGCCGTTGCCGCCGCCAAAGTCCCCTGCACCAATGTGTTGGGCGTGGTGGGACTGTATCTGGCGGGCATGCTGTACTGGCTGTTGGGCGCGGGCGCGCTGTATGCGATGGTGCTGCTTATGCTGCCCGCTGCCGTGTTGCTTTTCCACCCCCGCTACCGTATTCTTTCTCAAAGCCTTGCCGCAGCGGCCATGCTGCTGTGCGCCTGTGCCGTCCTCTCCGTGCAGCCGTGGTGGCTGCAATCGTGGGCGGCGGGTATCGGGCTTTCCAGCGTGGGCGGCAAGCTGGGGTATCTGGACGGCTGCTGCGTGCTGCAACTGCTGCTGGGGCGGCAGGGTGCTCTCTGTCTGCTGATTGCGTGCCACGGTCTGGCTCTTATCTACTTTGCCCGCATGGGCTTTATTGAGTTCTGCAACGCTGTGGCAGCCGATGCCCGCGATTTGTACGCCCGCTACAGGGAACACGCCGCCGCCCGCCGAGCCCGCAGGGACGAACGCCGACAACAGTGGCTGCAACGCCAACAGGAACTGAAGCAGCAGCAGGAAGCCGAAGCCGCCGCCCGCGCCGAAGCGGAACGCCTTGCCGCCGAACAGGCAGCGAGAGAAGCCGCCCTGCAACCCGCCGCGCAGCCCCGACAGGGCGGGCTGCCGCCGCGTCAGGTGTCGCCCCTGCAAAAGCGTACTCCTTTCGTTCCCGATGATGACGAGGATGAAGCCCTGCCGCCCTCGCTGGAGGAGCAGATGCAGGAGGCCGCCCGCCGCGATCAGGCACGCCACCGCATTCAGCAAGCACCTTCCTCCCGCAACCAACGCCAACGCGGGGAAGCTGCCCGCCGCCGCGATAACCTGTTGGATTTGATGGCACCGGTGGAGGAGCGCATTGCCCTGAGCAACCGCCCCGGTCAACGCGGCGCGCTGCAACCTTTTGATACGGTGCCGGAGGAGGAACCGGAGGCACCCGCGCCTGTCCGCCGCCCCGCGACACCCGCACCGCGTCCCCGTCCCACCCCCGCACCGCGCGTCAACACCCCGCAGCCGCACCAAGCCACGCTGGGGCTGGACACCCGCCAACAGAGCGACGATTACCCCCTGCCCCCTTACGACTTGCTGAAGTATGAGCCGGCATCGGATGAGATGAACGAAAGCTCGCAGCAGGAGATGCGCGAGAAGCAACAGCTCATCATCGACACGCTGGACACCTTCGGTATCTCGGTAGAACCGGGCGATATCACCCGCGGGCCCAGTATCACGCGCTACGAGTTCTATCCCCCGCGCGGTCTGCGCGTGCAGCGTATCTCCAACCTCAGCAAAGAGCTGATGCTGGCTACCCAAGCCAAGGCCATCAACATTCTGGCCCCCATCCCCGGCAAGAACACCGTGGGTATTGAGCTGGAGAACGCCACGAAGGCCCCCGTTTATCTGCGCGAGCTGCTGCAATCCAACAATTTTGCGGACAAGAAACTTAAAATTCCTGTGGCACTGGGTAAGGATGTGTACGGCAACGCCATCATCGGCGACTTGGCCGCCATGCCCCACACGCTGGTGGCGGGTACCACGGGTTCGGGTAAATCCGTGTGTATCAACAGCATGATTCTCTCCATGCTGTACAAGTTCCGCCCCGATGAATTAAAGCTCATTCTCGTGGACCCCAAGGTGGTGGAAATGCAGCCCTACCACAAGCTGCCGCACTTGGCATGCCCCGTGGTTACGGTGCCCGCCCGCGTCATCGGTGCCCTGCGTTGGGCGGTGAATGAAATGGAACACCGCTACCAGCTGTTCAGCCGTTGCGGTGTGCGTAATTTCAAGGATTTCAACGACCGCGACCCGCAGAACGACCCCGACATTTACGGCAATGTCGAGGAGGAGGAAGATGTCGACAACCCCAATTTCGATATCGAAGCCTTTGCCAGCGAAATTGAGCGACAGGCCGATGAAGAAATCCCCTTGGGTGAGGAAGAAGAGGATGAGCGCGACGAAGACCCGCGCATCCCTGCAAAACTGCCTTACATCGTGATTATCATTGATGAGTTGGCCGACCTCATGATGACGGTGAAGGAGGACTTGGAAGCCTACATCGCCCGACTCACACAGAAAGCCCGCGCCGCCGGCATCCACTTGGTAGCCGCCACGCAGACCCCGCGTGCACAGGTGGTGACAGGCACTATCAAGGCCAATATCCCCAGCCGTATCGCGTTCAAGGTGGCCAGCCCGCTGGACAGCCGCGTGATTCTCGATACCAACGGTGCCGAAAACCTGTTGGGTAAGGGCGACAGCCTGTTCCTGCCGCCTGAAGGTGTCACCAAGATGACGCGTATTCAGGGTGCCTTCGTCTCCGATGCCGAGATTTCCTCCATCGTGGCGTTCTGTGCCGCCCACGCCAAGCAGAAGTTTGAACAGGGCATGGCGGCGGAAATGGACAGTCAGGAGAACGGCGGCAGCGCGGGTGACAACGGCGGTCGCAGCGGACATAAGGGCATGTCCGAAGAAGAGGACGAGCTTTACACCCGCTGCCGCGAGCTGGTGATTACCCAGCGCAAGGCCAGTACCTCTCTGCTGCAACGCAGTTTCAGCATCGGCTACGGTCGTGCCGCCAAAATCATGGACTTGCTGGAGAAGCACGGCGTGATTGCCCCCGCCTCCGGCAACACCTCGCGCCCGCGTGAGGTGCTGATTGACGATAATTGATGCGCAACCGCCCCCCGCCGCGCGGAAAAGACGGCGGGATGAGGGCTTAAAGCTCCGCCATGGCTGCTACCATGGCACGCACAGGGTCGGGCGGCAAAGCACCTGCCGCCATGCGGTTCATCACAAAGGCAAAGGAACGCCCGCTCTGCGGCTCCAAAAAGGCATGGCAGCCCCCTGCCCCGGCGTGACCGAAACCGCCCTGTCCGAAGAGCGCGGCGGGTTCGCACATGGCACCGTTGGTAAAAGCGGTTTCCTCTTGCAGCGTTAAATCAAAGCC
>JAZLFB010000008.1:0-10084 GCA_045615585.1 Akkermansia sp.
CAGAGCAGGGGAAGCAGAAAAGTAGGGGCTTTTTTCATGGCTTAAGGGTAGGGGTGGTGATGGGGAAAGTGAGGGCGGCGGCGCGGTAGGCGCGATCGGCCAGGGGGAAGGGGGTGTCATCCGCCTGCAAAAGCAGAGCGCCGTCGGCAGGTAGCAGAGAGGCGGGCAGGGAATCGGGCGTGACCCACTCCTGCAGCGGCTTGGCTGCGGGGGCTGCATGGTGCGCAGTTTGCAGCGCTGCAGCGGTGGGCAGGGCGGCTTTCACGAAGCGGGCGTACACCAGCGCATCCCAGTAGCTGACACCCGTTACGGGGGAGTTGTCGCCGTGACCGTCCCACCCTTGGGGCGTGTGGTCGGTGTAGTCGGCGGGCAGCCCCTCATGCAGCGTCGCCTGTTCTTCGGGTGCCAGATTTTTCCAAGCTACCAAAAAGCGTGCATATTCCTCCTTGCTGACAGGGGTGTCTGCCACCAAAAGGGTGTGTGTACCCTCTTTGCAGAGCACGCCGCCGTCATGCACGGCAGGCAGAATTTCCACCCGATGCTGCGGGAAGAGAAGACCTATGGAAGCGCAGGCGATGAACAGCGCTGCGGCAGCAACGGCATAAAGCGCGTAGTTGAGAATCTTGCGGCGTTGCTTGCGTTGGCGGCGTTTGATTGTGCCATCACTGGGGCTATCCTCATTCTCTGTAGGTTTGTCAGCCCCCAGCTGCTCGGCTACGGTGGCGGCTGTGGCGGCAATGGTGGTCCAGTCCAGCCATTCACCCTCGTACCCTTGGCGCATCCATTGCAGCAGGGTGTGTGTGCGATTCTCGCCGGGAACACCCACGGGGCGAACGGTGTTCAGCGCTTCACCCAGTGCCGACATGGCTTCGACCGCATCACAACCATTGTCGCCCGCCGTGACCGGGGAGAGAAAATGCGGTGTTTCGTCCTCACCAACAAATACGGTGGCGGCGCTCATGGCGCGTGTGCTCAGCCCCGCCTTGGTGCACAGCGTGTAAATCTCCGCTGCCGCAGAAATAATGCGGCACACGGCGCGCACGGAAAGTTTTTTTTCTGCCGCCGACAGGTCAGCCAGTGATTCGCCTTTGGGCAGCTCCTGCGTCAGGAACCACAGACCGTCCGCCCGCAGTGATTCATACACCTGTGCCACATGCGGCAAACTGTCCGCCGCCACGCGCATGCGGGCCGATTCCAAGAAGCGCGCCTCATCCGTGCGTTCGGCTCCGGGGCGCATCACCTCCGCCACCACGGCGCGCTCCACATGGTTCTGTGTGGCAATGTACAAATCCCCGTCCCGGCGCGTCTCCATGAGTCGCGCCAGCGTGTAAACACCCAACGGATGGGGTAATGCGGAGAAAATAGGGGTCATAAACCGGGTTGTGATGTCTCTTCCAGAAAATCGGAAACCGGCAAGGCTTCTTCGTAGGTGTGATCCAGCCCGTCGTCAGGCAACAGACCGTTGCTTCGGGTGGATTCTTCCGTTCGCCCGCTGCCGCGGCTGAATCGAAGTTCGTAGAGCATGAGCGATGAGGGGGTGCTGATGCAGTCCATCGGCTCCTCTTTGTAATACAACATGGCCGCATAGCCGTAATACTTCATCTCGCCGTAGGCATCAATTTCCTCTTGCGTCAGGTTGGGCATGGTGTAGGTGATGAGCAGATTCTCCTCCCAATCCTTCCATGAGGGTTTCTCGTTTTGCCACGCGAGCTTGGGGCTGGCCAGACGCGAGGGGCGAATCTTGTTGCCGTTCACCAAGTCAAAGAAATCAATCTTGATAAAGACATCGGCGGGGTTTACTTCTTCTCCCGGGGCCAGCAGCACGGGCAACAGAATGTCAACGCGCTCTCCTGTCTCCTCATCGTTCGTGCGCTGCACCTGGGGCGGACCGAAAGCGAGCTTGCCGCGCATGGCGGAGGCTTGAGAGAAGCCGTAAGTCAGACGGCGTGAGGCGCGTTGGAAATACTTGCCCGCGTTGCTGCGCATGCGGAACACCTGCGTGTAGAACTGCCGTGCTCTTTCGGGGTTTTGCAGCTTGTCATAAACCATGCCGAAATAGTAGAGCATGGCAGGGTGGTCGGGTGCCACGGCACGCGCCTGTTCCAGTTGCAGCACGGCTTCGCGCATGTCGCCTGCCGTCATGGCGGTGACACCGCGGCGAACGCTGTTTTCAACTTTGCGCTTATCCTCTGCACTCAGCGGTGTGGGGGCAGGGGCGTTGCTGTCATCGGTTGTTTCTTCGTTACCTTCGGCATCTTCTCCTCCGTCCTCTCTCACCACGGCGGCGGCGTTGGGGCTGTCGTCCGCGGTTGCCGCATCATCATCTTCTTCGGTTACAACGGGTACATCATCCTCTGCACCCTCTTGGGCGAGAATGGTGTCAATGTCACGCGGGCGCAGGGGCGGCGGGGCATCGGCATCATCGGCGGCGGGGGCGTTTTCTTCGGAGCTGGACTGCCCCGCATTGATGACAGCCGAGCCTGTGCCCGCCTGTTGCATGGTTCGGGCCTCAATCACCGCTAATTCAGCGCGGGAGACCTCCATGGCGCGCTCGTAGGAAATCTCCAAACGGCGGGAAAGCCCCACGCCCAATACCGCCATTTCCAAGGCCAGAACGGCCAGCAGCGCCGTGATAGCCAAGCGGCGTGACACCAAGGCAACAACCGCCTTGCGCGCACGGGCTTTCAGCCACGGGCGCGAGTAGCGGAGCACCTTTTTCGAGTGGTGCTTAACCTTGGCTGCTATCCTTTTGTGCATATTCCAACACCTCACCCTTGTATTGGGTGAGCAAAGCTTTCATCAGCGTTTCGGCGGGCTCGCCTTTCTCTTTGTTGAAGCCGCCGTAGGTCATGCCGTCCATGCGGATGCGGCGACCGTTCACGGTGGCGTAGGCCACACCCTTGTACCCCGCGCCCCATTGGCGCAAATCCAGCAGCGTGATGTCGCCCACGCGGAAGGTCTGCCCCGCAGCGGTCACTTCATCTCCGCGCAGCGCCATGACACGGCGGGCGGTGCGGACAATGAGGTAGAGAATGAAGAGCGACACCAGCATGCAACCGATGCCCGCAAAGTACTGCTCGGCAATGGCCTTGTCGTCGTAGCCGTGTTCCGCAGGCTTAATGGGGAAGTGCAGACGCTTGGTATAGGCCGCCCAGCAGTCGCTCCAGCTCTTAGCCATGGCGGCTTGATCCATGGCCTCGCCGGGGAACATGTACAGGCGGTCGCTTACGCTCACCGGGTAAAGGTGTTCCCCCACCACGGCGCAGACGTGATTATCCGTCGTCTGCTGTTCAAAAAGCGGCCGACGCACTCGTTCAGCCCATTGGGCGGAAGACATGGTTTCCGCTTCCTGCCCCAGCTTGGCAAAGGCGTGGTATGAGGCATACACCTCGTTCGCATCCCAATAGCCGACAAAACCGTCGTAAAAGAAGTACAGCCCGAAGCCGAAGAAGGCGGCGAGAACAATGAAGAATCGGACAAAGGTGTCCGCCGTGGGCTTACAGATAATGTCGGTGTCTGCCATGCGGGCATTATTCTACCATACAACGCGGCGAAAAAACAGCCAAAAATGCACGCTGACAGGGCTTACGGACGCAAAAAACGGCGCACGGAACTCAAACCTGCCAAATACCGCCGTTTTTCAAGGCTTTGTGCAGCGATTCCTTTACCTGTTCGGGGGTGTAGCCCGCCGCCCGCAGCGACTCGAGGGAGCGCGCGCCGTCTCGCTTCGCCAAGCGTTTGCCCGCGTTGTCGCGCAGCAGGGCATGGTGGCAGTAGACGGGGGTGGGCAACCCCAACACCCCTTGCAGGGCGCGGTGAATGTGGGTGGCCTCCAGCAAATCTTCTCCGCGTGTCACATGGGTGATACCCTGTGCCGCATCATCCACTACCACCGCCAAATGATAACTGGCGGGCAGCTCCTTGCGGGCCAGTACCACATCGCCGTATTCCGTGGGTACACAGCGTTGGGTGCCGTGAATCATGTCGTACCATTCGGGGCAGCCGATGGTGTCCTGAACGCGTTCCATATCCAAGCGCCAAGCGTGCGGCTCCCCTGCGGCGATACGGCTCTCCGCTTCATCCGCCGACAGGTGCTTGCAGGTTCCGGGGTACAGGTAGCCCAAGGTGGCATGCGGGGCGCGGCCTATTTCCGCCAGATGTGCCTTAATTTCGCCGCGCGTGCAGAAACAGGGGTACAGAAAACCGCGTTCGCGCAGCTGTTGCAACGCCTCGGCATACACGGGGAAACGCTTGCTCTGCACCATCACCTCGCCGTCGAAATGCAGCCCCAGCCATGCCAAGTCGCGGTGCATCAGCTCCACCCACTGCGGGTCGCGGGCGCGCAGGTCAATGTCCTCGATACGCAGCACACAGCGCCCGCCGTTTTCATCCGCCATGCGGCGTGCCTGCAAGGCTGCCAACAGGTGCCCCACATGCAGCGGACCGCTGGGGGTGGGGGCAAAACGCGTGGTGCAGGGGGCTTTCGGCATGCTTGGCGGGCGGGGGATAATCGAAAGCCCGGTGCAGAATATCGGCACCGGACTTTCAGGAACGTGGGGGCAGAATCAGAACTTGGCTTTCATGATAGCCTCCGTCAGACGCTTCACACCCTCGCCCGCCATGTTGGAGCGGGGGAACAGGCATTGCGCGCGCATGTAGTTGGAGAGCGCGGAACCCAGCTCTCGGCGCTTTTCGCAGTCCTCGGCATTCTCCAGCGCCTGCACAAACTCGTGGGCACCCAAGGCGTAGATGTTGAGCGCATCCTTGAACTTGCTGTCCTCGGCGTAGGCGGGCTCAGCCTTCTTCTTTTCCATCATCATCTCGTAAGCCATGCAGGGACCCATCGTGCGGTCCTGCTTGGCGGCAATTTCCAGCTGTTGCAGCATGCCGTCAATGGTGCTGATAACGGTGATGGCCTCCTTGTACTTGGCTTTCAGGTCGGGGTCGATGGCAACGACCTCAAACTTGTCCTGCTCGTTGAAGATGGTGCGGAAATCCTTGCGGTCGTAGAGCGTCTTGAACTCGTCCTTCACGGGGTCGTTGTTGTCCAGCTCCGTCAGCTTGGCCTTGGCCTTTTCGATTTCGGGGTTCATGGGCCAAATCATCACCGCTTCCGCTATCTCGCGGTTGAAATCCTCCTCCTTACCCGCGCGTAACGCCTTGGCGGCGGCGCGCAGGTGGAAGTTACTTTCGTTCTTCTTGGCGGTGAGGTAGCTCATCATCATCGAATCATCGAAATCGACATCCAGCTCCTTCATGCGCTTGGCCGTGGCCTCCATGGTGCCGTAGTCGCGGGCATTCATGCTGGTGAGGGCTTTTTTACGCAGCGTCCAGAATTCGGCAATGCGGCGGCGCTTCTCCACAGGGAAGGTGGCAACACTCTGCATGTATTCGCCGACGGCGACGGCTTCAATCAGGTGCTGTGTGGCTTCCGACAGCTTGTTCTGTGCCAGCATGTTGGAGACGGCTTCGATATTCTGGTCAACTTCGCGTCGGGCGGTGGCAGCCACGGTGGCAATGCTGTTGACGGTGGGGGGCATGCCGCCCACACCCTCAAACACCTTAGAGGCCTGTGACTTCTTGTCCAGCTTCAGCGTGGTGTCGCCGTCGCGGAAGATGTGGCGGTACACGTTGGCACCAATCATGGCGTGGTCGTAACGGCGCGTCATGAGGAAGGACACCAACATGCCCTGATAGTTGATTTTGGCGAGCGCGGTGGCGGCAATGGAATCCGCATCGTTCTTCACGGCGGCGGCTTCCTGCTTGGTGATTTCCTGGGTGTTCTTGGCAATCTTGAAGGTGTTGGTCACCGTGGGGGTGGCGCCGTTATTTTTGCCGCCCGAAGCCATGGTGGCCTTGTTGCCCTTGCCGGTGTTATGGTTGGTCATGCGGTTGGTGTCATCCACCAACTTTTTGATGTCCGAGGAAATCTTCTCATTCTTCTTTTCGCGCGCCATGTTGGCGTAGGAAACCTGCAAGGCGCTGGCAATGGCGCTGGCCAGCGTGCCCGATTGCCCGCTGTCACCGCTGTAGTCGTTCATCTCGTACAGCCCGCGACCGATTTGCAGCAGGGTTTCGCTGCCCACTTCCGCCTTGCTGCGGGCGCTCTTCTGGGTGAGCTTGATAACCTCCTCCATCTGCTTGCGGTAGCGCTTGGCTTCCGTGCTGTCATCGGGGCTTTGGTTGAGGTATTTTTCAAAGCGCGCACGCACGGCGGCATTGTTGCCCACATCGAACACGCCGCCGTTGTAGCTCACCGTATCGTTGGCGGGGTCAAGCATGGGCAGCTCCACCCCGAACAGGGCGGGCGGCGTGGGCTTGTTACCGTGGTCAACCGCGGGCTGACCGGGGTTGATGAGCGGCTGCTGCCCTGCGGCGGGCTGCCCGACAACCTGCGGTGCGGGTTGTGCTGCGGGTGCAGGGGCGGGTTGCGCGGCTGGCTGGGGTGCCGGTTGCGGAGCAGGGGCGGGAGCCTGTGCCGTGGCTACCGACAGCCCCAGCGGCAGCATGATGATTGAGAGAAACCGTTTCATTTGCTTTCCACCTTTCTGACAACAAGAATACCCTTTACTTCCTTACCCTCTTCATCCTGTCCCGTGCGGCAATCCACATCAAAGATGAAGGAGTCACCGCGGCTCAGGTTGACCTTGCCTGTTACTCCCTGACGCACCAACAGGGGCAGACGCTCCTGCTTTGTGCCGTCAATGGAGACGGCGACCAAGCGGTCGTTGCCCAGCGTGTCAATGTTTTCCACACGCCCGACAATGCGGTAACTGTTACCCGTGAGGCGTGAGGCATCTTTGCGGTAGGCGCTGATGCTGAAATCGGCGGTGTCTTTGTCGGCATCGCCGCCGGATTTGGCGGTGTTGCCGCCGAATACAAAGGCAACGGCACCCGCCACCGCCACGAGGACACCCCCGACGACGAACAGCGTCTTGTCGTTGCCTTTCTTTTTGCTACGTCTTGCCATGAAGATAATTTATAATTTTTAATTTATAAAGTTTAGGTTCGGCGCGGCGTGGCCGCGCAGATGTGAAGAATTTTATTCCCAGCTTGTGCGGCGCACGCCGATAACCGTCAGCGCCACACCCACGGCGATATGCGCCAGCAGCACCATGATGCAGATGGGTTCGGGTGTGAAGGTGGTTTGCACAATGCCGTTGACGGCCTTAAAGACTTCGGATTCCAGCCCCTCTACGCTGCCGCTCCATGCCCAGTAGGCAGAGATGAAGGGTTGCGCGATTTTGTCGATGGTGTCGGGCAGCGCCAGCACCGCACCCGACAGCGGCAGCTGGAAGCCCACAAGATAGATGCTCAACAGCGTGGATTGGTCGGGATTCTTGCAGTTGGCGGAAATGCCGAGGCACACGCTGGTCATAGCAGCATTGGCTAACAACAGGAAAATGAGGTGGTTGTAAATATCGCCGCGCAGGGGCCACCAGTACTGCACAAAGGCGAACATCCACAGGCTTTGCACCAACACCAGCAGCGCCAGATAGGTAAACTTGGCGGTGACGTAGGCGGCGGGGGAAGCACCCGCAAACTTCTCTTTCTCCATGATGAGACGTTCGCCCGCAATCTCGCGCGAGGCGTTGTTGGAGCCCATCAGCCCCAGCAGAATCACCTCGAACATGATGATGCCCGACACCGCTGAACCCACCTTGGCGCGCACTTCGGCCTGTTCCTGAAGGGCCTGTACCTCTGCTACGATGTCCGAGCCGATTTGGTTGGTCAGCCCCACCAGCTGCTCCTGCCCCTTGCTGGAGAACAGCGCCACTAACACGGGGAAGATGAGAATCATGGCCAGTTGCAGAATAATCTGCGTGCGGTCGCGGGAAAGGATGACAAAGCGGCGTTGCAGCATGACCCACCATTGGCGCAGGAAGCTCGGCTGCTCAGGCACATCTTCCTCCCCTCGGTCGTGCGGGGAGGGCGGCTCCACGCCCGCCTTGCGGAACTTGTTCACGTACTCCTCCTCCAAGCGGCGGTAGTATTCCTCGCGGTGCTTCAGCCAGCTGGCACCCCATTCCACCGCGCTGCGCATGCCGAGTCGGGGGTACACTTCCTCGAAATCCTGCACACCGAAGTAGTGCGTCATCACCGCAGGCGTGCCGTGGAAAGCGAGACTGCCGCTCACCAGCACCATGATGCTGTCATACAGGTGCATCTGCGCCAGACTGTGTGTCACGGAAATCACGATACGACCGTCGCGCAGACTCAGGCGGTGCAGCAGCTCCACAATCTCGCGTTCGGAGCGCGGGTCAAGACCGCTCGTCACCTCGTCGCACAGCAGAATACGCGGGCGCGACACCAGCTCCATCGCCAGCGCCAAGCGGCGTTTCTGCCCGCCCGAAAGCATGGCGACGCGGCGGTCGGCAATGTCGGCAAGGCCTGTTTCCTCCAGCACATCGTCAATGGCGGCGTCAATCGCCTCATCATCCGCATTCACGCGCAGGCGGGCGGCGTTTTCAATGCTTTCATCCACCGTCAGTTCATCATAGGCAATGCTGAACTGCGGCACATAGCCGATTTCGCTGGGGTCAAAATCACCATCCTCCGCCAAGTCGCGCCCCTCCCAGAAGAACGCGCCGTCCGTCGTCTCCTTAATGCCCGCAATGGCCTTTAACAGCGTGGTTTTGCCGCAGCCCGAGGGACCGACAATCGCCATGAAATGCCCCTTGGGGACACAGAAATTAATATCGTTCAGCAGCATGAGGGGTGCATCCTCGTGCTCGACTTCCAAACAAATGTGACGGGCTTCCAACATGGCGCAGCGTTACGGATTCTCCCTATACTATCAAATCCCCCGCGCCTTGGCAAGTTTAAGAGATAAAAATAATTAAAAATGCAGTCATGAGAGGAAAGCGCTCCGAATTAAGATTTACGGTTGACTTTGATAGAGTCTTCTGATAGGTTACCAGCAACAATATTTTCCCCCCCTATGGCGTTACCCAGAGTTTATGATTATATGCTGCCGCTGTTGCGGTGCTGTCGGGCAAAGCAGCTGAAAATGAGTGAGCTGTGTGAGACCATGGCGCAGCATTTTCATTTGTCGGAGCAGGACAGGCAGCAACTGCTGCCGTCAGGCAAAGCACTGAAGTATAAAAACAATATCAGATGGGCGGCGCGTTGTTTGGTGTGGGCCGGTTTGTTGGCTTCGCCCAAGCGCGCGGTGTACACCTTGACGGCAGAAGGAGAAAGGGTTCTCAATAACCCGCCGACCAGGTTTACCGAAACCTTTTTGAAGCAGTATCCCGGTTTTCTGGCGGCTAAGAACAAAAAACACCAATCGGATTCTGAAATCCTTGCAGACGAAGCCGTGCCGCAGCGAGTGCCGTACGAGAACGAATTGTCTGATATCGTGGCAGATTACAAGGCGATTTTTAAAACCCGTTGGCAGACCGAGTCGTTTAAGTGGCGTGCCGTAAAACATTTTGCCGAGCATTGGGATATAGAGGCGGATGACTTTTATACCATGTTTATGGAGTCTACCGCCATGGCTAAAACGCTGCTGACGGCGGGCAATCTCTATGCCCGCGCCATGATGGGAGAGTTTATCAAGACCGATAAGGAAGCGGTGCGCACTTGGTTTCGACGATTGTATGATGAAAAACAGCCGCTTGCGTTGCGTGTAGAGCAGTTCCTTAAAGAGGTGGATGATTTTCGGGAAACACATAACCCCGGCTCGTGGAGCCGCTCGTTCCACGAAAAACGCATTGCCAGTATTTATCTGTGGTTCCGATACCCTGATAAGTATTTCATCTATGGCAGTCGTTATGTGCAGAATTTTGCCCGGGCGTTGGGGGTGGAGCGTAAACGCGAGGCATCTGCCAAGTCATTGGAATCGGGAGAGCAGCTGTTGGCAGAGGTGGCAACTGTTTTGCAGCAGGATACCGAATTGGTTGCACTGTTGCAGTCGAGTCTGGATGATGAGTGTGCGTCCGACTCGAAGTTACGGACTCCATCTTCAACAGAAGAATGGAACGCGGAGCCGTTTTTTCCCAAAACCCGGCTCCAGGCAGCCTTGTGAAGAAAGGCCGCCGCATTATGCTGACCATAAACGCCCTGCAGCCCAAGACCGTCG
>JAZLFB010000009.1:0-1450 GCA_045615585.1 Akkermansia sp.
GTCATACCGATGGTGTAGGAATCATCATCAATGCCGCGAGCATCCTTGGGGCCAGTTCCCGTAGTGACGTCGTACTCGGTTTCACGGCTGAAGCCGTTGATCTCCACAATGCCGGCGGTCACATAGACATAAGCCTCTCGCAGCCAGGTGGTGTTGCCGTTTTCATCCGCCCGCTGCTGATAGCCGCCGCCCATGTGGTACTGGAGCATCCCCTTCACCTGCCCGCCTTCCTTCACAAAGGCTTCCGTGTCAAACAAGGCACTGGGAGTGATATCCGTAATCACCTTGCTCAGGCGGGTGATCTTGTAATCCGTTTTCGGGGTGAGCAGGAAGGTGTTGTTGGTGCAGCTGCGGTACTCGATACCCGCGTATTGCACAGAATTGCCGGAGCCGAGGAAGCGGCCCGTGAACACAGGGTTGGGCACGCCGTTGTGCTGCACGGTGGCCGTCACATTGTAGCCGATGGCCGTGAAGGGGCCGCCGTCCACCGCGCTTTCAAAGCTGATGACGCCGTGGTCCAGCCTGTAGGGGGCCTCTCCCTCGGTGAAGGTGATGTACACGCCATCGTGGTTCAAATGCTGGAGCAAAGCGTTCTGCTCATAAATGGAGTAGCGCCCCATGTTGGATGCGAAATCCGTGTAGGTGAGCAGGGTGGCGCTGTTGTGCATGATTTCCGCCCGCGCGGATGTGGACCATGCGGCAACGGAGCCCAGGCACAATAGCAGGGCCTTGCGGAGAGAGGACGGAAGGTGAAGCTTCATATAGACGAACTACGTTCTCAGTCTAGATGTTTTTCCTAGGGAAATCAAGAAAAAACTTGGATATACCATGCAACGCGCTGGCGTGCGTATGTGTTCCAATGAATGGCAAAGTGTTTCCGCATTCTGCTTGACGCGGGGGACATGAGCACATAAGATGGCGGCATGAAGCCCCGAATCCCCCTGCTTGCCCTGGCCGCAGCCCTGCTGGCAGCCGAGCCATGCCATGCCGCTTCCCTTTGGGTGAAGGGCGTAACGGCGGAGCGCGGCTGGTACGATGCCGACAAGTGCCTGGAGGAGGACGGCGACTTGTGCTGGGGCAGTACGGCGGCCAATATGGTGGCGTGGTGGCAGGATCTCCACCCCCAGGAAACGGCTGCATCCCATGCTCCCAAGGGTATTGGTGCCGTGTGGAACGCCTTCCGCAGAGCCTTCCCGGATGTCACGGGCTCCACCTACCACTGCCTGCGCTGGTGGATGGACGGCACGCTCCCGCCGGCGCAGATGAAGCTCACGGAGGTCGCCAAAGGCTGGAGCCGCCACGCCCCCGCCCCGCTGCGGGAGGGCGACCTGCTCATGTACAAGGCTCCGGCGTTCGACGGTTCCGGCAACCTTTCCACCACCCTGCGTGATTTGCTCGCCAAGGGCTACTGCGTGGCGCTGGGGCTGCGGCAGTACGACGAAGCCGGGCA
>JAZLFB010000010.1:0-9096 GCA_045615585.1 Akkermansia sp.
GGCTTGACTGCATGCCGCATGCGGGTATACTTTCCCTGCACCAAGTGCAATCAACCTTGCTCGGTTGGCGGAACTGGTAGACGCGTTAGACTAAGGATCTAATGGAGCGATCCGTGGGGGTTCGAGTCCCCCATCGAGCATGTGGGAGGAGCGGCTTTTGAGCCGCTCCTTTTTTTACCCTCCGCTGCGCCATGCCGGGGGCGGGCGCATGTAGCGCGGCAAGAACAATCGGTTGCCATTCACCCCGGAAAACGCTCTACTGGCAGGCGCTATGCATTACAAACTCCTGCCACACCTGTGGTACACCATCAGCTCCACGGCGGATTGCGATGTGGAATGCTCCAACGGCATTTCCATTCACCTGCCCGCCAATTTCCAGCATTTCCTCTTTGCGGACATGGAATCCATCGATGTCTCCGGGGAGGCCACCGTCACCCAGAACCCGCCGAACTTCACCCCCTACTCCGAATCGCGCGGTGAGGAATGGACCGCTGACCTCCGCATCGGCCACCCCGCCGCAGATGCCGTGGCGGCGGTCTGCACCCTCACGCTGGGTGACCTTGCCCAGGGCGGCTCGCTCACGGATTCCAACGGCCAGAGCGTGGAGCTGGAGGCCCCGCACGCATACGCCACAGGCTGGGTGGGCATTGCAGATGCCGCGGCGGCGGGCAGTATCAAGTTCGGAGAGCATGAGGCTATCGAGTTTGCAGCACAGGAGGCGGCAAAGGCAACCGGGTACATAGTGAACACCGGAGGGCGACCCGAACAGGACATCGGGCTCTACATCAACGGTGTGCATATCATCGGTTCAGAGGGTGGAGGCGATGTGACCTCCGCATGGGCGGGCTTTATCAATGAAGCTGATTGCGGGGTTGATGCCGAGGTGGATTCCGAAAACGAATACAAAATCAACCTTACGGCGCAAGTGGATGGAGAAGCCGGAAACGATATTACGCTGGAAGTTGGAGTTGGAGTAGAGTTCAAGCCATACGAAGCCAGCGGCCCAACGCTGACAGGCGGCACGGACGCCCGCACGCCGCAGGACGTGGTGGATATTCTCAACGCCAGCGAGGATTGCCCCGCCGTGGCCGTGCTGGATGCGGATGAACAGGGCATCACCCTCACCGCCAAGGAGTACGGCGTGAATGACGAGATTGCCATCACCGGCAGCTTGTTCGAGCTCGCAGAGGGCATGAGCGGCGGCCATGGGGATTACTCCGTGGCTGAGCTTGTCTCCGCCATCAGCGGCGAGTTCACGGACATCACCCCCGCAGCGGGCACCGCAGAGGGCACCATCACCCTTACCGCCGGCACCGCGGGCAAGGCCGCAAACGCCGTCACCTACACCGCCGCGGGATGCTTCGGCAGCGGCTCCACCCGCCAAGGCTCCACCACGCGCGGCAAGGATGCCGTGGACCAGACGGATTACAAGATTTACCTGAACGGAAATGAGTTTACAGGCGGCGCACCCGCAGCCCCCGTGCCCGAGCCGCTGGGCACCACCACCACGCTGAAGCACGGCCACGTCTACACGCTGGCCGTGACTGCGAACACGGACCTTTCCGCGCTGGAGGTGCAGCAGTACGCCACGGTGGAGCTCTGGCTTGACTACACCGCGGGCAGCATCACGCTGCCGGAGTGGACTTGGCCGGATTTGGACGAGCCGCAGGTGTGGGCCGGAGGGCGCCGCTACTGCCTGGTGCTTGTAAACGATGGCACGGCCACGCTTGCAGGTGTGAACTACGACTACATTCTACCCGCGGATTGAATATGAGAACATTGTTCAGACCGCTGGGCCGCGGAGCCAGGTTGCCGGAGGGATACACGCGCGTGAAGTACCTGGAGCGCAAGCCCTCTACGATACAGTATTTCGACACAGGGGTAAAGGCCAACACGCGCATGCTCTGCGCTATTGCAAGCGAGAGCCCGCAGGCTTCAAACGACAGTTGGAGCGGCGTGAACAGCTCCGGAGATTTTGCGCTTTTTGTCATTTTGAACCAGCACACAACCACGCACCGCAGCCTGATTGGCATAAGATGCATTTCCGCGGGGAGTGATTGGCTGGCGCGAGCCGATGGCTCTCCGCTTTACGGGGCGCCCGTGGTGGTGTCTTTTGAGGGTGACCGCATGCGCGTGGGTGCGGATGTGGTGCCGTATGACCCCGCCGCCCCGCACGGCGGCACGGAGAAGAGCGTGCTGCTGGCGGATTGGAACCCGCCCAGCGGAGAGTCGGCCACCAAAGTCACGCGCATTTACTGGGCCAAGCTGGACGACAAGAACGGCACCACGAGAAACTACATACCATGCCTGAACCCGCAGGGTGTGCCTTGCCTTTACGATTTGGCCCACGGCGAGGAATTGCACAATGCGGGAACGGGTGTTTTTAATTACGAGCCATGAAAACATACGCAAAACTAGAACAAGGTGCGCTCCAAACCATGGGGCGCGTGCCGAATGTCATCAACCCCACGGAGGCCCAGCGCGCCGCATACGCCGCCGCACACGGATACAAGGAGCTGCGCCGCACGGAGAAGCCCGGCCGCTACTACGCGCAGGGCTGGCATGAAACCGCAAAGCTCATCACGGAAACCTGGACCGCGTGGGAGCTGGATACAGCCAAGGCGGCCGCGCTTGCAGAGGTGCAGAACCGCCTCGATGCTGTGCTGGACGCACGTGCAACTGTGCCTTGCGAGGGATTTGAAGCGGGCATTGTGTACGACCGCAACGCGCTCATCAACGCAAGCGGGCTGGCCGCAGGGGATGTGTTCATTGACGCTGCGGACGGGCTGCACACGCTCACTGCGGAGGATGTGGCAGCTATCACCGCCGCGCTGAAAGGATACCGCCAGGGCCTGTACGCCCAAGCCACCCAGAGCCGCGCCGCCATAGCCGCCGCCCAAACCGTGGACGACCTGCCGCAGGATTGACACCCCTGCCGCACCGCGCCGCCTGCTCCAACCGGAACAGGCGGCGCTTTCGGTACGCTATCTTCAAAATCATGCACATCCCCTCCGCAATACCTGTTGCCTGCCATTACCACAACGCCCAGCAGCGCACAAGCCGCAACCCACATTATAAACAATTTTATTTATAATGCGTTTTTATTTACAATCATTCACTCAACGGAAACTTATCCCTGATGATTGAAGCCAATTCATCCAACGTTTCCGGGGTAACATTCAACTGGGGATACAGGCTATGGAAGGAACTCACCAGGCTGGTGCGAACACTAGCATCGCCTTGCAGGAGATTGGCAAAGTTCAGGACATCATCGTGAATCTCCCGGGAAACGGGCAACTGCTCAATCCTACCCTCCAGCAGGAGGCGCACGGCATCATTGCGGTGCTTGTAGGCATTCTTCCGGTTTCCGTCGGACCCATGCGCCTTCCCCGCCGCCCTGGCGGCCATGATGTTGAGATAGGCCTTCATCTTGTACACCACGAGCACATTTTCATCGGCTACGGAGATGCCATCCACCTGCTGATGGTAATCCCGCAAGAGCTGAAAATAGGCACTATCCATGAGCATGCATGAAAGCCCGCTGTATTCGCCGCCAGCCTTCACGGGAATGCTGCGTTGGCCCAGGGCATGGTGCAGCGTTTCGTCATCCGGCCCCAGGAGCTCTATCTGAGCAGGGAATTCTGGGTGCCGGTCATTGTTGAAGCGGTAGAAGCGCGCCTTGCGCGTGCCATCTTCTAACTCAATAGTTTCCGCCTGATAGTCGTGTTGCTTCAGGAAATCGAGCAACTTCTGCAGGAAGGGCAGGGATTCCGTTCTGACAAGCAGCACCAAATCCATATCCTGCGTTCTGCGGAAATCCGTGTTGCGGGAGGCAAACCAGAGGTGGCAGGCCGCCCCGCCGATAATGGCGTAGTCATCGGGGAAATCGGCAAGCTCCCTTGCAAAATTCTGCAGCGCTGTAGTGTTCATGGTTTCCATATTTGTTCACGGGCCATCTCCACACGGG
Organism: Akkermansia sp.; assembly: GCA_045615585.1. Taxonomy (GTDB): domain Bacteria; phylum Verrucomicrobiota; class Verrucomicrobiia; order Verrucomicrobiales; family Akkermansiaceae; genus Akkermansia. The sequence goes on from JAZLFB010000010.1 coordinate 3,968, forward strand.
GATCCGCATCCTGCGCCAGAGATAGGTACAGGGAGCACGGGTCTACCGTCTCGGAATCCCCGTCCACCAGAATCAGCGGCGGATAGCTCCACAGCTGCAGCACGGCATCCCCCTCCCCCACCGCGGCGGGGGGGATGCGGTCTTGCTTCTTCCGCGCATAGTATGCGTATGTGGGCAGCATGTCGTCCGCCAGCATGGTCATGCGGGAAAGGGCGCTCACTCCGGCATGGGGGAACCCCATGCACTGCTCCCTCCGCACACGGTAAACCATGCGCACGGGGGAGCGCAGCAAGGGGGCCGCAGCCTTCCACAATTCCTCCCTGCCGAGCATGAAATGGAACTCGCCCGAGCGGGTGCCGGGCGGGTACTCGCACATTCCGCAGGCCACCAGTTCATTCTTGGCAATGCCGAGCAGCATGGCGCTGTACGGCCACTTCTCCGCAAGGCGCCTCACATTCACCCCATCTACATCTCCATACAGCAGCTGCCGGAGCACAATAGCCTGGGCGCTCGGCGAAAGATGCGATGCCTGCCTTTCCTCCGCCCGGCCGTAATTCGGCGCCAACATGCCGAGAGTAGGGAGGTAAAAACCCATGTGGGTAGAGATGTAGCTGATGCCGTGGGCCCGCAGCTGCGCCGCCAACCTCCCGCTGATGGCGGCACTATAGAGACCCGCCGGCATGCGGTAGCCCCGCGCTATCTCCTGCAGGGGCTTCTCCACTGCCTCCACCGTCAGGCTCTTCTCCCGCCGCGGGGAAACTATGATGAACCCGCCCTCCGGCAGCGCAACATGATGACAGGCAAAGTTCAGCTTGATGTAGAGCGGCAGCGGCGCCCCCCCCTCTCTCTCCGGATTTGAGAGAAGGTAGTTGTTGCCAAATATGGAATCTAGCTCGCGTGTCATCTTGCCCGGTACGGCTGCTTCACGGATGGTACACCATCCATGCACCATTGTAAACAATTTTATTTATAATTTGAATTTATTTACTATCCTACGCCATAGACCCCACCAAGCTCCAGCAAGAACTCCACTGGCACCCCGCCACCACCTTTGAGCGAGGCATTGAGAAAACACGCTCTGACACTGGGTAGAAAGGTAATGATTATTAAAGGGACGTGCTGAGATGAGCCTGGCACCTTGCATACAGTTTTTCAAATACTGTAGGCAAGTATTTTTTGAAATAGAGCTCTAATAGCAAGAACCACTAGGGCTCTCGGATTGGTGTTGTTAATTGAAAAGTGCCATACCATGTATCAAAAAACGCCTTATTATCAAATTGTTAGAAAAGCATCTACTCCTACAGTATTTGAAATACTGTATAATGCCGTTAGGCAGGGTACACCGCCGTTGCGGTGCCAGGCAACCGCGCCAAGGCCTTTTCACAGACACAATTATGACCGTTGCAACGTTATATCTCATCTTGTTGGTTTGCTTCTGTATATCCAACCCGCGAGTCCACTGCAACTTGATTCAGGATATAGATTATATGGACCGGCAGCGGACCTCATTTGTGAACGGCTATTTTATTGCAATGGTTCTCATTGGGCACACAGCATTAAACTGGTTTAATTTAGATGCAGCTTCCTTAGACTGTCGCGTTATTAGGATGCTCAACGGCAATCTGAGTCAGCTCGTGGTATCCACCTTTTTTTTCTACACAGGGTATGGACTTATGTGCTCATACCTCGCCAAGGGCAAGGCATATCCCCGCAAGGTATTGACAAACAGATTTCCCCGAGTTTGGCTGAACTTCGCCTTAGGTGTCACAGCATATTATATACTCAGTTTGCTTCTTTCTTCTGGATACTCACCATCCGATTACCTGTTGGCGCTTACGGGATGGCGCGCCGTTGGAAACCCGTCTTGGTTCGTTTGCGTGACCTTGTGCGCCTACCTTGCCTTTTCTGTTTCATTCCTCATTTGCAAAAGAGAGAAAAACTGTCTCCTTGTGTTTTCCCTGCTCATGCTGATTTTTTCCTGCATTCTGGTGCGTTACAAAAGCCCATGGTGGTGTAACACCATGCTTTGCATTCCAGCGGGAATGGCATTTAGGCTGTATCGTGCAAAAGTGGAATTCGCCATTGCGGCAATGAAAAGTCCCGCCATAGTATGGGGTGGCTTATTAGTGCTTCTTGGATGGATGGGCTATTTCCATGTTCCCCGCCTGTGTATGATGGCGGGGATTCCATATCACACCATTCATAATCTCTTTGTGAACGGGGCTGCCGTTTCGTTTGCCTTCGGCATTACACTACTTCACGGATGCATCCATTTTTCCCCATGCAGATTTATGGTGTGGGCTGGCGGTGTCGCTCTGTTTCCCATCTATATGTATCAGGTGCTTCCCATGCACGTCCTCTCCTATTGCGGAATGGATGCTTCTCATCCTTTCCTGTTCGTGAGCCTTGTTACACTACTCACACTTGCCCTAGCCCCGATTGTTATCCGAGTACAAGATTTTCTATGGAACACCGCGCACAAGGCGCGTACAAATAAAGCTTGACTCTTCATGCTTTCCCTTGTAATTTAGGGCGCGCACATGGGACGCATTGCCAGAGAGACACTCAGCGGGGCCAAATGGGGGCTGATACAGAAGTTCACCATGCAGCCTGTGCAGTTTGTGTACGGCATTATATTGGCGCGCTTGATTTCCCCGGAGGAATTCGGCATCTTGGGGCTTACTTCCATTTTCTTTGCAGTTGCGGGGCAGTTGCAGAACTGCGGGTTCGGTGCCGCTCTCATCCGCAAGCAGGACAGAACGGAAGAGGACTGCTCCACCATGTTCTGGTACAATGTGGCCGCCAGTTTCGTGCTGTCCGGCTGCCTGTTTTTGGCTGCCCCCTGGTTTGCGGATTTTTTCAACCAGCCGCCGCTGGTGAACATCACCCGCGTTTCTGCGGTCATGATGTTCCTGGGCTCCACCACCAGCGTGCACTGGACGCTCTATTCCGCCCGGCGTGATTTCAAGACCCCGGCCATTGTGGGCATCATCACCACCCTCGTCGGCATGCCGGTCTGCCTGTACCTGGCCTATACCGGATGGAGCTATTGGTCCATGGTTATCCAAGGCGTGGTCACCAGCCTGCTCAGCCTCATCATCATCTGGATCATCTCCCCGTGGAAACCGAAGTTCATCTGGTCCAACAAATCGTTCAAGGAATTCTTCGGCTTCGGATTCAAGCTTGTCCTCAGCGGCCTGTCCAACATTGCCTATATGCAGTCACGCCAGTTCATCATCGGCAAGTTCTATTCCCCGGCCGCATTAGGCAATTTCAACAAAGGTTTCCATGTTGCCTCCATGCCCAGCGGCTTGATGGACAGCATTGTCAGTGGTGTCATCTACCCGGTTCTGGCCACCATACAAGATGACGAAAAGAGACTAGTGGCCGCATACCGCAAGTACATCCGCCTGAACAATATCGTCAACCAGATTGTTCTTATCACCATGGTTTGCAACTCTCAGGCACTAATCCTTTTCCTATACGGCCCTTCTTGGGAGGAAGCATACATATATGCCCAGCTCATCTGTTTCGGCACGGCAGTGAATTCTCTTTCTTCCGTCAGCTCGAACATATTCATGGTTAAGGGAAGAACGGACATTGTACTAAAGATTTCCGTGTACCTAAGGATATTTAGCATATCAACCATGCTGGGATGCGCATACATTAGCGTTGTTGCAATATGTTACGCCGCCATTTTTGCTGCATTTCTGTGGCTGGCGTTAACTTTGTACTACACAACCAAAATATCCGATCTGGATTACAAGACGCAATTGAAAGATTACCTGCCATATGTCTTGATGGCCCTGATTGCCAATATCCCTTCTATGTGCATTGCCTACACAGGCTGGGACAGCGGATGGAAGCTTTTGGGAGGAGGGGCATGCGCACTCGCCATTTATAGCCTGATGCTGTGGATGCGCAGGGACGAGATGGCGGCTCAGCTGCTTAAAACAGCCAAGGAAAGCAAGGCCGGCAAACGCTTGAGGTACATGTTTGGGAAACAAGCATAACAAAACATGTGGCATTTTTATATACTTCACGCACAAAAATGAATAATCCTGTTCTTCCATCATCCGGCTCATCCTGCACGGGGTGCGGGTTGTGTGTTTCTGTGTGTGGCAGTGAGGCCATACGCCTAGTAGAGAATGAGGATGGGTTCCTGGTGGCAGAGGTGGATGCGGAGCGCTGCATAGGCTGCAAGGCGTGTGAAAAAATGTGTGCGCGCTTGGCGAAGGTAGACGGGCATGGGCGCCACAGGTTTTACGAGGCCTGGAGCCTGGATGAGACACAGCGCGCGGCTAGCTCCAGCGGCGGGGTATTCGGAGAACTTGCCGCAGATTGCATCCGGCGGGCCGGAGTGGTGTATGGCGTGGCCATGCAGGGTGAAGGATTCCCCCGCTTTGTGGAGGTAGAAAAAGTGGAGGATTTGTCTTTGCTACGCGGCAGCAAGTACCTGCAGGCAGATACGGGGAACGTGTTCCGGCAAATGGCAGCGACGTTGAAAGCAGGACGCCCCGTGCTGTTTGCGGGGGTATCCTGCCAAGTGCGTGCGGCGCGCGCGCGGTTTGGCGGCAGGTATGGAAATTTGCTATTGGTGGACCTGGCTTGTTTCGGCGTGCCGAGCCGGCACCTGTGGCGCAACTTTGAATCGGGCCTGGACAACAGCTCCGGCATAGCCGGCGTTGCCTTTCGAGACAAAAACCGCAGCTGGCGGGACTACAGCATGCGCATCACGCATGCGGACGGGGCCTGCACCGTGATTCACAAGGAGGACAATCCCTTTATGAAAGGCTTTCTCTGCCACTTGGGACTCAACGAGTGCTGCTACACCTGCCGCTCTGCCGTGGCAGACCGCCCCGGGGATATTTCCCTTGGTGATTTCTGGGGCCGCCCCAGGCAGGATGACGAGCATCAGGGAGTCTCCGTGGTGATAACCCACACCCCCAAGGGTGAAGCGGCGCTAGAGCGCATACGCCCCGCCCTGCACCTGGAGCCTGCGGATGAAGGCCGGGCGCTTGCCGACAACGGCGGCTTGGTGGCGCACACGGGCGGCACCCCGCGCCGGCGAGCGGCCTTTTTGCGAGCCCTGCGGAGCCAACCGCTCCAGCGCACTCTCACCCGCTTCC
>JAZLFB010000011.1:0-2466 GCA_045615585.1 Akkermansia sp.
TATCAGTTCGGCAACACCTATGCGGGGCTGTATAAAGACGAAGGACACGAGGACGGCGGGAGCGTCACCCTTCGCGCGGGGGAAGGCGGGCAGGACATGAGCCTTGCCGACATCATCGGCAACTGGAATGCAGCCGACGACCAACGCGCCTACTACGGCACCGTCACCATGACGGGAGGCGAAGTCCACGACCTGTACGGCGCGTGGTGCCCGCGCGGCGATGCGGGGCACAGCACCGTCATCATGCAGGGCGGCACCGCCCGCAACATCATCGGCGGGCAATCGGGGAGCCACCATGCCTACAACAACATCGTCATCATGACCGGCGGCACCGCAGACTATGTATCCTCCGCCGCCACAGCCGACGGCACCGCCTTTGCCAACAACATTTTTCTGCTGGGGGAAGGCGCACAAGCCACCATCGGTGACGTGCTGTACACCCACACCGATGACATCAACATCGGCCGCCTGTACGGAGCCACAGGCAACGGACTCTCCCGCAACATCATCGACTTTTACGGCACCGACATCAACATTGAACGGCTGGACTACTCCGACATCCTGAACCTGCACCTCACCGTAGGCGAAGCACCCATACTGAATGTGGAGAAAAAGCTGGATTTGGAAAACGTCACCCTGCATTTCCTGTACGACAACCCCGCCGCCGCCCCCTTGCCCGAAAGCGGCAGCATCACCCTCGTCAACACCACCGCCGAAATATGGCTGACCGATGAGCAACTGGCCGCCACCTACGCCATCATGAACGGCGACACCGAAGTAGGCAAAGGCCGCCTGCAATACACCCCCGGCACCGGGCTCACCCTGCAACTCATCCCCGAACCCACCACCCCCGCCCTCACCGCGCTGGCACTCGCCCTTCTCCTGCGGAGAAGACGCAAGTGAGAAAGTTGGAGGTTGGAAGTTGGAGGTTGGAAGTATTAAATTCGCGTGGCGTGCGCCACGTGGATAAAAGAACGCAGAGCGTTGGCTGCGCAAAAAAGCACCCGCTCGTGTGTGAGCGGGTGCCGAAGATAGATGCTGTCGTTTATTTCAGGATTTGTACAGTCCTTAGTGGCGCTTGCGGCGGGCTGCCAGAGCGGCCAGAGCCAGCAGGGAGAGCGTGGCGGTGGCGGGTTCGGGCAGGTTCAGCGTCATGTTCAGGTTGGACATGTTTGAGACCGGGTTGCTGCCGGCATTACCGCTGGCGCAAACCACCACGGAGTTCAGCGTGTAGGAGGGTGATTCGCTGAGGGTGATGGTCTGAGCTGCCCCATCGGTGGTGGAAAGGGTGCACACGAAAGCGTTCGCAGTATCGCTCCATTCGATGAGGCCCGAAACGGTCGAGGTATAGTCTTTAGCGGCGGAAGAGGTCTCGATGACAGCGCCGATATCCGTTTTGACATTCTTGGGATTCTGACTCGTGTCATCCTTGAAGTTGTAGAAGCCGGGAGCCGTAGTAGAGGTAACACCCACAGCCACCTGATGCTGATCTTGGAAACCGCCCCAACCTGTCACCAGCGCCTTGTCATCGGAAATCAGGGTGAGGGTGAGAGCCGCATTGTGCTTGATGGTCAGGTCGTAGCTGAATGCGATGCTGTCGCCCTGATGCAGCGTGTAACCCTGCTCAAAGGTCTGTTGGAACACGCCGCTGTTCCAACCGTTCACCTTAACCTGCCCGGAGGTGCCCCAGTTGGCGGAACCGTTAATGGTTGTCCAACCGGTCTGAGAAGCCAGCATGTTATCCAGCTGGACGGTGTAGGGAACGGAATCAGCCACAGCGGCGCCGGCAAGGGCGAAGAGGGCGATGAGAGTCTTTTTCATAGTCTATCAGAAATGGTGTTGATGGAGTGCAGGTGCGACCGTCTGTCTCTTGCGCATTGAAACAGCCCACGCATCTGCGGGGATTTTACCGCGCCGCCCCCGCAGTGTCAAGAGAGAAAGGGGGAAATAAGTAGGAAATAAGTAGGAAAGAAAAGAAGTTGGAAGTGTAAAGTCCCGCAGCCGCGCTGCGCGCTTCCGTCTCCGCTAAACACGCCCCTGACGGGGCTACGCCGAGACAAGATTGCGTGACAAGTCGGCACGCTTGCGGGCGCGGAGGATTAAAAATCGGAATCGAATTGGAGATTGCGGAGTTCGTTTTCTAAATCTCTTGCGGCGGATTCTACTTCGCGGTCAAGGTTGCGCAGTTCGTTTTCAAGCTCGCGGGCGGCGGATTCAGCCTCGCGGTCGAGTTGGCGGAGTCCGTTTTCAAGCTCGCGGGCGGCAGATTCTAAGCGCCTTAACTGGTACTGAAGCTCGGCCTCGTCCTGACTCGCTTTCCATTCCAGACGGCGGTGTTCGGCGGCCTCGGCAGCCTTTTTCTGCTCTGCGGCGACGGAGGGGCGGGAAACGGCGGGTTTGGCCTCGAATTCGCCGCCGTTCTGCACCTGCTCCCGGTCAAACAAGTTGTCGGTCTCGCCGGTCAGG
>JAZLFB010000012.1:0-21623 GCA_045615585.1 Akkermansia sp.
AGACACCTGAAATCCCGCTCCCTCGGCGGGTGTACTCACACCCGATGCGGCAACTTTTCTGCGGGTTACTAGCAACCCGAAATTTTGCACGTTTCTGCGGGTGTATAGACACCTGATTTCCCACCCCCTCGGCGGGTTGCATGCAACCCGAAAAATCGGCGTTTTGACGGGTGTATAGACACCCGAAAGTGCGCCGTTTTTTTGGGGGGGCGGGCTTGCCACGCTGAAGCCCGATAGGACGAAAGCGGGTACTTTGCACACAAAAAAGCACCCGCTCGGTGAGGAGCGGGTGCTGAAATGTGTTGCCGTTGCTTGTCGCTTTACTTGCGGCGGCAACACGCCCGACGGCCACCCGAAGGGTGCGCCCGCGAAGCGGGCGGTAAGGGCGGGTAGCCAAACCCGATAGGGTTTGCCCGAAGGGCGAAGTGCCGTGGGGCGGCACTGAGGCAACGTGGTGCGATAGCACCGAGGAGGAGGAGCCACGGCGGTTGTTGCAAAAAAAGGCACCCGCCCACGAAGGGGCGGATGCTGAAGATAGATGCCGTAGCCTATGTTTAGTGGCGACGACGACGAGCTGCCAGAGCGGCGAGAGCCAGCAGGCTCAGCGTGGCGGTGGCGGGTTCGGGGACAGACTTGTCTGCAATGCTCACCGTTGTACCCCAGTAGCCAATGACGTACTCGTTGGGGTTAATGGTAACAGCCGAACCTTCACCAATGGTCAGCGTGCTGAACACCTCGGAGGCATCATACCAACCTTCGCTCACTTCACCCAAGGCACCCAGCGTCAGGCTGTCCACCCCCGTGAAGAGGATGGTAATAGCCAGCGGACCTTCGGAAGAAGCATTGGGCAGTGTCAGGGCTTCCTTGCTCACATGACCTTTGCTGTCAAGACCAAGGGTTACGCTGCAACCCATCTCAAGACTGCTGCTCATAGTCATGGTACCACCGGAAACAGCCAGATTGGCATTAATGGTAGAGCCGGAACCCGTAACCGTCAGGTTGTTGAGCGTGATGGTGTTGTTGTGGCTTTCCTCAGTGCCGAGCATCACAGTCTTGTCGCCGGCAATTTCCAAGCCGCCGAGCGATACATTGCCCTCGGTCACGGTCAGGTCGTCCAGGGCCTTCACCGTACCGAGACCGCCCAGCTGCTTAATCGTAGAAGCGGAACTCACGGTCAGGTCGGCGTTTTCGCCCACGGTGACGGTACCTTCGCCCGCAATCGCCTTCACGTTGCTGCCGGCTTTGGTGAAGTTAGCGGTAGAACCGCTGTTCACGGTCAGGGCATCAGCATGCACGGTGCCGTTGAAGTCCACCGTGGTGTTGTTCGTGACGGTAAGGTTGATGGTGCCCTTGGTCCACTTATCGTTCATGACCTCGCCGTTGACGGCGACCTCTTTGCCGTGGTTGTAGGTCGTGGAGATATGACCGCCGGAGGCAATTGTGTTGACATTAATCTCCGTAGCATTACCCGTGAAAGTCAGGGCAGTGTTGCTGGTGGCAATGAAGGAACCGCTGCCGGTACCCTTCCAGCCGCTGATATCACCGCTGAATACATAAGTGTCAGCAAGCTTCTCAGCCGCGGGATTCGTGGGTTCAATCACCAGGTTGCCGGCACCCGTAATGCTGCCGGAGAAGGTGTAGGTGGCACCCGTCTGCGTGCCTGTCAGCTTCATGCCGACCGTGCTGGCATTGCCGGTCAGCGTCACATTAGAGGAAATGTTGCCGTCAGCGTTGCCGATGTGGTCAGCCGTAATATTCGTGATGGCAGCATTGGTGTTGATGTAGTACACGTTTGTGGCGGTGCTGTAGGAGAGTTCCTTACCATTGAGCGTAGCTGCCGTACCGTTGAGTGTCCATGTAGCTGTGCTGTTAACCGTGCCCTCGCCGCTAAAGGCGTTGGCATAGGTGATGGTGGCACCGAAGCCGTTGCTATCTGTGGGGGTCTCACCGCGCGTCTGCGTCGTGCCGGTGTAGGAGGCCGTGCCTGCGAGCGTCAGCGTGCCGTTGGTAACGATGGAAGCGCCCGAACCGATGGTCAGACCGTTGCTGATGGTGGTGGCACCGTCAAGAGTGAGAGCCGTGTTCTCCTTGATGTTGACGGACTTAAGAGCCGACGTGGCTTCCCCCAGAGTGGCCTGACCGCCACCCTGCAGGATGAGGGAAGTCGTCGCGGTGCCGAAGGTGCCGTTGAGCGTCAGAGCCTTCTCGGCAGACGTTTGCAGGGTCACCGTTGCGTCGTTCGCCACCACGAAGTTCTTGTTGATGATGGCCGTTGAACCGCTTCCGTAGGCGCCGCCCAGCGTAGCACCGTCCTTCACATTCACTGTGATGAGTGTGGTGTCGGCGAGAGCCGCCGTACCGCCCATATTCAGCGTAGCACCGGATTCTACGTTGATGGTCGTAAAGCCGGTGACACCGGGGTTGTTTTCGCGACGCACGGCAGCCAGACCGGCGTTCATGGTGAGAGTACCACCGTTCTTAATATTCACCACGGGGCAAGCATTACCGCCTTCTGTGGTAATACCGGAATTGGCAATCAGTGTACCTTCGATGTTGAGGACGTTATTTTGAGACCAGTTGGCGAGTTCGAAAGAGCCGTTGCTGCTCGGCATCGTCGTTCCGGTGATAGTCACCGTCTTGCCGGCGGCCACATTCACCGTTGTAAGGGCACTGTTCTTGGAAAGCATGAGCTGCCCCAACGTCATGTCCTCGTTGATGTTAGCCGTCACACCGCCGACTTGGAGACCGACAAGGTCTGCCCCACCGTTCAGGTTCACAACAGAGCCGGAGCCGTTGTTGGCCGTGATGATAAGTTTGCCGTTACCTTCGTTGTCGGCGGCCGCGTTCGTGATATTGGCGTTGATAGTCAGCGTAGCACTGTTCCCCAGCGAAAAGGTCGTATCATTACGGCGAAGCTTCAGTTCCTTGATGTCAAGTGTTGCGTTGGCATTGGCTGCGATTGTAGCGGAGGAATTGGTGAACATATCCCAGCGGGCATTGGCACCGGAAATCTTGGCATTGCCCTGCAGGGTCAGCACACCGCCGAAGGTTTCGTTGTTGTCGTGCGTCAGCTTCACCTCGGCACCATCTTCCACCAAGAGCGTTTTCACGTTGTTGTTTTGCCACCCCATGGCATCTTTCTTCTCCAGCTGAAGCACACCGCCGGTCTTCACCGTCACGGCACCATAGATGATGCCATTGCCTTCGTCGGCTGTTTCCGTGATGCTAAGAGTGGCACCGTTGTTAATCAGGAATGCGGTGGCACCCGTGTAGCTGCTCATGCTGGCTTTGTTGAATTCTGCGCTCTCTTGCACACAGTAGGTCGTTCCCGTGGCGCTGGCAACACCATCGGAAATGGTGGCTGTCAGACCGTTGAGCTTCAGGGTTGCGGTATCCGCCAAAGAAATGTTGTTACCTACATTGTATTGAATGGTAGTAAAACCATTACCCGACGGAATGATTTCACTGGTGCCACCGGTAATATTCAGCGTATTTCCGCCACCTACCGTAAGCGTAGATCCGTCAGCGAAGGTCAGAACGTCAATAGTGGCATTCTTCAACAAATTATATGAAGCACCACCCTTCAGAGTAACTTTTGCTGTACCATTAGCACCTTTTACAATAGCGTTGGTGAGATAAACCGGAGCCTCAGCGGAGCCGTAATTGTACACCAAATCATTATTGCCGGAGTTGAAGGTGATGGTTCCCGTGCCGGAAGCACCCGCCTGCGCTGTTGTTGTCGGTGCTGTACCGCCATTGCCGAAAGTGAGCGTCCATGCAGCGGAGGCATTCAGATTCATGTTACCCGTATATTCTGTCACATCGCCGGTGAAATTCAATTTCATACCGGTGCCACCGGAAGTCTTTTGGAAAATGCCGCTACCCGTCACCTTTCCGGTGAAGGTCATGTTGGTGTTAGCATTACCATTGGTCAGAATGAAGCCCGTTGTGCTATCGTTGACACCATCACCGATTTGCAACAAACCGGCATATGTGTGGGCGCTATTGGCAAGCCAGTTATTGGTTGTATTGCCTGCTTCCGTATCAATTACCAGCTTGTAACCGTCAGGCACGGTCACGCTTGTTGTCTCAGTTCCGTTAGTTTTTGCCGCAATGGAGTTGACACCATCGGCTGTATCCGGGCTGATGTCGCGGTTATAAGAACCGCTTACTGTAACCGTTTTGGCCTCGTCATTCACTGTTATGGTAGCCGTGGCGGGCGCAATTGCCAGCACACTCATCACCGCCACAAACAGGGGCTTCGGTAGATGTAATTTCATTGTTGTGTATTGATTATGTATTGTTTGTGATATTAAGAGGAGCCGTGTTCTTACCTCTTGCGCATTGAAGTCGCCACACGCCTCCGCGCGGGAGTATAGCTGATTACGAAAGAGATGCGCTGCGGTGGAGGGGGCGGTTGAACAATTTTCCCTTTTGGGAATATTTTTGGTAAAAGTGCTTGTTTTGAAACAAAATATTCCCAATTCGGAAAAAAGTCTTGATTTTCTGCCTTGAAGGGTTAAAATATTCCCAATTAGGAATATGCTTATTTCAACGGAACAGCAATTGGGCGCTCTTGTCCGTGAGCGCCGTAAACAACAGGGGCTGACGATGGAGGATTTGGCCGCAGTTGCGCAATGCAGCCCGCGCCTATTGAGCGAACTGGAGCGCGGCAAGCGCGGGGTCAGCATCTCCATGGTGCTGCACATACTGTCCTTGCTGGGGGTGGAGTTCCACTTGCTCCCCCGCGAAGGAGAACAGGACACGGAAAGGAACCATGAAGCATGAAATCTCTCCCTGTATACTACGGCGCACAACATGTGGCAGACCTGTTGCAAAACGACAACGGCTTCTGCGAGCTGAATTATGACCCGCAGTGGCAACAGGTAGGTTTTGATATTTCCGTTACCTTGCCACGCAGCCAACAGCATCATTCGGGCGATTGTGTCCGCAGCTTTTTTGAAAACCTACTGCCGGAAGAGGGTATTCGCAAAATCTTGGCAGACCACTATCAGGTCAGCCGCGAAAATGTGTTCGGGTTGCTCAGCCACATCGGGCTGGATTGTGCCGGGGCTTTTTCCGTGGGTGGGGCGGGTGCCGATGGAACCTATACCCCCTTGTCGCCGCAAGAGCTACAGGCAGAGCTGAATCGCTTGCCGAACCTCCCCATGGCCGCAGGGCGGGCGGGTACCAGTCTTTCCCTTGCCGGGGCACAGCACAAACTGCCGCTGTTTCGCAAAAACGGTGCCTATTACCTACCGCGCAGCGGGGCTGCCAGCAATTGCATTATCAAATTACCCATCCCCCACTTTCCCCATTCCGTGTTGAATGAGTTCTTTTGCATGCAGTTAGCGCAGCACATCGGCTTGCCTGTTCCCGCAACGGAAATCCTACCCCTGCCGCAATACAAGGTGTTGGTTATAGAGCGCTACGACCGCCGCGGTGCCGATTTTCATCCCCTCCGCATACCGCAGGAGGATTTTTGCCAGCTTTCAGGTTTAAGTTCAGCCTTGAAATATGAAAGTGAGGGCGGCCCCGGTTTTGCGCGTTGTGCCGATATGATTCGCCGCTACTCATACAGCCCTGCCAAAGACCTGCTGCTGTTGGTGCAATGGGCGGCCTTTAACCTCTGCATCGGCAATAATGATGCCCACGCCAAAAATCTCTCTATGCTGCAGCGCGGCAACTCCCTGCAACTGGCACCCTTTTACGACCTATTGAGCACAACCTTTTACGGGCGTAAGCTGCAAAAGAAATTGGCCATGCGTATCGGCGGGCAACAATGGTCGCACTATGTCTCATCCCGCCGCTGGGGGCTCTTTGCCCAAGAACTGTCCTTATCCCCCAAAACGGTCATGAAGCAAGTGGCAAACATTGTGCAAAGCATCACCCACTCATGCCAACAAACAGCACAAATGTGCCTTGCCGGCGGGGCAGAGGAAGACGCAGTAAACCGTTTGCAACAGCACATAACCCAACGCACCCAACAGGTGCAGAAGCAGTTGGAGAGTTGAACGCATTACCATCCTGCAGAGATGATGGTATCACCCGATAAATAGGGATTTGTGGGGATGTTGCGCGGGCCTCAAGCCCGCGCGTCCGTTGAGCCTTTAGGCGATAAGAATTTTAGCCCAACTCGTGAGAGTTGGGGATATCCACCGTGATTTTATCCCACACCAAACCCTGCCGAATGGCAGGGTGGTACCAAGGGGTGGGTGGCACGTCTCTTGTACGTGTTTCGCGCTCCTCGTTCAGAGTGGATTTCGGGGTACAGGAGAATGAAGCAAAGCGCGAAACACGTACAAGAACAGATTCACCGTCGCTCCGTAACCACCCTGCCATGCGGCAGGGTTATGGGGGGGGTAATGCCACCCGCCTTGTCCCACGGGTTTCCACCCGAGGCTATACGTCGGACGTGCTTAGAGCACTCCTCAAAGTGTGTGCGCCGTTGGCGCACAATGCACACGATGACATTCTGACGTGCCGTCAGAATGCCGCCTAAAATTCCGCGCACCTTTGGTGCGCCATTATTCAAACACTTCCAACCTCCAACTTCAAACTTCCAACTTCCCCACAAACTCCCCATTTCGCATTCCGTTTTCGCGGGTGGGTATACACCCGATTCGGCCCCCGCCGCGCGGGCGGAAAACGCGCGCGGCGCGGCGTTTTTTACAGGTCATTTTCTGTTTAAACCCACCCCGCCTGTTTAAGAGCATTTTCCCCTGCAAAATCGGTGAAAATTTAACACCTTCCACCGTTGGCGAACGCCTCGTTTTATCTCTCACCTACCCCGCTGTAAAACAATCAGTTACGACTTGTTTCAAAATTTCAATAATTTGCCTTTCAAAACTTGCCGAACGAAAGTAAAAAATTCTGCAAAAATCTAACATATTTGGCTTGATATCTCTTTCGTAATCAGCTATACTCCCGCGCGGAGGCGTGCGGCGACTTCAATGCGCAAGAGGTAAGAACACGGCTCCTCTTAACAACATAAGTAAAACATACTAAACAAACAACATGAAGAAAACACTATTCCTCAGCGCGATTCTCGGTGCGATTCTTGCCGTACCGACAATGGCTGAAGTAACGTACGGCGGTACGATTTACACGTACACACCTAAGAATGGCAGCAATCAGTATCTGCACAACGCCACCTTTACGGAGACGACGATTGTGGACGGCGAATTCGTTGTCGGCACGAATACGGTCGGATATGGCGAAGCCAGTGCTAATAACAAATCCGATAATACGCTGCGTTATGTTGCCGGCGGTACGGCCACTACGTCCCAGGTGCAGTTCAACGATCTCACCATCGGCGGTGTGATTGTTGATGCGGACTCCACTATCACAACCCTTGAGAATGCAGGAGATCGTACATTCTATATCGGTGTGGATAACAAAACCTCCGGTTCTTCGATTAACAAGAGCTTTACGATTAAAACGACATCCGGTTCCATCAACCTGCGCGGCACGCAGGAGATTGCCATTGCCGAAGGTCAGACTCTGACACTGTCTGCTTCTTCCTCTATCGCGCTGACAAACAATGCCAACGTGACGGTGAGCGGCACGGGTACTTTGGGTATTAACAAGAGCATCAACCTTGGCACCGGTTCCACGCTGACTCTGTCCGACGGCATGACTCTGGCTGCCGACAACGTGGTGCAAAGCTCCGTAACCCTCGCGGTGCATGAAAGCGGTCTACAGAACGGCAGCGCAACATACACGCTGGCCGGCGGTGCCGGCAGCGTCGCCAGAACCGGCACGCAGAAGATGTCTATCGGCGGTGTGACCCAGACGATTGAAACATGGGCTGCCGACAACAAGAGCTTCAGTGCCGGTGCCAAGTATTACTGTGTCGCACAGGAAGGCAATGTGACGGTGAACTCTGTTAACTCCGCCATTTCCGGTTCTTCGGATCTTGTCGCCGGCATTTGGGTGGATGGTACTTTGACGAATATCACGGGTAATGCTGTGCCATCCCGAGCTGTTTTCGGCAATGGCGTAGTCAAGATTACCGGCGATTACGGCAAGGGGGATAACTCCCAGTTGGGGAGCTTCAACGGCACGCTCCACATTACCGGCGCCTCCGCCCGCACGCTTTTCTACACTAGCAACAACATCAGCAGCGATGCCGTGGTAGAGCTGGGTGTGCGCGGTCAGATTGTTTCCGACAAGGGTACATTTACAAACAAAATTACGATTGCCGATTTCAGCGAGAGCGGCATCGGAGACTCCCTGCTGCCGACCATTTACGCCAACAGTGGCTCCAACACGACCATCAACAGCGTCTTTGAGCTGAATGGTCACACCCTGTTCAAGCAGGGCGCGGGTACGCTGAATGTAACGACCAAGGCAGCTGTTTCCTCTCTGTTGGGCAGCGGCGTGGCAAATAACGGCAAGTTGGTGATTGACGGCGGCGGCACGTTGATTCTCGGTGCTAAGAATGCGAATGATTTTGGTGACAACTACGGCACCGCGATTGAAGTTCGCAATGGTACGCTGGACCTGCGTACGGAAAACCTCGAGAATAATACCAAGACCTTTAACGGCGATTTGACCATGAAGGGCGGTACACTGAGCCTGTACGACGGCGGTGCCAAGTTTACGGGCAACGTCAATCTGGTCTCCGGTGACATCAACATGAACTCCGACTGGGGTAAGATGGGTATCGAACTGGCCGGTCTTGTCAGCGGTTCCGCCAATGTGTATATGACGAGCGGTGCCAACAACAGGACGGAAACCTATACCATTTCCCATGCGGACAACACCTTTAGCGGCACCTACGTTGTGGGTAAGAACAGCAAAAACACCGTTGCCGGCTCGAAGGTGACCCTGAAGGCTACGGCTGATACAGCCCTGCAGAACGCCACGGTGAATCTGGACGGTGGTGATAAGTCTGCCCTGCTGCTGACGACGGACACGGCTACCGTGGGCACCCTGAGCGGTGTGAACGGCAGCACGGTGACCACCTCTGCCACAGCTACGGAGTTGCAGGTGGGCGCGGGTGAGTTCGCCGGTATTATCTCCGGTGCCATCTCCCTGAACAAGGTCGGCAGCGGCACGCTGACGCTCTCTGCCAAAAATACCTACACGGGCACAACAACAATCACGGCCGGTACGCTGAAGCTGACGGATGGCGACGAGACGGGCCTGATTAAGGGTGAAGTCACCGTGAAGAACGGCGCTACGCTGGACCTCGCCGGTAATGACTCCCTTGGCTGGGGCATTAACAACGTCACGGCTTTGAATATCGAGCAGGGCGGCAAGCTGTTTGTTTCTGCCGCCGGTCAGCGTCCGGGGCAGGCTGCCGGGAACATGTACAACCAGACCTTCCAGAAGATGGCTATCACCCTGACGGGTGCCACCATCTCCGGTAACGAGGGGGCAACGATTGACCTGTTCAACAATAACAATGTTGCCGGTAACTACACCACGCTGACCGTGAACGCGGCTGATGGTGCCACCGCCGCCAACCCCACCGTTTCCACGGTGGACAGCAATGTGACGCTCAAGCTGCGCCAGAATTCCACCACGATTACCGTGGCAGATAATGCTAAGCTGGTGATTGCTAACGGTCTGAAGAAGAACGGCGGCACTCCGGTCCTTGTCAAAGCCGGTGCCGGGTCCCTGACGCTCGGTGCCGCCTCCGATTACAATGGCGGCACCACGATTAGCGAAGGTACCATCGTCATGGGCAATGCCGCCTCGCTGGGTACGGGGGCTGTCACCATTGCCTCCGGTGCTACGCTGGATGTGAACGGCAACACCATTGCCAATGCCATTACCACGGCGGGCAACATTGTGAACAATGGCAGTGAGTTGTACTCTCTCAGCAATGGTCTGCAGAACGTCACGCTGAGCGGCAATGCTGTCATCGGCGGCTCCAAGGCCATCAGCATGGTAAAGAACGGCGGTACGGATACGGCAACTCTTGCCATGGGCGGTCACACGCTGACCGTCAGCAACACCAAGGGCCTCTACATGAACAAGACTGATGTGACGGGTGGCGGTGCCATTGATGTCACGAAGGGTGAAATCGTGTTCTTCGGCTCTGTGGCGGCTGTCAGCACAAAGCTGAATCTGAATGACGGCACCAAGCTGATGATTAACGCTGATTCCTCTATCGGCGGTCTGACCGGCAGCGGCTCTATCGGAGTTGCCGTTGCCAATGACAGCACGGGTGCCAAGAACGACAGTACGCTGACCATCAACACGGTCTCCGACACTACGGCTTCCTCCGCTGCTACGATTGACGGCGAGAATCACCTGACTATCAAGAAGACAGGTGCCGGTGAGCAAATCTTCACAGGTGCACTTAACGATATTAAGAGTATTGTGGTTGAAGAAGGTGACCTGACGGTGAAGGCAGCTTCTACGGTGAAGCAGCTGGGCGGTTCCGGTACGGTGAAGGCTCTGGCCGACCTGACGGTGACCGAGGGTAATGTCAAGCTCGGCGGCTTGGTAATTGGCGGCGACAAGACTGTGATGCTCGGCACTGAGGAAAGCCACAACAACACGCTGACACTCAACAACCTGACGGTTACGGGTTCCGGCTCTACCATTAACGCCAATCTGGCTGTTTCCGGCGGTACCATGACCATGAGCAGCAGTCTTGAGATGGGTTGCAGCGTAACCCTTGGTCTTGACAGCGAAGGTAATGTGAGCAAGGAAGCCCTGACACTGCCCAATGCTTCTTCCGAAGGTCCGCTGGCTATTACCATCCTCTTCACGGGGGTGGAAAGCCTGACGCTGGGTGCCTTGGGTGAAGTAAGCGAAGGTTGGTATGATGCCTCCGAGGTGTTCAGCACGCTGACCATTGGTGAAGGTTCGGCTGTTACCATTAACCCCAACGAATACGTCATTGGCTACTGGGGTACAACGGTGAGCATTGCAGACAAGTCTGTCCCCGAACCCGCCACCGCCACGCTGAGCCTGCTGGCTCTCGCCGCTCTGGCCGCCCGCCGCAAGCGCAAGTAAAGCGATAAACTACGGCAACACATTTCAGCACCCGCTCCTCATCGAGCGGGTGCTTTTTTATGTACCCGCTTTTGCCCTGTTGGGCTTCACCGTGGCAAGCCCCCATCCCCCCCAAAAAAAACGGTGCACTTTCGGGTGACTAGTCACCTGTAAAAAGCGACTTTGATTTTGTATTATTCCCGCAGCCGTTACTTTGCATACTTTGTTATCGCGCACGCGCAATGTTCCTAACCTTTCAATTTCAACTTACAACTTCTTTTGTCTTTCTGCGAAAAAAGGCTTGCTACGCAAGACAAAAAAAGCTAAAATGGCGAACCGCTTCCGCACGGTGGCGCACAGGCGCCCTCTTAACCACCGTTGTAGGGGCCTCAGAGGGAGCGGCAACCATTAACCTAACCAAACACAAATGAGTAACACTGATTTGGAAGCTTTGATTAATTCTACGCTTCCTACTTTCCGTAAGGGTGACATCGTCAACGGTACCATCCTTGAAATCCGCCCGCAGGTTGTCCTCGTGGACATCAAGTACAAGTCCGAAGGCGTCATCCCCGTCTCCGAGTTTGAGGACGAAGAAATTGAAGTGGGCGATGAAATCGAGGTGCTTATCGAGAGCCTCGAAAACGACGAAGGTCTCGTCGTCCTTTCCAAAGAGAAGGCTGCCCACAAGCAGAACTGGGACAAGATTGTGGCCGTTTACAAGGACGGCGGTCTCGTTAAGGGCAAGGTCAAGAGCGTGGTCAAGGGTGGCCTCATGGTCAACGTGGGTGTCGAGGCGTTCCTGCCCGGCTCTCAGGTGGACATCATCCCCCCGAAGGACCTCAACGAGTTCGTGGGCAACGTCTACGAGTTCAAGATTGTCAAGGTCAACGACGAGCGCAAGAACATCGTGCTTTCCCGCCGCGAGGTCATCGAGGCCGAGCGCAGCGAACAGCGCCAGCGCTTCCTTGAGACGGTCAACGTGGGCGACAAGGTCACGGGTATCGTCAAGAACATCACCGACTTCGGTGCTTTCGTCGACCTGTCCGGCATGGACGGCCTGCTGCACATCACCGATATGAGCTGGGGCCGCGTGAACCACCCCTCCGAGGTGCTGCACATCGGTCAGGAGCTGAACGTCCTCATTCTGGACGTGGATCGCGACAAGGAACGCGTCTCCCTGGGTCTCAAGCAGCTCTCCGACAACCCCTGGGCCGACATCGAGAAGAAGTACCCCATCGGCTCCCGCGTGGCTGGTCGCGTCACCAAGCTTCTGGCTTACGGCGCGTTCGTCGAGCTGGAGAAGGGTGTGGAAGGTCTGGTGCACGTGTCCGAGCTGTCTTGGACGAAGCGCATCACCCGTCCCTCCGACGTGCTTTCCCTCGACCAGGAAATCGAAGCCATCGTGCTCAACATCTCCGTGGAAGAGCAGAAGATTTCCCTCGGTATCCGTCAGCTGGACGAGAACCCCTGGGACGCTATCGAAACCCGCTTCCCCGTTGGCACCATCATCTCCGGTGCTGTGCGTAACCTTACGCCCTACGGCGCCTTCGTGGCTCTGGAGGAAGGCATTGACGGCATGATTCACGTGTCCGATATGAGCTGGACGCGCAAGATCAACCACCCCTCCGAAGTCCTCAAGAAGGGCGACGTGGTGGAAGCCCGCGTGCTGAACATCGACAAGGAAAACCAGCGTGTCTCCCTCGGCATCAAGCAGCTTGAGACCGACCCCTGGGAATCCATCGACTCCCGCTTCAAGGTGGGCGATCTGGTGGAAGGCTCCGTGGCCAAGATTGCTTCCTTCGGTGCTTTCGTCAACCTCGACGGCGACATCGACGGTCTTATCCACATCTCCCAGCTCTCCGAAGAGCACGTGGAGCGCGTCAAGGACGTCATCAAGGTGGGCGACGCCATCAAGGCTCGCGTCATCAAGGTGGACAAGGTGGAACGCCGCATCGGTCTTTCCATCAAGGCTGTCAACTACGATCCCGAGCAGCTGCGCCGCGAAACGGCCGCCTTCGAGACCGTGCGCGCCGGCGACATGGTGGGTCTGGAACAGGCCTTCAATCTGGCTGCCCTGCAGTCCGAGGAATGGTCCCCCTCCGACAAGTAAACCCACTTGTTTACGCAACTTTCGGAGCGGCTGCAACAGCAGCCGCTCCTTTTTTATACATGTTTGCAATAGTGCGGTGACCCGGCAAATGGGCTGCCTGCAAAGTGCGTTTCTGCGACTCAACGCTGCGCGGGTCGTGCATGGGACAAATCATTTAAGGAATGCGGCGCGGGCGGCGTCTGTAGCGGGGAGCGCGCGGCAAAATAAGCATCAGCCGCCAGCGGAATAGCCAACAGCGGAATCAACACAGAACAGACAAGGCAAACGATTTTCTCTTTCATGGGGGCTTTCTCTCTATGACAACGCTGCATGTGCCATAGCCGCATAACAGATAGCGAATACCCGCCTTGCTCCTCACCGTCCTTTACCAACCTTACGAGTCCTTTAATGCCGGCTCCAAAAGGCGCAGCAGCTTGATTTAGTGTATGGGTATCTCCCATGTCGGATTGAGAAACGGGGAGTTGTAAGTACAAATCCCGATTTGTCGGAGAAATGCAGATATTTCCGGCAACAGGAATGCCGTTCGGCGTTCCGCCGAACGGCTCAATCGAAAATGCTCTCTTCGTTTTACTTGGCGAACGAGATGGTGACTTTCTTGCGTTTCCAAGCCTGCACAAAGGCTTTTTGCAGCTTTTCGGCACCGCCGTAGGCTTTTTCAAGCTCTGCCACGGCTTCCTCGTTGGGGGTACCCTCAATCAGCGCGCTCATGTAGGCCTTGATGGCTTCCAAGCCGCGCTTGCCGTCCAAATGGACAAAGAAGGCAATGGTCATCACGCTCACGGTGTAGGTATCAGCCTGTCGGCTGCCCATGTAGCCGTACATGTCCTCTTGGCTCATCACCATCAGGTCATGCAGGGTGAAGGGGCAATTCAACGCATCGGCGTTCTGTTGAGCCTTGTAGACAATCTGCGAGAACAGGCGGTCAAAGTCCAGCTCTTCCCCCATGTAGGGAACGTAGCCCACATACTCCGCCCAGCCCTCGTTAGCCCAAATGGGCATGTTGTTCATCACGAAGTTCTGGTGGGTGGCTTCATGCACCAGCGTGTGGGTGTCAATATCGGGCTTCACCATGCGGGCTTTTTCATCCAACCCCAAGGCGTTGAGGGGCACCAGCACAAAGTCCGTAGCAATATCGGATTCCTGCTTGATGGGGAAGGGTTTACCCGTTGTCGGATCCACACGCGTGGCATGCTTGAACACGCCCGCCGAGCCGTCAGGCCCGCCCTGCGCCGCGTATTCGGCCTGATTTTTCACCAAGCGTACCTTATAGCGCAGCTTTTCTACACGCGGAACATCGCAGCGCGGCACAGGCACCACCTTGCTGATGGCCTGATTCGCCGCATAGGTGCATTCGAACAGGCGACCGATCATGTTCTGCCCCGCTTCGGTCAGTTCTACCTGAGAGTTGAACTCGTAGTGATTGCTCGCATAGCAAAAGCCGGGCTGCTGAGGGTCTGCCGACTCCCCAATCTTTTGCAGGGTGATATCCTTGGGCACGGGAATGCGCTTGGGCCAATCGGAAGGGCCGCTTACGCGCACCGTCTTAATGCCCTTTTCGCGCATCTCTTTCTTCTTGGCGGCAGCGGCCTTGCGCGGGTCGCGCACCACTTCCTTTTCAGGTCTGCCTTTCTTTTCAGGCTTGGCGGAATCATCATCGGCCTTGTCCTTTTTCGATTTCTTGGCCTGCAGGGTAATGGTGGCGGTACGCTCCCCCTGCTCCGCCCCCGCAGGAGCCGAGCAGAACAGGAACGCCAACAACGGCAGAAGAAGAATGCGTTTCATGTTTGATGTTTGAAGTTTGATGTTTGAAGTGCAGAGTTCGTCGCGCCTACGGCGCGGGGGGTTACCCGCGCGGCGCTGCCGCGCCTGACTTAGTAATCCGAAAAATCTCAAATCCGACAAATCCGACAAATCTTATTTTGTCAGTCCGTCCTGCTTGGCCTGGTTCCAGTAGGCGTATTCGGAGCGGTTGAAATCCACATATTCGGGGGAGAGGTCGGTGGTGTACACCACATAGTCGCAGTCACCCATGTTTAGGTTGATAGCCACCTCGAACTCACGCGCCTGCACACGGTCGCGCAGGTCATCGCTGGGGGTATCGGTCTGCATGCCGCCGCGGCAGGCGGGCAGCCCTGCGATGTCGATATCCACCTTCTCCTCACGCACACGCGAGCCGCTGTAGCCCACGGCGTGAATGATACGCCCCCAGTTGGGGTCGCCGCCGTTCCAAGAGCTCTTCACAAGGGAGGACTTGGCCACGCCTTCCGCCACCTTCTTGGCTTCGGCGGGGGTGGGCGCACCGCTCACCTTCACCGTCACAAACTTGGTGACGCGCTCGCCGTCCTGCACAATGTGCTTGGCCTGTTCCATCATCACGAAATGCAACGCCGCCACAAAATCCTTCCACCCCTTTTTGCCGGGGGAGAGCTTCACGCCCGACGCACCGTTCGCCATGACAAGGCAGGTGTCGTTGGTGCTCATGTCGCCGTCAATGGTGATGCGGTTGAAGGAGTGCTCCACACCGTCATGTACGATGGCATCCAAATCCTCGCGGGAGACGGCGGCATCCGTGCAAATCAGGCAAATCATGGTAGCCATGCAGGGGGAAATCATGCCCGCACCCTTGCAGCAGGAGCCGATGCGCACAGGCTTACCGCCGATGTTCACCTCTACGGACACTTCCTTTTCGCGGGTGTCGCTGGTGATGATGGCGCTGGCCACGTTGTGACCGTTGGCGGCAGAGAGGTTTCGGCAAAGCTCGGGCAGACGCGGTTCAATGCGCATCATGGGCATGGGCAAACCGATAACACCCGTGGAGCACACGGCCACTTCGCCCGCTTTCAGACCCAGATTCTTGGCCACGATGCTGCATTCCTTGCGAGCCACAGCCACACCCGCCGCGCCCGTACAGGCGTTGGCGTTGCCGCTGTTGGCTACGATGGCGCGGATATTGCCGCGGCGCAGGTGGCTCTGGCTCACGCGCACACAGGCGGCGCGCACGCGGTTGGTGGTAAAGGTACCGGCAGAGGTGGTGGGCAGCTCGGAGTAGATGAGTGCCAAGTCGAGGCGGGTGGCCTCAGGCTTCTTAATGCCGCAGCTCAGCGCGTTGGCGACAAATCCCTTGGCAGCGGTAACGCCGCCCTCAATCATCTTGATGTTGCTATCAGCCATGGTAGGAGATTTTATGCTCCCCCAACTGTGCCACATTTCCCGCCGCGTTTCAAGCAAAAAGCACGCAGCGGGGCGGTTTTGCCGCCGCTTACAGCCCCGCCTGTACCAACAGCGTGGCGGCGGTGCGCACGCAGTCGGGGCAGGAAAGGCGGCAGGGCGCCCCCTTGGTGCGGCATTGCAGGGTGCCGTTAGCCGCCATGAACGCCTGTTTCAACGCCTCGGCCTTGTCGGGTGCCAGCAGGGTGGCAGCGTAAAGCGAGCCGCACATGCCGCCGGGGGCATTGCCGCGCCCGCAGGTAGCCAGCGGCTCCAACAAATCACTGTGTCCGAATGCGGCACACACCGTTTGAGCGCAGTTGTAGGGATTGCGGAAGGTGGAGAGAGCTTGGTTGACGCGTTGCATGACCGCAGCATACCGCAGGAGAGAGAAAGAAGCAAGGAAAAGTTGAAGGTTGAAAGTTGAAGGTTGAAATTATAAAGTTAGGCACGCTGCGCGTGCGGGAGATAGATTAAGGCTCTGTCACACCAGAGTGTTGAAAAATCGTGGATAAGTGCTGCTTAATGGGAACTTTTGGGGAGTTGTGAAGTCCATATTCTACAGAAATCGTTGATAATCAACGCTCGTAAGAATCAACACTTTTGTGTGACAGAGCCTAGATTAAACGCAAAGCGTCTGCCTCGGTGACTTTTAGAGACGTTAAAATACATTTCTCTCACTTCGCTAGAAATGTTCCGCTGTTGTTAAAACAGGAGGTTGGTTGTCGCTTTGCGTTTATTGTTTTTCCTTGCGCCGTAGGCACCGAACTCAACAATTTCAACCTTCAACTTTACAACTCAGGCGCACCCTTTGGGGGTGCGCCTGTGAAAAAGCGTTGTTTTTCGGCTCCTTTATTCGGCGGGGATTTCGCCGTCGGGGTAGATGAGAGCCTTGGGAGCGGGGGCGATGCTCTTGATGGTCATCATCACCTGATCGCCGCCGATTTCGAGCGGCAGACGCAGCGTGTCACCCACTTTGTGACCGAGCAGCTTCTCACCCAGCTTGGAGGAGTAGGCGATGACGTTCTGTTCGGGGTCGGAATCCCATGCACCCAGAATGGTGTAGACCACTTCGCGACCCTTGTCGGTGGTGAAGGTGACCTGCGTACCCATGTTGGTTTCGTCGCAGGAGACATTGGCAAAGTCGGTCGGCTCGGCCACAGCCAGCAGGCGTGCCAGTTCTTCCGCACGGCGCATGAGCACCTGACGCGTGGCCTTGGCATCCTGATAACCGCCGTTTTCGCGAAGGTCGCCTTCTGCGCGGGTGATTTCGAGGTCGTGCTTGTTCTTGGGAATGCGGACGTTGACGATGTCCTCGTGCTCGGCCTTGCGGGCGGCGTAGGAGCGCAGGGTGACGAACATGCTCTGCTTCTCCTTGTGAGCCGTGCGGGACAGCACGATTTCCTGCAAGGTGGGATGCACCTGCATCATGTTGGCCACCAGCAGGTTGCGGTCAAGTTCAGGCAGCACGGAGGAGTCGTAGATGGCCTTGGCGAAGGGGCGGGCTTCCAGCTCGCTGATGCCGCGCACCAGGTCGGGGGCAAGCTCCTTGTCTTCCAACAGCAGGTTGCGGAGACGCAGAGCGCGGTTGGGACCACCCTCGGCGCTGTCGCGTTCGATGGCGGCAATCAGAGCGGCACCCAGCGGCATGCGGGTCTTGTCCACCACTTCCTTGGACAGGTCGTTGCGTTCCTTGCAAATCCAAATCAGCACGTCGGGGCTGAGGCTCTGGCGGGAGATGCCGTTGGTGATGTCGGCAAACAGTTGCTCCTTGGCACCCTTGGCAATGATGAAGTCTGCCGCAGCGGCAGTCACCTTGGCGCCGCCGAACAGGAAGATGTTCATGGCGTAGGCCAGCCAGCCTTCGCCGATGGCTTCGGGCAGGGCTTCGTAAATCTTGTTCTGGCGGGCCACGGACAGCTCACCGATGTAGCCCACGATTTCCTCGGAGCTGACGGTGGAGAGCTTGGCGGCCAGCGTCGTCACGGTGTCCACACCGGCTTCCGTCAGCGCGGCATCCATTGCGGCGCGGTCTTCGTCCTTGGCGGCAACGCTTTCCAGAATCTCGTCACGGATGATGATGAGCTCCAGCACGTGCTGGGGTTCCAGATGACCCTTGTTGATGTCATCTTCCATGGCCTTGATGAGGCGGGCGGTGATGGCGAACTCGCCTTTCAGCACGTCCAGCTTAGCCTGGTCGAGAATACGCACGCAGTCGGAAAGGGAATTGGCATCGGCGTAGTCGTCTGCCAGAGCTTCGGCGGCAGAGGTGGCCGTGCGCAGGGCAATGGCTTCACCGCGCTTGGTGGGCAGACGGAAGGTGGGGTTGTCGCGCATGGCGGTACGAGCCTTTTCCCACCAGCTCTTCCAGCTCTCGGCGGGAATCACGCGACCGCTCAGGAACTTCTCTAAATCTTCGGGCTGCATGGGCAGCACTTCGTCGATACCTTCACGCAGAGAGAGGTTCTTGGTCAGCACCATCTTCACAAAGTCAAGGATGGTGTCCTTGCCCTCGGCTTGGGCGCGGCAACCTTCGGGGTCGTCAAAGCAGGCAATCAGGAAGTGACCTTCGGGGATGGGAGTCAGCTGGTTGAAAGCGAGCTTCAGACCCAGCACATGACCTTCCTTGTTTTCAAAATCAATCTTGACCTTGCTCTTAGCCAAGGACCAAGCGGAAACTTTGCCGACGCCCCAGTCCTGGTGCATCACATATTTACCGGGGGCAAATAAATCCAAACGGGCCGCAAATTCTGCGGGAATCTTACCCGCAGCCACTAATTTTTCGAGATCGGCATGCATACGTAAGAACATAATAGCACACCAACCGTCAAGGTCAACCCCCAACTATCTTTTTTTGAAATTTTTTAGTATTTCGGGTGTCAAATGCGGGTTGAAATGTACCCGAAAGGCACCAAAAGAGGCGGGGTAGGGGGGGCGACGCGCGTGCCTGTCCTGTTCGGGGGATTTCGTGTGCGTATGCCGGAATGGACTTTCTGCCTTCAACTGCATGCATTAATTCTTTCTTTCTTTCCGACTGTCGCATGAAAAAGGCAGAATGCAACGTGTAGCGCAATCGCCGAATGAAGAGGGAATCAAATCCTTCCTCATCCGCTTGGAAAAACGCTCTCGATATTTTTCACTTGTGTTCTTGACGCTGCGGGGCATTTGTGGCAACATACAGGGCGCTATGTTGAAAGGTATTTCCCCCGTTATCTCTCCCTCGCTGCTCAAAATCATGGCCGAAATGGGCCATGGTGACGAGATTGTGATTTCCGATGCCCATTTCCCCGCCCACACGTTCAATGAAACGGTGGTGCGTGCCGACGGCATCGGTGCCGATGCTCTGCTGGCGGGCATGCTGCCCCTCTTCGAGCTGGACAGCTACGCCACCCCCGTCATCATGATGGCTGCCGTACCCGGTGACACGCTGGACCCCGCCGTGGAAGAAAAGTACCGCAAGGCTCTTGCCTACGACGGCGAGATTGAACGCATGGAGCGCTATGCGTTCTACGAGCGCGCCAAGAAGGCCTACGCCGTGGTGATCAGCGGTGAGACGGCCAAGTACGGCAACATCATCCTCAAGAAGGGTGTCACGCCTGTTGCCTAAAACACCGACGGCTCATTCTTTTCAGCGGCGCGGGGGAGTACGCCTCCCGCGCCGTTTCTTTTTGCGTGACAGGTTGCGGTGCAATCTGTATGATTACACGCGATGAAACTTCGACATCTCCTTTTCTTGTCCGTGGCAGCGGGGCTGCCGATGTGTGCAGGTGCGGAAGAAGCCGCCCAAGAGCAGCCCGCCGCCGTGGCGGTGGCTGTACCCGACCATTTCTCCGACCGTGCCAAAGAGCTGCTGGCGGATTCCATTCCGCTGGTGCCCTGTGAACACCAAGTGAACGTGGTGTACTTTGTACCCGCCGATATGGAGCCGTATGCGGATTACGAACGCCGTTTGAGCGAGCTGCTGCTCTACCTCCAGCAGTACTACGGCAAAGAGATGACCCGCAACGGCTACGCGGGGCGTTCGTTCGGGCTGAACCGCACGGAGAACGGCAATGTGCAGATTCATCTGGTGCGCGGTAAGGAGAAGCAGGCGGTGTACGCCGATTCCAAGGAACGCGGCTGGGAGAAAGAGGCCAAGGAGGTGGAGGAATATTTTGCCGCTCACCCCGGCACCAAGTGCAGCCATCACACCTTCTTCCTTGCCCCTGTTCCCGCCACCGCCGATATTGTGCACGGCAGCCCCGGCGGCTGGGCGTTCCACGGCGACGGTACCAACTGCTATGCCATCGACTACCCCGACTTTGAGCTGAAACACATCGGTCATGACAATCGCGAGGGCAAGCTGCTCACGCTGTGGTACGGCGGCTTTGCGCATGAGCTGGGTCACGGTCTGAATCTGCCGCACAATAACGCCACCAAGCCCCAATGCGACGCGCAGGGCACGGCGCTCATGAACAACGGCAACTACACCTTCGGCAGCAAGCCAACGTTCCTGACCCGCGCGAGCTGCGATATTCTGGACAGCTCGGAGACCTTTGCCCCCAAAGGCACCAAGACGAAGTTCTATGCCGCACACGACTACAGCGAAGCCAAGGATATTAAGCTGACGTTCGACGGCACCGCCCTGCACCTCAACATGGAGCTGTGGGGTGTCGCCCACGCCAACGCCTATGTGCAGGACCCGCCCTACGTCATCAATCAGGACTACGATGCGGTGGCCTTCCCCATCGTTCTCGGCGCACCTGAGGGCGAGGAGGAGTACCAACCCTCTCACGTTGCCATCCCTCTGTCGGATTTGGCAGGGCTGTCCCAGACCGCCAAGGGTGAACAATGCGTGGATGTGCTGCTGATTCGCGAGGACGGCACGCGCAACCGCCTCCGCATGGTGTTCAACTGGGCGGATGTGAAACCCGGTGCCACGGTCCCCATCCAAAGCACCACGCTGGTGGAAGGGTACTGACATCGACCAATGGGGATTTGTCGAGGTGTTTGTTCATGGACGCGCGGGCTTTGCCTGCGCCGCATTGAAGGCGGCATTCTGACGGAACGTCAGAATGGCATCGTATGCCTTGTGCGCCATCGGCGCACACACTTTGAGAAGTGCTCTAAGCACGTCCGACGTATAGCCACACGTGGAAACGTGTGGGGCAAGGCGGGTTGCATTACGCCCCCCATAACCCCGCCGCATGGCGGGGTGGTTGCAGGGCGCCTGTGGCATACCCCATGCGGTTGACACGCGCTTTGCGTAAAATTTTTGCATCGGAAATCACCTTTACGCGGAGCGCGAAACACGTACAAAGCCGCCGACGGCCCCGTTAAGGGCGCACCGCGAAGCGGGGCGGTAAGGCGG
>JAZLFB010000013.1:0-4936 GCA_045615585.1 Akkermansia sp.
ACGCGGCAACACGACTACCACGGTGACTGACATCGCGGGCCGCACGGTAAGCGTGACCGATGCCGCAGGTAACACCACAACCACCGCCTACTGCGCGTGCTGTGATAACCCCGCCGTTGTAACGGATGCCATGGGCAATACGTCCTGCTACAAATATGACCTTCGTGGCCGCAAGATTGCGGAGTGGGGTACAGCTATTCAGCCCGCTTGCTTCAGCTACGATGACATGGGCAACATGATATCTCTGCGTACTTTCCGAGCAGACGGAGAGGTAATCACCACAGACCCGAGCGTGCGCAGCGACTATGATGAAACCACTTGGGCTTTCCATGCCACAACAGGCCTTGAAATGTCTAAGACCTACGCGGACAATACCTCGGTGCTGAAGACATACGATGCTTACAACCGCTTGGCAACGGAAACGGATGCCCGAGGCAATGTGAAGACTCATTCCTACGAGCACGCCCGAGGGCTACACCTTGGCACCACCTATACCGTAGTTGACGGCACTGCTGCTACCGCCGACCGCAGCTTCACCTACAACCACCTCAGCCAATTGACTCAGCTGATGGATGATAGCGGAGTGCGTTCCTTCACCTACAACACCTACGGTGAGCAGGAATGCGATTCCCTTGCAGTGGATGGCGATACCCACCTTATTACGGAGACGCGCGACAGCTTCGGTCGCTCCACCGGCTACGCCTACGCAAAGAACGGCAATGTGCAGCAGACTGTCACCACAGGCTATGGCAGTGATGGTCGCATCAGCTCCGCGGGCTTCACCCACGGCGGCGAGCAGAAGCTCTTCGGCTACACTTACCTCGCAGGCAGCAATCTGCTACAGGTGGTCACTAAACCGAACGGTATGACGCTTACCCAAACCTATGAGGCTACTCGTAATCTGCTCACCGACATGGTTTACCATCGCGGCTCTACCCTCGTGGCGCAGCGAACCTACACCTATGACATCCTCGGTCGCCCCACCGCCCGCAACACCGCCCGACAGGGGACAATCGTGAACGATTCCTTTGCCCACAACTCCCGCTCCGAATTGGCGGAAGCCACAGTCAGTGGCAAAGAATATGAATACACCTACGACAACATCGGCAACAGGCAGTCCTCCATAGAGGACAACAACGTCGCGATGTATGATACTAACAATCTCAACCAGTACACCTCCATCTCCGAGAACGGAGCTGCCGCATTCGTCTCGCAATTCGACGCCGATGGTAATCAGACGCTTATCAAGACCGAAACCGGAACCTGGAGCGCTGTGTACAACGCCGAGAACCGTCCCGCGACCTTCACCAACAGCGAAAGCAACACGGTCGTAGAATGCGCCTACGATTCGATGGGCCGCCGCGCGTACAAGAAAGTGAGCGTCAATGGCAGCGTCACGCTTCACCAGCGCTACATCTACCGCGGCTATTTGCAGATTGCCTGCATCGACCTCACCCGTAGCCACCACCCCGCCCTGTGGTATATTACCTGGGACGTCACCCAGCCTGTCGCCACCCGTCCGCTGGCCATCCAAATCAACGGCACATGGTATACATACGGTTGGGATCTCACCAAGAATATCTGCGAGCTCTACTCCACCGGCGGTATTATCGCTACCACCTACACCTACTCTCCGTTCGGTAAGGTGACAGCTACAGGCTCACTCACTCAACCCATCCAGTGGAGCAGCGAGTTCAACGATACAGAACTCGGGCTGGTGTATTATAATTGGAGATATTATAATGTTCTGGAGGGTAGATGGAATATCTACGATTCAATCGTAAAACAAAGATTGTACGATTACTGCGGGAATAACCCTATAAGAACATTTGATTGTTTAGGCCTTATTCCTCCACCGGAATATCAAGGAGGAAGTGTAATAGGTGGAAGCGGGGCTCGTTCAGGCTCATATAAATCGCTGCAAATTGAAACGGATCATATTAGAGATGATTTCACTAGGGACCAGCCAGAGGACCCTAAAAAAACATCCCAGATTTTGAATAATTTTGATACAGAAGTAAAAAAACATAAGCGTCACTATGAACATACAGGATGCAAATTTGTTATTTCTTACTCTCGAGAAGGTAATAATCCCGGTGAAAAATTTGATACAGTCGCTGTACTAAATAAAGTAAAACAAGTTATTTCTAATAATCTAACTAATGCCATTCACATTGTTGACAAGCACGAATACCAAGCAATGAATAGCGCTCTTGGAGAAATCAAATGCATCTGCGGTATCATATTTATTGGTCACGCAGGCTCTACTGATGGACCAAGTCGCTTAATCTTTGACAACGCTACAAGTATTGCAACAGAAACCGACTCAACAAACTCTGGTAGATACCTCTATTCGAGCCTCAACACAGAAAACTTCGTACAAAACAACCTTTCTCTTTTATTAGGTTGTAGATCTGCGAGTGATAAAAGGTTTAGCAAAGTATTAAAAATGGAATTTGAAAAAGAGGGCAAATTCATCAGCATAGCTGAAGCCTTAAGTCAACATTTTAAAGGAACAGTCATAGGCTCCTATAATAAGTTGAACTTCGATGGTGGAGTTCCATACACCCCGTCACATGCAGGAGGTAATGATTTCAGAATTTTCTATAATTATATTCAGTAAGTTAAACCTAGCAAGAGAGGAGGCTTAGCCTCCTCTCACTTTTTCTACCGCACGCATGACACGTAACTGGGGGGGGGGGGATACCTTGGGCGCTGGCAGGGCGGAATCAAATATCCAAAGGCAACAGCGACACAGTAATGTGGGGAGGAGAGGAATACGGAGGCGAAACTAAGACAAGAAGAACAAGAACTGAACACAAGCCCAAAGCGCACGAGGTGAGGCAGCAATGGATGCTTACGCCCGATGCTCTGTCAAGGGACGTATGTAAAGACGGTATGCACTATGAGCAAACGGGAAGCTTTATCCTGATAGCCTTGACTATAGCGTGAAAGCGTTGCTTAGTAATCTGTCTGTAGAATGTCTGAAAGACCATAGTACAACTAAGGAAACTCAAATACGCCCTATGAATCTGCAGGGTACTTCACCGGGTGATAAGCCTAAAATTAGAGCCAACCTTATTCATCGTTTCCTTAAATTTCAATGCATCCCGCGCGAATCAAACAATATATTATCAATTTTAGAAGAGGGTTAAATGCAATTACAAGAATTAAATATGAGACAAATAAAAGCATATAATAATTACAACGAATAATAAGTATAGTTATTGAGGCTAATAGCAGTAAAGCATATATCTCCACAGGGGAATCAGCATAACTTTCATGACAGCAAACAGAGTCTTTTAATCCCCCGACAGTTAACATAAAGGGGCACCAAGTAAGTATAGCCAAAAAAGTTTTCCACTTTGTATTTTTTATTAATAAAAAAAGAGTAAAAACTGGAAATGATATGAATAAGATAATTAAGCTAAGATGAATACAACTCTCGACGCTTTCTGGATTGCATGATTCTGTAGCATCCGCGTATTGCAACATAACGATTTTGGCAGCAATAAGCATATAAATTAATAACGCATAGCCATTTGCCGCCATATTTCTTGTCATCTGCAAGTTCATAAGAAACTGTTTCATTTTAATTTATTTTAACAACGTAGACATCTCGTTGAGCTGTCGCCCTCCTTTTGACACGAACAAGCCATTTCTTCGTGTTTTTGCCCGGATGCGCGCGATGTTTTTATAGCATGGCGCAGATGGTTAGTCAATCCATTTTTTTGCGCGATTTTGTAGCTGATTTTGTAGCGTATATAGCCGTAGATACAGACACGTCACGAGCGCAGCGAGGGCTGCGGATCGCAGTGACGAGCGCGATATCGGAGCGAAAAAATCGCAGGGAGAGGTCTGGCGTGGTTTTCCCTATACATCTGGGTACTACAGTTCTTTAGGATAAATGAGGGCTATTTGCTTGCCTTTGTAGATTCGATTCAATCAGTTGGTCGCCGTAAGGTCTTTGCTCTTGAGCGTGATGCTCACTGGGGCTTGGCCATCCTTTTTCAGATTGTAGGTGGTCAGCTTGATTTCGACCACTTCAGCAGCTTCCGGATTAGTAGGCTCAACGCCGGATTCCTGTGCCGGGGCTTCGGCGGACGGCTCCACGTCCGTCACGGCCTCGTTCAATTCTTCTTCAAGTTCGGCTTTTTCAACCTCCTGCCACAGGGTGATTTCAATTACTCCGGTTGGGGCTTTGCATTTCGCCGTCTACCAACAAAAGCCCCAAAACAAAAAGCTAAATTTTGTCTTTCATTTGCAACTTTGTTTTTATAATCAACTCTTCCTAAGCTTTTATAGGGCAAGAAAACTTTCAACTCCCATTAACGCCCCTTAAAGAACAAGCCCATTGGGAGGAGTGGGCATGCCTTACTCGCCCCGGCGCTTGGTAGGTAGCCCGAAGAAGTTGTTACCTCCGATTTGGTAGCCGGTGGCTTTCATACTGATGTGGGTGAGGGTGGGGTAAACCTCGCTTTTCCGCAAGTAGCCGCAACCGAGTATATCCATCTCGGTCGACTAGTTCACCAGAATGCAACATGTTTATCCCTAAATCACGTCATAAATCACCTCAATGAGCATGCTGGTATGTAATGTTAACGTGTTTTGTAAAACTCTGAAAACAAGCAACTTCCGAAACTTCCTGCAACCCATTATGAGATATGGCAAATTTCGGGGTAATTTTCAGAAAACGACACCAATTTTCATAAGTCGTTTATACGCAACGTGTCGGAGTTGCTAAAAATCACAGTCACAAAAAGGCTACTAAAAAGCGGTTCAATCTTCGGGTTGGACCGCTTTTTTGTCGGCAGGTGGGAGAGATAGGCTCTAAAATATATTTTGATGATCTAAATAGCGCAAATGTCTTCACATAAAAAGTAAGTTTTCCTCCTCTAAACCATCGGGGTAGGATGCTGCTCTGTACCATGAAAAT
>JAZLFB010000014.1:0-1699 GCA_045615585.1 Akkermansia sp.
CACGAATGAAGACAGGGCCGCCGGGCAGGCAACCTACAACCTTTCCAACAAGGATGGCGTCAATGCCCGCCTGGACACCGCCGGCTTTATCGTGGATGCCGGGGTGGACGTGTACATGAGCCTGAACGGTACTTCCGGCCATGCCCGTGAGTGGCGCAAGATAGGAGACGGCAACCTGCACATCACCGGCAATGGAGACAACTCCGATATCCTGCTCAACCTGGGCGGCAGCGGCACCACCTATCTGGAGCGCGAAGGCGGTTACGCCGCCTACAACGTGCTGGCCAACAACGGCACCACCGTCGTTATCAAGGACATCGCCCAAATCAAGCGCGATTTCACCTTCGGATACGGCGGTGCCCTGCTGGATATGAACGGCCTGGATATGACTTGGAACAATGGTGATACCCCCGACAAAGAAGGGTTCACCATCCATGCGCTCACAGATGAAGCGGTCATTTCAAACTCCCTGAAGGGAACGGTGAGCACGCTCACATGGACCCAGGGTGGAGAGCAGGAGTATCTGGGCTCTTTCACAGATACAAAGGAGGGCGGCGTGCTCCAGTTCGTGTACAATGCGCAGGAGGAAAACTCCAGGCTGGTGCTGCACAGCATCTACACGTGCCTGGGCAATGCCGAGCCTGTGGATGGCCAGAAGAGCGGTATTTTTGTGAAAGGCGGCACCCTGGCCATGCAGGGTACCAACACCCAGCATGCACCGGGCTCACTGGGCGCGAACTACTCCAATGCCCGCTATTTCAGTGCGGACGATTGGCACTATGCAGACAGTGCAACAAGCGTGACGGTGGATGGCGGTACCTTTGAGCTGGGCCACCACGCCCGGTTGACTGGAGATGTCACCGTGAATGAGGGCGGCACCTTCCTCATGCGAGAGGGTGTCACCCACCGCCACGAGTACGTGGAGGGTGGCTACGAGCTGATGGATACCAACGAGATAGCCGCCTATTTCGGCCTAAAGGGAAATGTCCATTTGAATGAAGGCGGCACAATGGTCGTAGAGTTCAACGACAATGCCGACTCCGCGCTCGTGTACAATCACAATATCGATGGTACGGGGCACTTGGTGGTGGATTCCGGCATCATCGGCGGTTTGGTGGTGCTGGGCGGAAACAATTCCTCGTTCTCGGGAAGCAAGACCCTGCAGCGCGGCGGCATGCATGTGACGGACCTGCAGGCCCTCGGCAACACAGAGACGGAGAATTCCAAGTGGCGTATCACCAATTCCGGCTATCTGGTTCTGGATGCGCCCTTTGACGACCTGAGCCATGAGGCTGTGCTGCAATATGTCCATTCAGATTCCGATGGTATCCTTGCCCTGACGCAGGACACAACGGAGGCGTTTGACCTCTCCAACCACCGTAAGCTGATTATCGGTGCCAACCAGGGAGAGGTTGTCTACTATGGCAGCAAAGACGAGGAGCTTGCAGCCCAAGCGGATGAGCATGGTGAAATGTACTGGCGGCTTGGCGGCGGCGGCGGTGAGCTGGTTGTCAATTTCCAGCTCAATGACCAAAAAGGCCAACGCACCAACCTGGTGCTGGGCGCGGATTATGCCAAGGGTGTGGTGTACCTGGCCAATCAAAACAATTTCAGCGGCACCATCACCTTTAAGGGCGGTGTCACCCTGCGCTATGACTCCGATGACGCCCTCGGTAACGCATCCTTCTCCATCAATTAT
>JAZLFB010000015.1:0-1390 GCA_045615585.1 Akkermansia sp.
CAGCGTGCCCGTGGCGGGCTCGGGCACGCCCTGAACGGTCATCTGGAGAAGATGTGTTTGTTCCTCGCCATCCGT
Source organism: Akkermansia sp. (assembly GCA_045615585.1). Taxonomy (GTDB): domain Bacteria; phylum Verrucomicrobiota; class Verrucomicrobiia; order Verrucomicrobiales; family Akkermansiaceae; genus Akkermansia. The sequence goes on from JAZLFB010000015.1 coordinate 76, forward strand.
CAACAGAAGCTTGCCCTGCGCCAGCACTTGCGTACCGCTTGCATCTGTGATGTTCACCAGAGTGCCGCTGTTCAGGCCCTCAATGGCCAGCTTGGACTGTACCAGCGTAATGGTGGTGCCGGGTGTCCATTCCTGCACGTCAAGGGCTTTGACTTGCAAGGTCGCCTCCGAGAAATTGAGAGCGTATCTAGCCGTTGAGGTAGAGAGCGTGATACAGGGTTCTGCGGCAGACATCTGCGCATTGGTCAGGTGGAAGGTCAGGGAATTCATGCCACCCAGTGATTGGGCCTGCAATCCGTACCCATAAATATCAATGGTGTTGTTATAACTCTCTGTTGCAGCAGAGCCTGCAACAACACGGCCCATGGTGATTCCGCTCGCCGAGCCAGAGCACTCAACAACATTGTCTTGTGCATCTTTGAGAGTGAGAGCAGCACTCTTGCCAACCAGGTGGATTTGGTTGTTGTAGGCAGCCCCGGAATAGCTTTTGCCACCAGAGATTGCTCCCGTGGAGCCGCCCATGAAAATAACGATGTTGTCATGGGAAGCACCCTCGTTAGCTACCCCGCCGTTGAGAGCCTGGGGTGTTCCGTCTTTTATGACGATGGAATTGCCGAAGGAGTTTCCCGTGCCAGAGGCGCTGCCGCCGTTGATGGTGCCTACCTTGCCGCTGTCCATAGTCACTTTGTTGCCGTTCACAGAGTATGCGTTGATAGAGTAGCCTCCATACACGCTGTGGTACTGGTGGTCTTCATTTCCTCCTTCCGCAATATTCACATTGCCGCTTGTGGCATCATTTTCCAGTCCAAGCGCACCGACATAACCGTATGCCTCATACTCCTCCCCTGTATATGTTGCGTCGCTGATGATGGTGTTGATGGTCTCCTCCGCGAACACTTGGCTTCCCGCAGCGGCGGTGAGCATGGCAATGAATAGTGTGTGTTTCATAGTTTGATTACTTGCTTGACGGGGGATTGTACTACATTCTTGCAAGGCGGGTCAAGTGCAATTTTTTCTAAATCAGTGCATACGCACATGTGTCCCAAAGATTGTTTCCCTGTCTTGCAACGAGTTGATGGGTAATCGTTAGGAAAATCGCCCAAAATTGAAGCCCGCCTCTTTAGATATTATCAGTAAAGGCGGCCGGAGATGTGCGGACGGGATAGCGGAGCCACCCCGCCATTCGTCCGCCTCCGCCAAGGCTACGGCGTGACGAGGCGGGGTTGCTTCGGGCGCGCCTCACGCGCCCTCACCCTGCGGGCAGCCGCTGCGCGGCTGGCCAACCGGCCTTACCGCCGTCGGCCGTTTTCCCCGG
>JAZLFB010000016.1:0-7090 GCA_045615585.1 Akkermansia sp.
TTGCCGTAGCCTGTAACCTCAATGTTGGAGAGGTCTATGGCAGAGTTCGTGGTCAGGTACAATTTGTCGACCGTCAATTTGTTCTCACCCGCAAAGGTCAACGTGGAGCCGCGGTCCAACCCGATGTAGTCCGCCGTGTAGCTTCTGCTCTCGGCGGAATCGAACGCCAGCGTACCGCCCTCGTACACATTCACGGTCTGCGTGGTATCACCGCCCAAGGCGCCGACATTGCTCACCAGCACGGTGCCCTGGTTGATATTCAGGTCACCGGAGTAGGTGTTGTTGTTGGCAAGCACGAGCGTGCCCGTGCCGTCCTTGACAATATCACCCGCGCCGGAGATGACGCCGGATTCAGTGATGGTGGTTCCCGCACCCGTGTTGAAGGTGAGCACCGCATTCTCTGCCACCTGCAGGTTGGCGGAAACGGTGCCGTCTGCGGTAGAGGTGATGTTGATGTTACCGGAGGGGGTGACGGTCACGCCATTTGCACCGGCAAGGTTGCCGCCGGCCAGCACCACGTTCGGGGTGTTGCCCAGAGCCTTGGTGTTGGCGGCAATCACATTGCCTTGCTCAATGGTGAGGGTGCCGGTAAAGCCGGAGTTGTCTCGTGTGAGAAGCAGGTTGCCCGTGCCGGTCTTGGTCACCTCGCCGGCGCCGCTCACGCTGGTGTCCATGGCACCTGTACGCTCACCCTCCACGTTGGCGGTGGCATGGCCGTTAATCTGCATGCCGGAGGCCTGGATAGCCACGTTGGTCACGGTCAGGTCGCCATCCACGGTAATCTTCTTGGCTTTCAACAGGGAGCCATCCGGGTTGCCGGAGCTCAGGCTCACCTTCACGCCTTCGTCGATACGCACATTGCCGGCCTCAATGGGTGTTTCTCCCAGAACCACCGGGGAATCTACGGCAATCATGAATGCCACGCTGTCTCCGGTATCGAACGCCACCTTGTTCATGCTGGTTTCGCTTTCAAACCAAGACGTGTTGGTCTCAACCGTATCCCAAGTTCCGGGGCCGCCCTGCCACACCAGGTACTCCGTGGGCTCAGGCTGCTCAAAGGTCAGCACCAGGTTATTGCCGCTCATGCTCAGGCTGGCCCGGTCCTTGAGGGACTGGTCAGAGAAATTCAGCACTACGCCGCCCAGATCAGTTGCGGTAATCGTGCCGCCCTTTACCAAGGTAATGGGATCAGTCTCTGTGCCTTCAAAGGAGAGCGTGCTGAGGTCCAGAATGGAACCGCTGGCAAGTGTCAGGTTGTTGGCCGTGACGGCATCGGTACCCATCTCAACCAGGGAGAGCTTGCCGCCATCGCTAATAGTAACGGTACTACCAAGCGTGCCGATTGTGCTGGTAAGGGCCAGTGTGCCGCCGCTGTTCACCACGGTGTTTCCAGTACCCAAGGCATTGTCACTGCCAACCACCAGCGTGCCGGCGTTCACCGTTGTGGTGCCGGTGTAGGAGGAATTGTTACCGGAGAGGGTGAGCGTGCCGGCATCCGTCTTGGCGATGCTGCCGGCTCCGCTGATAGCCCCGGTCATGGTCAGGGTCTTACCGCTGTCCACGTCCACAGTAAGGGCTTGGCCGTTCAGGTCCACGGCAACTCCCGTTTCCGTGGTGGCGGCCGCCGTCAGGGTTGTGGCATCCGTGTACTGGACCTTGCCGGTGATATTACCGCCGTTGAGCGTGATATCTGCGGCAACTTGGGCCTGTTTATCGCCTTTCGCCGTATTGAACTCAATTGTTCCGTCCTGCACATCAAGCACGCCCTTGGAAATGTTCGTGCTGATAAGGCTGACCGTGTTGCCGCCGGTCTTGTGGAGCGTGTGCGTTGCAAGGTCCAGGGTGGTGGTCTTATAATCGCCAGCCAGCATGTAGAAGTTGCCGGTACCGGAAATGGTGGAATCCTTGGTCAGCGAAATCCGGTCGTTTTGGATACTGCCATTGCCTGTGTTGCCTCCCGTATTGGTGAGCGTGCCGCCGTCCAGCGTGTAGCGCATCTTGTAGTCTGTGTTGTTCTTGCCGTCAATGGCAAGGGTGGCGCCATCACCCACGGTGACGTTGGCGTATTCACCGGTGGCGCTCCCCACGGTCAGGGTTGATTCATTATCAACGATAACATTGCCCGGGCCGACAAGGTTGCCAAGGCTGGAAGTCTCGTTAAAAGTGGCAGTGTGTCCCTGTGTGACAGTGAGCCTGGAGAAACCAGTCACCGCCTTATTGAAGGTCGTGTCCGTATCCGCCACAAGGTTCATCGTGCCCCCATCCCTTGTCAGGGTGGCATTCACAACATGCGCATCATCTGCGAATACAATCTCAGAGCCGTTGGCACCGTATGCACCAGCGTTACCGCCACCGGCGGTTGTCACATGGAACTGCCCTTCCCAGTCGGACACATCGCCGCTAAAGATAAAACGGTTTGTTGCCTGGGAGTTGACCTCGAACGTGCCATCCCCGGAAACCTTGCCGGCAAACTTGTAATAGCTGCGGTCTCGGCTGTAACCGGCTGTTACATTAATGGCAGGGTTGCTTGCGTCATTGGTCAACACCAGGTCATTGCTGAAGGTGTCTGTAACATCGTTTCCAATATTATTGAACCAACCGGTCACGCCCTTAAGCTCCACCGTGGAGTTCAAGCCCTGCAGGTCATTACTGAGAGACAAGTCGTTGTGCGTACCGGAAAGACGCACCACACCGGTCCAATCAGTCTCACTCACGTTCAGGCTTCCCGGCAACGTCTTGTCGCCGGCGTTGAGGACATACGTACCGGCACCCACCAAGGTGCCGCTCAGAGTCTTGTCATTGCCATCAACAATCTTGACTGCCACGCCTTCCAGAATCTCCACCGTACTTGCGGTGATATTATCCGTCAGCGTCACAGTGTGGCCGTTGGCGTTGGAATCAAAGCGCACGTTCCGGTTAGCTGTAAATGGAACAGAAGTGGTGGGGGCCGCCTCCGTGTGCCAGTTGGCATCGGTACTTTGGTTGGACCAGTTGCCATCGGTGTTGTCCCAAATCAAGCCATCGTAATCCTGAACAAAGGTCAGGACGAGGCTGTTGTTGCTGTCTGTGAGCACGCCCTTGTAGCCTTCCGGAGCGGTGAGTCCCGTAAGCGTTACAGCCGACAAATCACCCGTAATACCGCTGGAGGAGGCGAGGGTGACGGGGCTCGTGCCGCTGAGAGAGATGTGGGAAAGATCAAGCGTGGCCCCGCTGCCAAATGTCAAGGCATCCGTGGTCAACTGATCGGCCCCAGCCAGAATCAGCGTGCCACCATTCAGGGAGAGATCCCCCATATCTACGCTTGTAGTGAGATCCAGCGTACCGGAAGACAATGTAACCGCACCCGAGCCCAACGCATTGGAGCTGGAGGCCACCAACGTGCCGGCGGAGATGGTAGTACCGCCGGTGTAGGTGTTGTTGCCGGAAAGCGTGAGCGTTCCCGCGCCGTCCTTGAGCAATGTGCCGGAACCGTCTACCACACCGCTGAGGGTAATTGTTTTATCGGCAACCGGAGCGAAGGTTGTCGTGCCGGCGGTGGCAAGAGTGACGCTGCGGTTGGCGGTCCAACCTTGTGCATCATCCGTGACACCCACGGTCATGGTGCCGAATTCAATGGGCTTGCCACCCGTGATGCCGCCTGAACCTATGTTCAGCGTCACCCGGCTGAAGGCCGCCTTGGTTGTCTGGTTGGAGACGTCAACCGTCTGAGCGTTGATGGTGCCGGAACCCGTGATGTTGTTAACCCCTCCACCCGTGGCTACCTTGAAGGTGTTCGCCACGTTCATCACACCGTTCACGGTAAGAGTATTCAACCCATACCCGTTATTGAAGTTCCCGACATCCACAGTAGCGCCTTCAGCAATGGTGATGTATCTATCACCTTCAGAACTTGTTTGAATGGTGTCTACCGTGGCATTAGATTGCATGACGATTGTTCCTTGAGCAATATTCAAGGTGGTCATCTTAACTTCCCCATCAATCGTTACCGTCCCATTGCCTCTCACTAAAAGCGTCCCTCCGACCGAACCGCCTATTCCAGTGAGGGTGCTTGCATTCAGGTTGTGGCCAGCAGTGCGCAGTGTCAACGTTGCACCAGCCTGCACAGCTACATTTCCTGCCGTGATATCTGTGGACATCAAGACTTCCCCTGTTCCAGTCGGAAATACAACATTGCTCCCTGTGGTGAAAGATGACGTGCCATCACCAGCTTCAGAAACATGCCAGTTCTTATCGTTTTCAGAAAGGGACCAATTAATGCCATTCGTATGATCCCAAATCAGCTCGTTGCCTGCGGCGCCCAAGGTAAGCATCAGGTTGTTGCCGCTCATGCTCAGGGAATATTCGGGAGCGGGAGACCCGGAGCCGAAATCGACCGAGAGTTTGGAAATATCAGTGTTGCCAAGGTTGCCATTCTCGGTGGAAAGCAGGGCCACGGAAGTGCCGGCTCCGCCGAGAGTCATGTTGGAGACGTCAATCGTCAAACCATCCGCCAGATTGAGCGTGCCGGTGTAGGTGGCGGAATCACCCAGGGTAAGGGAATCCGCCAAGGTTACGTTGCTGCCGGTCTCCACGTTCACCTCGCACGCGGTGAGGGTGAGATTGTGGATGGTGGTGCTGGTGCCGCCCGTGGCCACCAGGCTCTGGGTGACCAGGCTGGCCGCCATGTGCTCCACGGTATAGTTGTTGAGCGTAATGCTGTCTGTACCGGTGATGATGCCGTTGTATGTGACGAAAGAGCCTTGCCCGGACGCAATATTGGTCAGGGTCACGGTGTCCGCCGTGATATTGCCGGCAAAGGTGGCAGAGCCGCCGTTGATTGTCAGGTTGCCCGTGATGTCGAGGTCATCGGTTCCGGCGTTCTTCAGGGTACCGCTGGTGATTGTGGTAGCCCCCGTGAAGTTGGTTTTGTCAGTCAGGGTGACAACGGCACCCGCGCCGTTCACCGTGAGTCCGCCGGTGCCCGCCAGGGTGGAGATGTTGACGATGGAGTCTCCCACAATCGATACAGTCGCGCCATCTGCAATGGTAGTGGTACCGGTGAGGTTCAGCGTGTTCTGCTGGGAAGCGGCGGCAGTGTTCCAGGTTTGGCTGGCGGTGGCCGTCAGGTTGGTTTCGACGGTGAGGTTTCCCTGCTGGAGGGTGATGCCCTCCGCGCCCACGGAAAGCGTGTGCGAGCCTGTTCCGGAAGCATTTTTGATGACGATGGTGGCATGGTTTGTACCCAGGCTGTCATCCTCCGCATAGGGGTCCTCAATGCGGATGCCGCCGAGCGCCAGGTCAGCGGAAAGGGTTTCGGAGCCCTGCGCGGTGTTAAGCATATTGGCTGAGGAAATATCCCACACGGCCACCTGATTGCTCAGGGCCGCTGTTGTCCAGCCGCTCTCGTTGGCATTCTGCCACCAGGCTTTGGCATCATTCAGGGAGACGGGCTCGTAGGTATCCTTGTCACTGGAAGCGGACTGAGTGCTGAAGGTGTCACCATAGTACTGGCTGCGCACGCGAATGTTGCCGTTGTCGGTCACATCCAACCCCTGGCCGATTGCCATGCTGTAGGCATAGCGGGCACCGATGGTAATCTGGGAATTGCCATCGTAATGCACTGCGTAACCATCCCCCGGTGTGATTTTATCCAAATCATGGGTATAGACAAAGCCCCAACCCTCGTTTTGCGTGGAAAGATTGTAGAGCTGCGAGCTGGTTGTGGTAATCTTGGCGTCGCTGCGAGCTCCCCAAGAGGCGGGCTCTCCCAAGATTTCACTGCCAAGCGAAATGGTAATCATGCTTGCCTTGGCTGCCAACTCCGGATCAGTTTGCATGGCAGCCTGCAAATCCGCCTTGAAATCCGTAATGAACTTGCTGAAGCGGTTGGCAGCATCGGGAGTGTCCCCATTGGATTCACCCTGCAGGTACATCAAGCCGTCCAGTTGAATGGTGGAGTAGCCATCCGTATCAACATTCTTGATAGCGGTCTTGACCGTATCGAGCAGCAAACCGTACAACGGCTGTCCCTGCACCCACTGGTCGTTGCCGCCGCCATCACGGGAACCCTTGATGATAGCCACATCGGAACTGTCGGACACGTTCCAGCCCTTGTGCTGCATCATGTATGCAAAGCCGTATTCCGGGCCCATGCAGTTGTTGCCGTTGTAGTTCGGCTCCTGCGGTGCCACGGTTTGCCACACCTTGCCTTCATTGGGGACAATGAGGCTTTTGGAGGGTTCGTTCTGGCTGACGCTGCCGGCCATGTTTCCGTTCCACATCAAGAGACCGTTGTTATCGCCATCTCGAACAGTGGAGTACTGCGCAAGTGTTGCAGGAGAAGCCGGATCGCCCTTCACGGCCCCCAGGGAGTTGGACTGGCCGGTGAGAACATACAAATGAAGGGTCTTCGCCGGGGGAGTTGTGCCATCGAAGGTGAGCGTGAGAGATGTGGTGCCGCCGGACTCACTGGTGGCAAGGGTGTAATTAGAGGCACCGGAGGGCATGGCAAGGCCGCTCAGCAGTGTGGCGGAATCATAGCTGATGCCGCCCGTAGCCGTGGCCAGCGTATAGGACTTGCCTGCGAAGTACTCGATGTTGCCCACATTCAAACTTGCGCCCGTGGCAAAGGAGAGGTTGCCCCCTACCGTCAGACCCACCAGCTTGCTGTTGTACTGCAAGGTTGCACCAGATGCCACGGTGAAGTCATTGGTGGTAGTCAGAGAGGAAATCAGGCGGAAGGTGCCGCTCTGGACATCCACGGAGCCAATGCTGCCACCGGCAGCCGATACCATCTCGCTCCCGGAAGCAACGGTGAAGCTACCGGTTCCAGCCAGAGCCCCCAGCGTGGAGGCCTTGGTGAGCGTGGCGGAGGCATTGGCATTCACCGTGAAGGTGTTGGCTTGCACACCCGCATTGAACCGGGTGCTGAAGCTGGTACCGCCATCGCCCACGTTTACGTTGAGCGTGCCGTTGGCCCGCAGGATTTGGGCGTTCACCTCGCTTGCGCTCCCCTTGAAGGTAATGAAGGAGGTAGCCGTGTTGTTCTGCTTGAAGGCACCGTTCCAATTGGAAAGATTGCCTGTGAACACAAAGCCTTGGTTGTTGCCGT
>JAZLFB010000017.1:0-3105 GCA_045615585.1 Akkermansia sp.
GAGACGTGCCACCCACCCCTTGGTACCACCCTGCCATTCGGCAGGGTTCGGTGCGGGATAAAATCACGGTGGATATTCCCAACTCTCACGAGTTGGGCTAAAATTCTTATCGCCTAAAGGCTCAACGGACGCGCGGGCTTGGGGCCCGCGCAACATCCCTACAAATCCCCATTTATGAGAGCCGCAACGGCAGACAAAAAAAAGGCACCCGCCCACGAATGAGCGGATGCCGAAGAATGATGCTGTTGTCAGCCTCTTTAGTGGCGACGACGACGAGCAGCCAAGCCCGCGAGAGCCAGCAGGGAAAGCGTGGCGGTGGCGGGTTCGGGAACGATGGTAAGGCTGCCGCCTTCGTAGTTCATGAAGAACACGTTGCTCTGCGTGCCGTCCGACACGGTAATGGCAGCAGGACCGCTGAAGTCACTCACCCCTTCAAAGAGCGTGAGCGAGACACCTTCCGTATGGTCTGCCAAAGCCTGATACGTGTCGCCGCTCACCAGCACGGTAACACCGCTGCCGAGAGTCACCTCGCACCCCATGGTCAGGGTCTGACCGGCGCGGAAGTCCAGCGTACCGTTGTCGGCAATCACCAAGTTGGCGTTGATGGTAGAACCGGCGGTCTCACCCACAATCAGGTTATTGAGCGTCAGATTGTAGTTCTCATGGTAATCGGCAGCCCCCTGTGTCATGCTACCCAGCGTGATGGCGATACCGTTAACCGTCAACGTGCCGATAGAGGAATTAACACCGGCAAAGACAACATCTGCGGTAGAGGTCAACGAACCGCCTTCCATGCTGCCAAGGTAAAGAATATCGGAACCGGAGTAGTTGATAACACCATTGACAACCTTGACATTCTTGAGGAAGTCTTTATTGCTGTCCGCACTCACGCCCAGCTTGGCCGTCTTGGAGTTATCGCGGCGGCTGACAACGGCGTTATTGGCACCATCAGCACTGATGGTCAGGGTGCCGCCCTCCGCCTTTTCCACCTTCAACTGGGCATCGCCGCTGATGGTAATATCGGCATCGGAGCCAATCCAAACGCCCTTACCGGAGCTGGCATCCTTAACAACCAGCTTAGCGCTGTCGCCCATGGTCACATGAGCACCGGAACCCAGAGAGGCAAAGTCGCTCGCCGTGGTAGTACCGGAACCGGAGAACGCCATCGTCTTGCCATTGCCGACATTCAGACCGGCATTGAACACAACCGCACCCGACCCGGAGACGGAATCAACAACATGCGTCTTACCGGCAGCAAAGGTAACGGTCTTGCCGCTGGTGTTCACCAATTCGGCAATGGTCGTATCATTGTTGAAGAACACATTGTTATTCGAATCCGTGAAGTTCTGCAAATTAACAGTACCATTGAAGGTAACATCACTGCCGTTCAGGGTGCGCATCTTATTACCGCTCACCGCTTGTGCGAAGGTGTAACTGGCAGAGGCGTACATATCCACGAACTCAGTACCGTCGATTTCGACCGGCAGGTCGAAGGTCTTAGCAGACGTACCCCAGAAACCGGTCGTGTTATTGCCGCCGCGTGTGCCGTGCAACACCAGCTTGGTAGCAGTGCCGAAAGTGGTGGCATTGGCAAAACGGCCCGTGAGTTCCAACACACCGCTGAAATCGTTCACCGTAAGAGTCGTATCATGCCCGGTAACGGAAGTGGTAGCCAACACGCTCAACTTGCTGAGGCTGCCGCCGGCGTTGACCGTATCAGCACCCTTATCGGCCAGAGTCATGGTAACAGAGCCTTCACCCGTGAAGTTCTGCGTACCCACAGCCTGAGCGGTGATGGTAAGCGCGGCATCCGCGCCCACGTTCACGGTATTCGTGCCGACGAAAGAAAGAACGGAGCTGGCACCGGAAGAAAGATTCAACTCAACGCCGTCACCCAAGGTGACAGACTTGGTAGAAGTAAGGGTGCCGATATTGTAGACCTTGTTGGCAGCGGCGGTTTCGCCGTTGCTCTTGGTGGCATCCAACGTCACGGCAACGCTGCTGCTCAGCGCACCGAGGGTTGCACCGCCGGAAAGATGCAACACCGCATCGCCACCGCCGTCAGTCAGCGTCAGCGTCTTCCCTGCACCGCTGATAGCACCTTCGATGTAGTTATACTCGTGATTGACGGCAATCATGCTATCCTGAGCCAACGAAACAGCACCGGTAAGGACGATCTTATTGTTCTCACGCGATTCATGCAAACGCAGAGCCGTGCTATAGGTAGTACCTTCGCTGTATCCCGTTTCACCGAGAATAAAATCATTAGCAATGGTAATGCCGCTCTTACCCCACATGTCGACAAAAATCTGCCCCGCAGACGTGGCGGTTTCCGCGCCGTTCAGTTTGGAAGAAGCCAAAACAATCGTACCGGCGTGGCTCAAATCAGTTGTCGCATTAATGGAATAACGCCCGTTACCCTTTACAAACGTAGCGTCATTCTCTTCGCTGAGGGAAGCAAAATCATCCACCGACGTGATTTGCGTGAAAGTATCACCCGCCACCGTGATATCACCGGCAGTGATAGACGTCAGACCGGTTGTTTCACCATACGCGGCAGGGAGAGCCACCATCAGCGCAGCAAGAAACAATGTTTTTTTCATGTTATGTGTTTATTGTGTTAATTTTAGATAATTCGGGAAGCCGTGTTCCTACCTCTTGCGCATTGAAGTCGTCACACAGCTCCGCTGTCAGTGTACAGCATTCTAAATGCTGTAGCAAGCCTAATCTTCTATAAAATCGCCGTTTACGACAATTTTACAAAAGAAAATTTTTGTTCTGCATTTAATTCAAATCATCCCTAACAATTTACAAAACAGGAAACAAGATAAATCTAAACCGCTTACAGCATTTAGAAGACTGTAATCCAATCATTGCCATCCCATAGAACGATTCGGCAAATTAGGATTTGTAGGGTTGTTGCGCGGCGTAGCCGCGCGGCTTTGTAGGCCACCTTTTGACGGAACGTTAAAAGTTGATGTGTGTACCCCGCGCCGATAGGCGCGCTTACTAAGTAGACCTCTAAGGTCGTCCGACGTATAGCCACACGTGGAAATGTGTGGATTGACGCGGGTGGCACTAAACCGTACATAACCCCGCCGCATG
>JAZLFB010000018.1:0-1055 GCA_045615585.1 Akkermansia sp.
CTTGGCAATGAGGTGCTCCATCTGCTCCACGGAGAGGAAGACACAGGCGTGCATCAGCGCGGTCATCCCCTTCTTGTCGGTGGCGTTGGGATCAATGCCGCAGGTGTCGATGAGGTAGTCTGCCATGGCGTTGAAATCAATCTTTCCGGCGGAGATTCCGTTGCGGCGCAGTCCCATCATCAGCGCGGTCCGCCCCTCGTTGTCCACGGCCTTGGGATCCGCGCCAAGCTCGGTGAGCAGCTTCATCATCTCCATGTTCTGCTCGGATGCCGCGCGGATGAAAGGCGTATCCTGCCCGGCCTGCAGGTTCACATCCGCCCCGGCCTTCACCAGTTCCTTCACCAGCTCCGGCTTGTTGGCGGAAACCGCCATGGTGAGCGTACCCACGGAGAATTTCTTCTCCGGGTCCACGCCGTTCACATCTGCTCCCTGGGAGAGGAAGTAGGCCACGGCATCCCGGTTGCCCACGCTCGCGGCATAGGCAATGGGCGTGTACACTCCGTACACGCAGGTGTTGATTCCCTGCTCGCCGTTCTTGATTTTTTCCAGTCCCTTCTTCACCTCCGCCTTGGGCAGGGCCGCTATGGCCTCGTCCATGGTCTGGATGGAGCCCAGCGGCATGGCCGGCGCGGCTTCGGCGGCCACTGCGGGTGCCAGCCCGGCTGTGGTGATGACGGTGCAGGGTAGCAGCCCTGCCGTGGCGGCAGGGCAAACGCATTAGGGTTGTGTCATGCGGAATAGCGTCATAATATCATATTTAATACATATTGTAAATTTGTATTTCTACAAAACAAACAATTTTGCTATATTGATATTTTCTACTTGCTTTAATAAATGTGCTGCATTATATTATATGCATGCAGCGACTCATAAAATACATGTCACAAGTTGATGATTTCAGGACAGGATTCAACAAAAAGCACAAACTTATAGATATATTGGCAATTGCAGTGCTGGCGGTTCTTTCCGGGATGAGGACCTGGAATGAAATCGAGCTATACGGCAGGCTGCGCATCGATTTCCTCAAGCGATTCCTGGAGCTTCCCGCCGGCATA
>JAZLFB010000019.1:0-58854 GCA_045615585.1 Akkermansia sp.
GACGCAGAGCGTGCAGCAACGGCATGAGTTGTGCAACGGGTGCGTGAATCCAGCCCGCCATTCGGCGGGCCTCTCGGGGGCGTAATGCAACCCGCCCCAATCCCCACCCTTCCGGAGTGGGGCTAAAATTCGGACGGCATCTACATGCCTCCTCACCTTGCGTGCGCCCCGGCGCACGTCCTACACATCAACTTTTGACATACTGTCAAAAGTTGGCCTACAATTCGGCGCGGGCTGCGCCTGCGCGTCGATTAACCAAGACCCCGACAAATCCCCCTTTGTCGCTTTGCTCCGGGGGATAGTACTGAAATAAAAACATTTACCGCCGTATACAGACAAGATGCTTTCTTGAAATCGGCTGTCCTTTCGTGTATAATGCCCCGCGTTATGCTACAGGCCGGTATTGTTGGACTTCCGAATGTGGGTAAATCCACCCTTTTTAATGCTGTCACCCGCTCTCGCAAGGCAGAGGCAGCCAATTATCCTTTCTGCACCATTGACCCCAACGTGGGCACCGTGGTGGTTCCCGACCCCCGCCTCGATGTGCTGGCGGAGATGAGCAAGAGCGAGCGCGTGGTACCCGCCGCCATCGAGTTCGTGGACATTGCCGGCTTGGTGAAGGGTGCCTCCGAGGGCGCGGGGCTGGGCAACAAGTTCCTCTCCAACATCCGTGAGACGGATGCCATTGTGCAGGTCGTTCGCTGCTTTGAGAACGACGACATCATCCACGAACTCGGTTCCGTGGACCCCGTGCGCGACATCGAAATCATCAACGACGAGCTGATTCTCGCCGACTTGGCCGCCATGGAGAAGCGCATGGAGAGCCGCATTAAGAAAGCCCGCGGCGGCGACAAGGAAGCCAAGGCCGAGGTCGCCCTCATGGAAAAACTGATTCCCCATCTGGATGCGGGCAACCCCGCCATCACGCTCGACCTTTCGGATGACGAGAAGAAGCTGCTCAAGAGTTTCTATCTGCTCTCCTCCAAGAAGAGCATTTTTGCCTGTAACGTGAGCGAGGACGAGCTGGCGGAAACCCTGCAAAACCCCGATGCCCACCCCTACGTCTCCGCCGTTCGCAAGTATGTAGCAGAGCACCACAATGCCGAGGCTATCGTCATTTCCGCCCGCATTGAGGAAGAGCTTTCCGAGCTGGAGCCGGAGGAAGCCAAGGATTACCTGAACGACATCGGCGTGGCCGATTCGGGCGTCAGCGACCTCATCCGTGCCGTGTACCACCTGCTGGGTCTGCGTACCTACCTGACCACGGGTGTCAAGGAAACGAAGGCATGGACCATCCCCGCAGGTGCCAAGGCTCCGCAGGCGGCGGGCGTGATTCACACGGATTTCGAGCGCGGGTTCATTGCCGCCCAAGTGGTAGCTTATGAAGACCTTGTGGCGTGCGGCACCCTTGCCAAAGCCAAAGAACAGGCCAAGCTCCGCATTGAAGGCAAGGATTACGTGGTAAAAGACGGCGACGTGGTGGAGTTCCGCTTCAACGTCTCCAAGTAACCGCTCGTTGACCAAGTCAAGACGACCTATAAACACCTATGTGGCGTTCTCTCCGTTACCTCCTCCTCTCCCTGCTGTGCGTGGCGGCATTCCTGCCCGCCCCCGCGCAGGAAGCTCTGCAAATCTCCGACCTGACGCTGGACACCATTGACCGCGCCATGACGCGCGAGTCATCACGCGGGGCCAAGCTGGTGCAGTTGCTGGACCATCAGAAAGCCGAAGCCGATGCCAAGCTGGATGCGCTGGAGAAACGCTACCAAGAGCTGCGACTGGCCGTCTATTACCAAGACTACAACAATTTCTTCTACCTGACCTACTTCTGCCGCAGCATTGCCGAGCTGCGCCGCGAGTGCACCAGCGGCAGTTTCCCCTTCTCGCAGACCATCACCCGCATGGAGATGGCTATCCAACGCTACACCTATCTGCGCCAAGCGTTGGAGGATTTGCAGAAAAACACCGCTCACAATGAGGAGGAAACCGCCCTGTTGACCCGCGCGCTGAACAACTGTACCGCGTTGGAGAAAGACTACCGCCGCCTGTACGACGGGCTGATGGACGAACAGCGCCGCTTTGACGACCTGACCGCCCGCATCCGCACGCTGGACATTTACGCCAACGGTCATGCGGTGGAAATCTACAACGCCATCAACAGCGAGCACACCGGAGCCTCCATGCGCAAAGCGCTGGAGAAGTTTGCCAAGGCACCCGGCACCCCCGCTGCGGAAAGCACCGCCGAAGGTCCCAAGGAGAGCGAAGCCGCCCCTGCCAAACAGAATGACGGCGGTGCCGACACGGAGCAGAAACGCGCCCTGCACCGCCTGCTGGCGGAACAGGCGGAGGAGAACGCCAAGGCATACGGCTCCTCGGGTGAGATTTCGGGCGACGTGGCGCTTTCGGACGAGCAGCAGACGGAAGGCCGCTTGGCCACCCGCATTGCCATGGCTCTGTGGGACCCCTCCCACCCCGACCGCCAAATCAGCGTGAATGCAGATAACTTTCTGCGCATTCTCGGCTACATCGGCATGGCGTTCACCAACCAGTACCTCGACCCCTACGATGTGGTCTTTGCGGGTTCCGTGCGAGCTGTCGCCGTTGCCTTGGTGGCGGCCATCCTGCTCTCCGTGCTGCTCTGCTCGGTCGTCTACAAAATTTCCCGCCGCGGCAAAACACACCGCTACAGCAAAGAGCGCGTGCGCGCCGCCATGGTGCCGCTGGCGTGCTTCCTGTGCGCCTTCTTCATGTGGTTGTACAGCATGCAGCAACACCTCGGCTACATGGCTAACCACACCCATGCACTGGCCGTTTATCTGTTGCTGGCGGGCATCCTGTTCGGCTCGCTGACCGTGCGCCTGTCCTCCAGCCGCGTCATCAGCGGCATCCGTCTGTTCATCCCCTTCTTCGTTCTCAATCTGCTCATCGTCATCTACTGCGTCATGATGTGCGGCAGCTTCCTCGTCTCCATGACGGTGCCGTTCGTGTTCCTCCTCTGCGGTATCTGGATGACCACCCGCTTCATCCGCCGCATGAGCCGTCTGCGTATCTCCGCCCGCGTGTTTGCGGTGTTGAGCATGATTATCATGTTCGTAGGCGCGTGGATGTGCTGGCGCGGCTACTATTACGTGATGATGCTTTCCGAGCTGTGCTGGTTCGTGTTTGTGACCAACACCATGCTCATGACGGCCATCAGCAAGCTCGGTAAACTGCTCTGCCGCCGCATCCACGCCAACCGCAAGTTACAGGGCTACCGCCACTACCTGTGCATGTGGGTACAGCTCATCATCATGCAGATGGTGCTGCCCCTGCTTTTCCTCGGTCTGATTTGGTACGGTCTGCGCTGGCCCGCCGATGCCTTTGACCTGTCGCAGTTCCTGACCAGCTGGATGGGCACGCCGCACCATTTGAGCGGTGCCATCCGCAGCATCTCGGCTGACAGGCTGGTGCTGATTATCACCGTCGGCATCGGCACCAACTGTCTGGTGCAGGTCACGCGCCGCACGCTCGACCTCATCTACGGCAAGAAGGCCGAGGCGGGGCGCAGCCAAACCATCGTCACCATCGGCAGCATGGTGGTGTGGGGTGCCTTTGCCATCTTTGCTCTCAACGCGCTGAATGCGGATTACAGCTCCATCCTTGTGGTGATGGGCGGTATGTCCGTGGGTGTGGGCTTGGGCATGAAAGACACGATTGACAACCTCATCAGCGGGCTGTCGCTGATGCTGGGCCGCATGCGCCCCGGTGACGTGGTGGAATGTGACGGCGTGCGCGGTAATGTGGCGAACATCGGCTACCGCACCACGACCTTGGAAACGGTGGACGGCTCGGTCATCTGCTTCCAGAACTCGCAGCTCTTCACGCAGAACTTCCGCAACATGACGCGCAACCACCAGTACGAACGCTGCGTGGTGAGCATCGGCGTAACCTACGGCACCGATGTGGCGCGCGCCCGCCGTCTCATTCTGAAAGCGCTGCACCGCCTGCCCGGACTTTCCACCCAGCACCCCACGGCGGTGCTGCTGGACAATTTCGGTGACAGCTCGGTGGATTTGTCGGTGGTGGTGTGGGTGCCTGTCGCCACCAAGGTGGCCACCCTCTCCCGCGTGCGCGAAATTGTGTACAACACCTTCAACGAAAACAACATCGAAATTCCTTTCCCGCAGCAGGATTTGCACATCATCGCCCCTGCCGCAGCCGCCGCAGTCGCGCAGGAAGACCATCCCTTCCGACAGGACGGTGCTGCCCAATAGTGCTTTATTTCAACTTCGCGCAAATCCTCTTGCTTTGGCGTTGCCTGCATGGTAACATGGGCGGCATGAAGCTGTTTATGGTTGCCGGAGAAAAGAGCGGGGATAAGCAAGGCGCCCTGCTCATCCGTGAGTTACAGGCGCGCCGCCCCGATATTGAGATTACGGGTTTGGGCGGCAAGGAGATGCACGCGCTGGCACCGGGCATTGAGGACTGGGCGGACGAAGCGGGCGTTATCGGCATTATCGATGTGCTGCGCCACATCCGCTTCTTTGCCCGCAAGCTCAACGAGATGACCCGCCGCATTGTCGAAGAGAAGCCTGAGGGGCTGCTGCTCATCGACTACCCCGGCTTCAACCAACGCTTGGCGGAGCGCATCCACACGCAATGCCCGCAGACGAAGATCGCCTATTTCATTGCCCCGATGGTGTGGGCGTGGCACAAGAGCCGCGTGCCCAAGCTGGCCCGCATCCTCGATTTGATGATGTGTACCTTCCCCTTTGAAAAGCCCATTTTTGAAAAAGCGGGGCTACACACGGAGTTCGTGGGGCACCCGCTGGTGGACGACATTCTGGCTACCCGCCGCACCGATGTGCGCGAGAAGGGGCTTATCGGTCTTTTCCCCGGCAGCCGCGTGCGCGAGATTGAACGCCACTTCCCCGTGTTTCTGGACTTTGTGAAAGCCGCGCAGCAAAAGCACCCCGAATGGCGCTACGAAACCTCCGCCAGCACGCCCAAGCTGGCCGCCCTCATGCAGCGCATGACGGAAGCTGCGGGCGTAGACCCCGCCCTCATCAACGTGGTGCCCGGTTCCTACCACGGGTTGATGGACCGCGCCGAAGCCGCCCTTGTCACCAGCGGCACGGCGACATTGGAGGCCGCCCTGCACGAGCTGCCCTTTGCACTGGTGTACAAAACCGCTCCCTCCACCTACTTCATCGGTCGTCTGCTGCTCACCATCAAGTATATCGGCATGGTGAACATTCTGGTAGACAAGCCCGTGACCCGCGAGCTGATTCAGCAGGACTTCAATGTTGCCAACTGCATGGAAGAGCTGGAGAAGCTGACCGACCCGCAGGGACGCGCCGAAGCGCTGGCGGGCATGAAGGAATCCATGGACACGCTGGGGCACGGCGGTGCCGCCGCCAAGGCCGCGGAGGCTGTGCGGGCGCTGTTCTGATCCCGCCGTTGCCGCCCCTGTTGCTTACCCACACCGCACGGTTAGCCGTGCGGTGTTCACGTTTTTCACAAATGGTGTATTTTCACCATGTGCAAAACTTCATCATTAAAAAAAGTTTAATTTTTATTTTTTTCATGTAAAAAACGCCATTTTGTGACGTTTAGGAGCATTTTTCGGCATATCAGGGCAAAAAAGTGTTCTTTTTTCGGTCACATTTCTTCACAAATGATGAAATTTTGCAAAAATAAAGCTTGACGATACTCTAACTTTCGTGTAGACTTCCCTCAGCTCACTTAGAGTAAACTCTAGCTTTAATGTGTGCTGCCAACCCAATCTCATACACAATTATGAAACTTCATTTCGCACTTCTGGCCACCGCTCTGCTGAGCGCTGCCGCCATCGCCGGTGAAACCGTGACCGCTCCCGCCGTTGAGGCTCCCCAGCCCGAAAAGCGCCTGACGGGCACCCTGAACCTCGGCTATGCCACCAACTACTCCGGCCGCGGCATCCTGATTTCTCACTCCGTGGCTGAAGGTGACAGCATTGAGTACGCCGCCGCCAAGTTCAACTACGACTTCGGCCGCAAGGATGCATGGAGCTGGGACAGCACCCTCGCCTACACCGTCGCTTCTTCCGGTCACACCCTGTACGGCAACCCCAACTTCGGCGCTCCCCTCGCCGCCATGGGTCACGTCGGCCCCATCAAGCAGGCCAACCTTGAAAATGAGTTCGTGGTACACAACGCCCTCAAGTACACGGCTGAAAAGGGCAACATCTCCTTCGGTCACAACTTTGTGCACGGCGGTATTCTGGGCGTGATGGCCAAGCACTACCGCGACCAGGGCGCTTCCTGTGTGAACGAAGTGTTCATCACCCCCGAATGGACCCCCTACAAGTGGCTGTCCGTGGGTTGCACCACCAGCTTCTCCTTCCAGGGTATCACCGGTTGGTGGATTGAGCCCTACATCACCGCCAAGGCTCCCATCATCGGCACGCCCGAAAACATCAAGATGGCCGGTGTCTGCAAGTTGGGTCTGACCGCTACGGCCGACTACTTCGACAGCCGCTACAACGCCTGCTCCAACGGCACGGAGGCCTTCTACATCTCCCTGTCCACCCCCTACTTCGTGACGGACAAGTTCATCCTGACCCCCGGTGTCAGCTTCAACTGGCTGGGTAAGGGCGGCATCAAGGCCAACAAGGGTTCCGAATACCGCATGTACAGCATGAACGGCAACAACGTGCCCTTCCGCAACTTCGGCGTGATCGGCAACATTACCGCCACCTACAAGTTCTGATAGCAATATGCTTGCATCACGCAGATGATTTGATACAATAGCATCTGCGGGGGAGCCGCCCGCCCGCAAGGGCGGCGGCTCCGAGCTTTTTATGACGCCCCGTGCGTCCTTAACCTTTCCTCTTACAACAACATCTTCTTCACCATGGCCACTAACCTTCGCGTTACCGGACAGGAAAACATCATCAATCCCGGCTTCTACATGCCCAACCGCCTGAGCATTGCCGCGGGCAAAGCTCTGCACCACCTGCTGGACGGCAAGGTGTGCTATCTGGTAGACTCCACCTTCCCCCCTGCGGATGAAATCATGGAGTACCTGAAGAAGAAGGATGTCTCCATCGAGTACTTCGATTTCCGCCACACCACCGCCCGCAAGGTGCGCGAGCAGATTCTTGACCGTATGGCGGAGAAAAAGAGCGTGGTCTTCCTGCCCGGCAAAGTGGCCAAGACCCGCGGCTGCACCGCCGATGTGCCCTCCCCCTTCCTGTCCGCCGTGGGCAGTCTCCACATTTCCCCCGTGCCCGTGTTCCTCGGCTTCTACAAGGATGAGTACTACGGCATGTTCTCCAACGACAACAGCGACGGCAGCTGCGATGAAGAGCTGTGCATTCTGCCGCAGCTGACGCCCGGTCCGCAGACAGGTGCCCGCATCCTCTCCGCGTGGATGCAGAAAGGCAGCGAGCTGTTCTCCGCCCGCCCCATGCTTTCCGGCTCTGTCACCACCGCCCTTGTGCGCAGCATGAGCAAGCACGGCAAGTTGGAGGTGATTGACGGCATGACGGGCAGCAAGCTGCCCTACTTCAAGGCGCTGGGCGTGGCTATGACGGTGGCCCCCCTGCTGAAAGCCCGCGGCGAGGCGCGCGTGGGCGTGATTCTGCCCCCCGGTGCGGGCGGCATCATCGGCACCCTGTCCTGCCTGTTGGCGGGTGTCACCCCCGTGCTCATCAACTACGCATCCTCCAAGGCTTCCTTTGAAAGCACCGTGCGTCAGGCCGGGCTGAAAACCTTTATCACGGCGCGCAAGTTTGTGCAGAAGCTGACCACCTTCCCCTGGCCGCCCGAAGAGCAGATGATTTTCGTGGAAGACCTGCTGACCAAGCTGGATAAGAAGACGCTCATCATGAACGTGCTGATGGCCAAGCTCGCCCCCGCCTCCCTCATCTGCAAGCGCTTCAACACCGATGAACGCCGCAACAACGATGAATGTGTAATGCTCTTCACCAGCGGCTCCTCCGGCGAGCCCAAGGGCGTGGCGCTGACCCACCGCATGATTCATGCCAACTGCGCCCAGTGCGCCAGCCGCATCACCCTCAAGATGGATGACGAGCGCTTCCTCGGCTCTCTGCCCATCTTCCACAGCTTCGGTCTTACCGTCACCATGATGCTGCCGCTGCTGGTGGGCTTCCCCATCATCTCCTACCCCAACCCCACGGATGCCCGCGTGCTCTGTGACCTTATCAAGAAGTACAAGCTCACGCTGGTGTGCAGCACGCCCACCTTTGCCCGCGCCATGCTGCGCCGCGCCGCAGCCGACACCTTCGAGAGCGTGCGCTACTTCATTGTGGGTGCCGAAAAGCTGAAGCCCGAGCTGGAGCAGGAGTTCCACGACCGCTGCGGCGTCGATTTGCTGGAGGGCTACGGTCTGACCGAAGCCACGCCCGTGTGCTGCGTGAACATCCCCGATGCCGCCCCCGTAGAGGGTTCCGCCTTCTTCGTACCCGGCACGGTGAAGCGCAGTATCGGTGCCACCTTCCCCGGTCTGGCAGTGCGTATCACCGATTTGGATGACGACACCAAGGAACTGGCGCTCACCGACCGCGGCATGATTTGGTTCAAGGGTGCCAACATCTTCAACGGCTATGTCGGCAAGGAGGAAATGAACGCCGAAATCTTCCGCGACGGCTGGTTCAAGAGCGGCGACATCGGTCAGCTCGACCTCAACGGCTTCATCACGCTGGGCGGTCGTCTCTCCCGCTTCTCGAAAATCGGCGGCGAAATGGTGCCGCACGAGGGCGTGGAACAGGCCATCTCAGAGGCCCTTGGGCTTGACCCCGAAGAGGGTGCCATGGTGGCTGTCACAGGCGTGAGCGACGAGCAGAAGGGCGAGGCCCTCGTGCTGCTCTCCGCCCTGCCGCAGCACCAGCGCAGCTCCGAAGAAAAGACGATTCTCTCCGCCATTCGTGCCGCTCTGGCAGAACGCGAAATGCCCAACCTGTGGGCACCCAAGTATGTGGTGCCTGTGGAGGCCATCCCCGTGCTGCCCACGGGCAAGCTGGACCTGCGCGGCTGCAAGCTGCTGGCAGAGGAAGCCTTGGGCGCGGGCGACACCCCCGCCTAAACCGCAAAAATTTTTGTTGTAGAACCCGCAACGCCGCGTCGGTTTTTCCGCGCGGCGTTGCTTTTTGTTGTCACAACCGTGGGGGATTTGTAGGGAAGTTGGAAGTTTGAAGTTGAAGTTGGAGGTTTTTAAATATGTGCGGCTTCCGTCTTCGCCAAGGCTACGCCGAGACTAGCCGCCGCAGGATAACACGCAACGCAAAGCGTATGCAATGTCTTAAAAATAGAAGCTGCAACATACGATTTGCGTTACGCTTATATCACGCGAGCGACCTGTCACGGCGTAGCCATAGGCGAAGACGGAAGCGAGCCTAACTTGATACTTCCAACCTCCAACTTCCAACTTTTTTCATCCCTACAACTCCCCCTTTGTCGATTTCCTCTCTAAGTGATGATAATGTTTCCCCTTGACTTTCAGGCGGTGCTTTTCTACCATAGCGGCAGCCCTATGGAAACGCGAGATTTATATGAAGAACTGTATCAGGCTCTCATGGCAAACGATGAGCCGCGCGCCCGCGCGATATTGGCAGAGGGTGCGGACATCAACGGTGTTGATGCCCAAGGTTGGAAACCCTTGTTGGCGGTGGCGGACGAAGGGTCGGAAGACGCCATCCGCCTGTGCCTGAAACTGGGTGCCGACCCCGCCGCGAGCGATGACGACCGATACGATGTTGCCCGCATCCTGCTGCAAAACGGCTTCTGCCAAGTGCTGCTCAACCTGATTGACAGCGGCGATTTGGCTGTCAACGGCGACGGCAAGGGGGCAACACCGCTCATGTGGTGCTGCTGTGAAACGTATTCCGAATGGATGACGGAGCAACTGCTGGCACGCGGGGCTTCGGTACAACAAACGGATGAATACGGCGTAACCGCCATGGGCTACGCCATTGATGCGGACATCGACTATTCCGAGCACTATCCCCTGCTTCTGAAAGCGGGGGCGGACATCAACGCCCGCGACCACGACGGTCTGACCTTTGTGATGATGCTTGCCAAGGGCGAAAACGAATGTCCGGATTCCATCAACTTCTTCCTTGAACGCGGGGCGGATGTCAACCTGCGCTCCCCCGAAGGCAAAACTGCCCTCGGCTACGCCTACGACAATCTTGCCCGCTGCCGCAGCGGCGAACACACCCGCATGAATGAAGAGTGGATTCTCCGCATGATTGAGCGCCTAAAAGCCCGCGGTGCCGTGCTGTAAACCGCCGCATATTGCGCTTGCACAATCCCGCCTTTTATACTACAATTTTCCGCGAGCCGCGTCTGTTCTCTTTCGGGCGCGGCAGAACCCTCGGGAGGCGGCGGGATGCCGCAGGAAATAGATGGGGAAGGCAGTGAGATTCTGCCGCTGTGCCGCAACCGTGTTGCGCGGGTGCTTTTCCGTTCGGGAAAGCTACTTTGTGCTCAGTCGGAATGCCAGCCGTGAGGGTTCGCCACCGCAGGGGTGGCGTTGCACCGCCCCGCCACAGGCCGAAACCATGAAACAGAACACATTGACCACACCCCGCGCGGGTGTTTCACGCGTTGTGCTTGCCCTTGCGTTGGCAGGCTCCTGCGCCGTTGCCCAAGATGCAACGGCAGATGATGAATTGGAACTGGCACCGGTCACGGTGTCCGCCCACGACGGCAATGCCGTTCCCTACGACCGCACGGGTGTCTCCGTAACCGTGCTGGATATAGACGAGCTGAAGAAAGAGGGCATCACCAACCTCTCCGATGCGCTGACCACCGTACCCGGTCTGTATGTGCTGCCCGGCGGCGGCTTAAACCAGCGCGGCAACGTATCCAACCTCGTGATTCGCGGTCAGCGTGCGGATGCCTGCACCCTGCCCATGATAGACGGCATGCGTCTGAACAGCACGGGCGGCAGCGGTCTTGTCACCGCTAACGTGCTGGCGCGCGCCAACATGTTCGATTTGGGCAATGCCGAGATTCTGCGCGGCGCACAGGGTGCGGCCTACGGCGGCGGCAACATGGGCGGCGTGCTTTTCATGGAAACGCCTGAGGGCATGGGCGAACCGACCTACTCCGTGTTCAACGAGGGCGGCAGCCACGACAGCTACACCGGCAACGTGACCGCGCAGGGCAAGGTGGATAAACTGGGCTACTTTGTGTCCGCTACCTACGACCGCACCAACAACGACCTTCAAAAAGCCGACGGCAGCCGTTTCGAGCACAAGCACGCGGGGCGTTACGTCAATTGGGCAGAAGCCGTGCGACTGGACTACGACATCACCGAGTCCACCAAAGCCACCTTCACCTACCGCCGCGAGGATGCCGAGTTCACCCGCGCTTCCTCCGACTACGACTGGATGGCGTGGCCGCCCGTGCCGATGGACACCTTCTCCACCTACACCTTCATGAGCAACCTCATTACAGGCAAGGTGCAGAGCAAGGTGGATGAGCACTTTACCACGCAGCTCATGGCGGGCTACTACGGCAGCGACTACAACCTGAGCAGCGACACCTACCCCTTCTACACCAACATCCGCAACGTACAGGTTGAATGGCGCAACGCCTACAAGTGGAACGAGGAGCACACCACCACGGGCGGCTTTGCGTGGGAGCGCAGCCAGTACACCGCCGATGACGGCGCGGGCAAGCGCAATACCTCCCGCAATCTGGAGAACGTGTACAGCGTCTTTGCCGAGCACACCGCCACCCCCGTCAAAAACTGGGATAACTCCCTTGCCCTGCGCTGGGATCGCAGCTCGGTGTTCGACAACAAGTACACCTACCGCTTTGCCACCAACTACAAGTTCAACAAGGAGACGAGCCGCGTATTCGGCTCCGTGGGTCACGGCTACCGCAGCCCGAGTGCCTTCCAACGCAGCACGGCGGAATACAACAACGGCTACAGCATCACGCGCGGCAACCCCATGCTGCGCGGCGAACACAGTATCAACGCCGACTTCGGGTTCGAGCAGCAGTTCTGCAGCGACCACTACGCCTCGGCCACGCTGTTCTGGAACCGCACGGAAAACGGCATTGCCACCTTCTACGAGGATTATTCGCACGCCACCTTCTACAATCAGACGGGGCACAACACCTGTCAGGGCATTGAACTGGCACTCCACGGCACGCTGGAAAAGGCATGGAACACGGGCTATCGCTTCTCCTGCACGCTGACCCAGCCCATGGGTCCGAACGATGTGCAGCTCTCCGAAACCGCGCGTCAGGTGTGGTCGGCGGATATCCACACCAGCCCCATCGAAAAGCTGACGCTGGGCTGCGGGCTTTCCGCCGCGAGCGGTCGTCACAATGTGGCGGGCTACCCCACCCCCAAGCTGGATGCCTACTACACCCTGCGCCTTTACGCGCAGTATGAAGTGAACGAGCACCTGACCTTCCATGTGCGTGTAGAGAACGTGACCGACCAGAAGTTTGTCACCGAATGTCCCTACACCGCCGCAGGCTCGCCCGACCGCTACAACGAATCCGTCATCAACGCCGGAGCCTCAATTTACGGCGGCATGACCGTGAAGTTCTGAGGAATGTTTGATGTATGATGTTTGAAGTTTGATGTAGTAAGTTTGGCACGCGTTGCGTGCGGGGATTCTCGCACGCGAGGCTAACCGACACCCGCCGTTTCGGTCGCGACACACCGTTGCGTCCGAAACGCGGGGTAAAAACCATAGCACAACATAAGCGACAGAACTCGTCAGCACCCGCAGCAAACGCTCTGCGTCCTTTCTCTCCCCTGCGCCGTAGGCGCACGAACTCTGCACATCAAACATCAAACTTCAAACATCAAACCTTTCCAAATGCGCCGCTTCCTCCCCATCCTCCTGCTCTCCCTCCTCGCCTGTTGGTGGGTCATGAGGGAGCAGGGAGCTGTTGCCCCGGCGGGGGAGGAGACGGCACAGGCAGCAGAATACCCTGCGGATGCCGCGGCAAGGGCGGGGCGCGTGACAGGGGTGGAGCTGGCGTGGAAAGCGGCGGAGGAGCTGCCCGCCGACACCGCTTGGCAGAGCGGCACGCCGCAACCCGAAGCGGGGGATGCCGCCGCCGTCAAGGGCGGGCGGTTACGGCTGTGCAATGTCGGTCCCTACCCCGCCAACTTCTTGGCGTTCGGCAGCCCTGCGCCGCAGTTTTTCCACTACAACCTCACCAACGCCTGTGAGCTGCCCTTGGTGGCGCGACACCCCGACACAGGGGCGGATATCCCCGCCGTGGCGGAGGCGTGGGCGGTGGCGGGCAAAGTGATTCGTTTTCGTCTGAATCCCGCCGCCCGCTACAGCAATGGTCGCCCCGTGCGGGCGGGGGATTATGTGCTGGGCGCCCTGCTGCGGGCGGAATGCGGCACGGCGGAGCATGAGACGCTGTGCCGAGAAGCTGTCCGCCTTGGCGCCTACGGTGACAGCGTGGTGGAGCTGGAGCTGCGCCGTCCCCCTGCGGATGCCGCCACCGCCGCCGCCCTGCTGCATGCGGCGGAACCCGCGTTCTATGCCGAATTCGGCAGCGACTACCGCACCCGCTACGCCCAACGCATGGCACCGACCACCGGGGCGTACACCGTGGGCAAAACCGAGCGGGGGCGGCTCATCGAGCTGGTGCAGGTGCCCCATTGGTGGGCGGCGGATTTGCCCCACTTCCGCCGCCGTTTCAACCCCGCCGCCATCGAGCACCATTTTCTGACCGATGAAGCGCAGTCGTGGGAGCTGCTGCAACGCGGAAAACTCGACCTGTTGCAAACCCGCCACCTTGCCGCATGGCAGGAACGCCGCGCGGCAGCAGGGGACACCTCTCCCCTGCTGTTTGAAAGCTACGCGGTGGAATACCCCATGCCGCCCTACGGCATTGCGTTCAATACCGAACGGCTGGACGACCCCGCCCTGCGCCGCGGGCTGATGCACTCCATGGACATGCGGAAAGCCGTCACCGTGCTCTTCCGTGGCGAGGTCGAGCCGCTCCGCACCTTCACATCGGGCTATGGGGAGCTAAGCCCCACCGACACCCCGCAGCGGGGCTACGACCCCGCCGCCGCCCGCGCCGCCTTTGCCGAGGCGGGTTACGACCGCCCCGCCGCAGACGGCATCCTGTGCCGCGCGGACGGCTCGCGCCTCTCCGTGCGGCTGTGCTACACGCCCTCCGAAAAAGTGAGCACCTTGGTCAACCTGTTGGCGGAGAGCGCCCGCCGCTGCGGGGCGGAAATCGTGCCTGAACCGCTGCCGTGGCAGGGCTGCGACCGCCACCTGCGCGAGGGCACGCACGAGCTGATGTTCTGGGCCGACCTGCCCGCCGCCCCCCTGCCCGACTACGACCGCTGGTTCGGTGCTGCCGCCGTTTCCCCCTTCCGTCTGCACGATACCGCGCTGCAACAAGCCATCGAACAGTACCGCCACGCAGCCCCCGCCGACCGCGCCGCTGCCGTGGCGGCGGTAGATGCCTGCATCTTCCGTGCCGCCTGTTGGCTGCCCGCGTGGCAGGAAAACCGCGCGTGGATTGCCCGCCGCCCCCACGTTCATCTCCCCACAGGCACCCACCACCTCTACGACCTGCCCGAAGAACACAGCCTTTGGCTCAAAACAGAAGACAGGAGCCGCGCAAAATAGGACATGGGGCAACATTATGATTGACTTCACCCCTGTAGAGCCTTACAGTTCTCTCTGCTTATGTCTAACGTTATCGAGGTAGAAAACGCGCGGGTTTTTCTGTCGGGTCGCGAAATCCTGAAAGGTATCAACTGGAGTGTAGAGAAAGGCGAACGCTGCTTCATTCTCGGTGCCAACGGCGCGGGTAAGACAACGCTGGTGCGTATGCTCATGGGTTATGCGTGGCCCCTCTTCGGTGCCAAGGTTGAGGTGCTGGGCAAGCGGTTCGGCACTATCAATTTGCAGGAGCTGCGCAAGCACATTGCCTGGGTCAGCCCGCTGATGCACCAATGGCTGGGCGACCGAGAGTGGACGGGGCGCGAAATGGTGCTCTCCGGGCCCGATGCCACCATCGGTCTGTACCGCACCCCCACGGCAGAGGAAGAAGCGCGCGCCGCAGAGCTGATGCAGTCGCTGCAGGCCACACACCTGATGGAGCGCACCGTTGCCACCATGAGCAGCGGCGAGCAGGTGAAGGTGCTGATTGCCCGCGCCCTCATGACGAACCCCGAGCTGATGATTCTCGATGAACCCAGCGTTTACCTCGATATTGCGGGGCGCGAATTCCTGCTCAACACCATTGCCGAGCTGTGCAAGGCCCGCCCCGACCTCACGATTGTTTTCATCACCCAGCGCATCGAGGATATTCTGCCCGAATTCTCCCGCGGCATGATTCTGCGACAGGGCGAAATTCTGTCGCACGGCGCACGCGAAGATGTGCTGACGGAAGAAAACCTGAAACGCGCTTTCGACTTGGATATCCGCCTTATCCACGCCCGCAACGGCCGTCTGTGGACGGTCATTGAATAAAATCTATCCCCCGCCCCCGACCATGACTGACATGCTCATTCGTCTTTACGCCTTGCCCGACGGCGCGCCCGCCCGCGCCGCGGCAGCGGAAAAAGGCATCAACATCCGCCCCTGCAACCCCTTTGAACGCCACATTGTTGCCGACTGGGTCGGTAAAACCTTCAGCGCCCGCTGGGTCGATGAATTCAAGGTAGCCATGGGTCACCAACCTGTCGGCTGCATCATTGCCACGCACGAGCGCCGCGTAGTGGGGTTTGTCTGCTACGATGCCACCGCCCGCGGTTTCATCGGTCCCATGGGGGTTGACCCGCAGCTGCGCCAAGGCGGCGTGGGTAAAGCTCTGTTGCTGACGGCTTTGGAACAAATGCGCGCCCTCGGTTACGCCTATGCGGTAGTCGGCGGGGTCGGACCGCAGGAATTTTATGCCAAATGCGCCGGAGCCACCGTCATCGAGGGGTCAGACCCCGGCATTTATGCCGATATTCTGCCTGTGCCGCAATAAAATACTGACTTCTCTGCATTTTTTGTTGACGATAGCACACTTTACCTTGACTCTCCCGACAAAATTTGCTACTTATTGAACTGTAGATTATCTTATTCCTTTCCATGAAACGTTTTCTCCTCATCCCCTCGTGCGCTCTGCTGGCTCTCGGTATGCTGACCTCTTGCCAGAAAGAAGACAAAACCGCCAAGCAGCTTGCCGAAGAACTGACTGCCGAATTGCAGAAAGTGACGGATTATAAGACGGCTGAAGCCGCTGCCCCCCGTGTGGAAGCCCTTAACAAGCGTTTCCAGAATGCCAATGTCCGCGTGTTCAGCGTGGGCGGCAATGCCATTTCCGCCAGCGGCAAGGGTTATTCCGAAGCCGTTGAGGCTCTTGCCAAGGAAATCGGTCGTGTTCGCGCCAGCAAGCCCGTGACGGAAGCCGACGGCGAGATTGACGACACCCGCCTGATTCGCACCGTGGGTATCGGTGCCGGTGCCGAGGTGACCGCCCCCGCCCGCGACCAGATTGCCAAGGGTCAGACCTACCTTTACAACGACAGCGACCAGAACAACAGCAATCCCCCTGCCTTTGCCGAGTGCTACGGCTCCTCCAACCTGGTGGCCGCTCTCGAGTACACGGCAGAGCCCGGTAAGTTCGGTCTGGTACACTTTGACAGCGCAGAAGACGTTCCCGCCATCCCCGAAGCCAAGGAAGTGGTCGAGAGCGAGGATGACAACGTGAGCGCCGATGACGTGAAGCCCGAAACCGCCGACAGCAGCACCCCCGCCGCTGCCGATGATGCCGATGACGACACCGCCACGACCACCGCTGCGGATGACGACGACACCACGCCCGCCCCCGCTGCCACTACCACCTCCTCCTCCGATGATGATGACGATGATTTGGACCTGGGCGATGATGCCGACGACAGCTCCTCTTCTTCCTCCTCCTCTTCGGATGACGATGACGACCTCTCCCTTGACGACGAGCTGTAAAGAGCCGCGTTAAGAGGCACCCCCTTTCTCTGCCGCAGTATTTTTCGGAATGCTGCGGCAGAACCTTTTTTCAGCCTTTACCTCTGTTCCTCATGCGTTTCCTGTTCACCTGTGCCTATGACGGCGTACCCTTTCTCGGCTGGCAGAGCCAGCGGGGCGGCAACACCGTTCAGGACACGATAGAATCGGCCATGTCCGCCATCCTGAAAAGCCCCCTGCGCATTGCCGCCGCTGGGCGTACGGATGCAGGGGTACACGCGCGGGCACAGCGCTTTCATGCCGATATACCCGACACCTGCCGCATGAGTGCTGAAAATTGGCTCAATGCTCTCAATGCACACTTACCCGCTGCCATCCGCATTACGGAGGTACACCCCGTGGCGGCGGATTTCCACGCCCGCTTCAACGCCGTAGGCAAGGTCTACGAATACCTGATTTGCCGCGCCCCCGTGCTCTCGCCCTTCTTGGCTGGGCGCGTGTGGCACCTGCCGCATGATTTTTCAGCAGATCTGTTAGCCGAGGCCTTGCAGGTATATGAGGGCACGCACGACTTCCGCCGCTTTGCCGCCAGCCGCGGCAACGAGCCAGACCCCGCCCCAGCGGATTTCTACCTGCGCACCATCTACAATGCCACGGTGACAGAGGACGGCGGGCTGCTGCGTCTGCGCTTTCACGGCAACGGTTTCATGTACCGCATGGTGCGCCTGCTCGTCGGCACCGCTCACCAAGTGGCGCGCGGGCGCATGAGCAAGGCAGAACTGGCCGCTCATTTGACCGAACTGAACGCCCCCAAAACGCGCTACTGCGCCCCCGCAGAGGGTCTTTATCTGCACCAAGTGGAATACGGTGAGTGAGCCGTGCCGCCGGCAAGGGTTTCAGTCTTGGCGTTCGTCAAGGCGGGCTACTTCTCGGTTGCTTTGTCGGATGGCTTTTTGCGTCATGGGGCTGAGTTTCGCTCCGAACTCGTCATCCAGTATTTGCATGACCCAATCGGCTATTCCGTTCTTTTTCGGATGGCTCGTATGAAAGCTTGCGCGGAAGATGGCCACCAGATTGACAAACATCTTGCACACCACAGCCAACTTGGCCCGATACGCCCCGCAGGGAAACTCTTTATCGCGATTCCTCTCTTCGAGAATGTAGACGGCTTCATCGCCCATCACCCACTTACTCACCAACGAGAGAAGAATCTCCTCCGTCAGCGCATCGGTGGGTATATATTGCTCATCGGGTGTTTCCCAAAGGGCGTCTTTCAGAATACAATCAAGCAGTTTATCTGCCTCGCAGAACACCTGTTCAGGGTTGTTGTTCACATATTCCAACAGGCTGTTATATTCGTTGATAGGGTAGTATTTCACATCAGCATGATAGCAAAGCCGCCGCAGTGCGGCAAGCCTTTTTGCTGCACGCAGAACGGCAAATGCATGATAATGTAGCTCAGCCCTGAAAGACCTGTTTTCAGAGTATCGCTTCGAGTCCGTTAATTTTCCAATAGCAAAACAGGTCCCACCCTTACGAGTGAGACCTGTTTTGCTATACCGGCTATCGGACTCGAACGCTCTGCGGGGCGTCCCCCTTGCCGCTGCTAACGCAGCGGTACCCCCCAACAGGTGTGTTGGGGGCAAGGGGTGGTAAACTGCCACCGGCAGTTTACCCCGATTCTCTTTCAGAGTATCGGTTCGAGTATCACGGTAAAAGAAAAAGCCACCGCATGTTGTATGCAGTGGCTTTTTTTGTACTACCGGCTATCGGACTCGAACCGATACTCTTTCGAACTCGATTTTGAGTCGAGCGCGTCTACCAATTCCGCCAAGCCGGCGTGGTGTGTGCGGGTATTTAACCCGTAAAAGGCGAAAGTGTCAAGAGAAAAGAGTTGTCATGCCGCAGTTTTAATTGCTGAGGGGGGTGTTTTATCATCTGAAAACATTATCATCTCCTATCGCAGCTTGCAAAATGGAGATTTGTGGGAAAGTTGGAGGTTGGAAGTTTAATTTCGCCGTGCTTCGCGCGGGAGATTTTTCTGTATCACAGCTTGCCCCCGCCGCTAAGGCGGCGGAATCGGTCATTCGGACCTAACTTGCCGCACATTGCAAAACGGCACGCAGCTTACGCTACGCATTCGTCTGTTTTTTGCGCCCGCAGGGCGCCTAACTCAATACTTCCAACTTCTCTCAGTTGTGCAACACGCTCAGCACTTCTGCGCGCAGCGGGGCGTTGGAGCGGAACTTACCGCGCAGGGTGTTCGTGATGGTGTAGCCGTCGCCGTCGGCCTTGATGCCGCGGGCGGTCATGCAGCTGTGCTTGGCGCGGATGATAACCGCCACGTCCTCGCTGCCTGTCACCTTGGTGATGATGTCGGCAATGTCGGTGCCGATGCGCTCCTGCACTTGCAGTCGGGCGCAGACATCGTGGGCAATGCGGGCAAATTTCGATAAGCCCAGAATCTTGCCCTTGGGCAGATAGGCAATGCTGATGCTCATGTCGTACATCAGCATCATGTGGTGCTCGCAGAACGAGAAGCAGGGGATATTACGCACCAGCACCATGTCCTCGCTGGCACCGTCGGTGAAGCACTTGCCGTGGGAGACGGCAATCTCATCATTGCTGATTTTCGCCCCGCTGAACAGCTCGTCAATGGCCCGCACCACGCGGGCGGGCGTCTCCTGCAGACCGGGACGCTCGGGGTTGTCACCAATGTAGCGGATAAGGGTCTTAATGGCCTCTTCGGCCTCTGTGCGGCTCACTGTCATACGCCTCGTTGTTCGGGATTCCAGATAATTTTGTGAAGTTGCAGCTGCACGCGCACACGGCTCACATCCATGCCGTCGGCGTGCCATTGTTTCAGGGTGTCCACCAGCGTTTCCGGCTCGATGCTGCCGAACACGGGGGAAAGGTAAATCAGGCTTGCGGGGCGGATTTCCGCCAGCACCGCGCGGGCGCGGGCAAGGTCGGCGGGGTCGGACACCACGAATTTCAGCACATCGCCGGGGCGCAGGGCGCGGAACGCGGCGGGGTTCATGTGCCCCTCCATGCCGGAGGCGGGGAGCTTCCAATCCAGCGTCACCAGCAGGTGATCTTCCGCATGCGGCAGGGCGAGCAGCGGGGCAATATCGCAGCTGCCGTTGGTTTCGACATTCACGTCTACGCCGCGCTCCATGAGCAAGGCGACCAGCGACAGCGCGGCGGGTTGCACCAGCGGTTCCCCGCCTGTCAGCGTCACGGCGCGCGTAGTGACGGCAGCGGCGGCATCTTCTACACTCATCGGCGTACCTTGGGCGGGCAGCAGCGCGTAGGCTGTATCGCACCACTTGCAGCGCAGATTGCAGCCCGCCAAGCGGATAAAGGTCGTCAGCATCCCCGCGGTCTTCCCCTCGCCGTCAATACTGACAAAGATTTCATTGACGAGGAGTTGCGTGTTCATGGCGGCGGTGAATGGTGAAAGAAAAGCCCCCTGCGGGCGGGAGCCATTGTACCACCCTTTCGCCCGTTTGCCAAACCTTTTCTCGAGCGTGCTGCGGGGCAAAAGAAAGAGCCGTTTTCAGATAACCCGCCGCCCAAGGTGAACAGCTTTTCGCTCTGTGGCACTTTCGTCACGCGGGGGTACTTGCGGTTTAGGGGAATCTGTGGTACAAAGGGGGTGGAATCATGAACATACTGATTGTTGAAGATGACGAGGACATTGCCGAGCTGGTGGCTTGGAATCTGGAGAAACAGGGGTGGCAGGTCAGCATCGAAACAGACGGCAACAGGGGCTTGGAGCATATCCGCACCGCCCGCCCCGACTTGGTGATTCTGGATATCATGCTGCCCGGCACGGACGGCCTGTCCATTGCCCGCGCCATGCAGGAATCCCCCCTCACCGCCACCATCCCTGTGATGTTCCTGACTGCCCGCGCCCAGCTCGAAGACCGCTTGGAGGGGCTGAAACTCGGCGCGGCGGATTACCTGACAAAGCCGTTCAGCCCCAAAGAGCTGGTGCTGCGTGTCCGCAACCTCTTCAACCGCCTGAACAGCGAAGCCTCCAAACTCATCATCCGCCTCGGTCCGCTGGTGCTGGACAAGAACACCCAACACGCCGCACTGGAGGGCGAGGACTTGGATTTAACCCCCGCCGAATTCAAGCTGCTGGCCTATCTGGCCGAACGCCCCGACAAGGTGCAGGATCGCTACGCCCTGCAAAGCGTGCTGCTGGGCTATGCGGACACCACGCAATCGCGCACCATTGACACGCATGTCAAACGCCTGCGCCGCAAACTGGGTCGCTTCGCCCCGCTCATTGTCACCGAACGCGGCATCGGCTACAAATTCATGCTCCGCCCCGAAGCATAAGGCGGGCGCAAATACCCCGCCGACCTTTTTGCTCCGTCTGATAACTCTTTCGGATATAGGTGTACGGCACGAAAAATGCCCCAAAATAGCTATTTTGGCTGAGATAATAAAGAAAATCTTGCATTTCTATGCAAAAGTTGCTAATTTGGCGGCAGCGTAGGATGCAAAAGAACCTCTACAGAATTTACGGCGGGGTACCCGTAACGGGGGATACGCTGTGTGCTGCTATGGCGGGCTACAAGGCACCGCGGGCGCGCCTTGCCCTGTTGCAACGGCGCGGGGAGCTGATTCCCCTGCGCCGCAATCTGTATGTGTGTACGGAAGATGGGCACGCCTATTCCCGCTTTCTGATTGCCAATCATCTGCTGCTTTCCTATGTCTCTTTTGAATCGGCGCTCGCACAGGCAGGGCTGATACCGGAGCGGGTGTATACCATCACCTCCGCCTGTCTGGCCCGCAGCCGTTCCGTCACTAATGCCACGGGGCATTACCGCTTTGTACAGCTGCCGCAGCCGTATTTCGGCGTAGGGGTCACCTCTCAGCAGACGGAGGAAGGCTACCGCTACCTCATTGCCCGCCCGGAAAAAGCCCTCTGCGATTTGGTGCTCGCCTCCCCGCGTCTGCGTCTGCAATCCTCCAAGGCGGCAGAGGTGTATCTGTCGGATTTTCTGCGTATTGATACGGAGGACTGGCGCAGGCTTGACCCCGCCATTTTTCGGGAATGTGCCGACAAGACCCACAAAAAGAAGCGCGAACTGGAAATGCTTTACACCCTGATTTCCCATGAACATGTTTGATGAAATGCTGGCGGCGTACGCCCCAAAGTCTCAACAGGAACAGCTGAATGCCCTGCATGAAGTCATGCAGCAGATAACGCTTGCGGGGCTGGCACGCGGCGGCTTTATGGAGAAAGCCGCCTTTTACGGCGGCACCTGTCTGCGTATTTTCCACGGCTTGGAACGCTTTTCGGAAGACATGGATTTTTCCTTGTTAACCCCTGACCGCGCGTTTCGTTTGGAACCCTATTTCGAAGCTGTGGCAGAGGAGTTTGCGCTCATGGGGCAGAAGGTGACGCTGACCGCCAAAAAGAAAACCAAGCAAAGCGCCGTGCAATCCGCCTTCCTGAAAAGTGAAACGGCGCAGTATGATTTACAGCTGGAGCGCGGGCGGGCTATCAAAATCAAGATTGAGGTGGACACAGACCCGCCCTTGGGCTTCGCCACCGAGCAAAAATTATTACTGCAACCCTATTCGTTCTTCACCCGCTGCTACAGTCTTCCCTGTCTGTTTGCGGGCAAGATGCACGCATTGCTCTTTCGCGCATGGCAAAACCGCGTGAAAGGGCGTGATTGGTATGATTTTGAATGGTATATCCGCAAGGGTATCCCGATGAATTGGGCGCATTTCTGCGAACGCTCCCGAACCTTCAACGGTGACGAGGAGATGACCCCCGAACGCTTCCGAAATCTGCTGCGAGCCCGTCTGTCGTCCGTCCCCATCGAACAAGTGAAAGCAGATGTGTTGCCCTTTGTACGGCGCACAGAAGAAACGGATATATGGACAACCGACTATTTCCTGCAACTGGCAGAAAGGCTGAAAACGGAATAACTTCTTTAGCAACTGCCTAACCGTACATCACGGCATCGGCTCACACCGTCTCCGTTTCGCAGTCGGTATGCGTAATTCGATACGCGGCAAACTCCGTCATTATTTCGGCAGGGAGATGCGGAAAGTTGTCCGCACGCCGGGTTCGCTTTCGGCTTTCACGGTGCCGCCGTGGGCTTCTGCCGCGTGGCGCACAATCGCCAAGCCTAACCCCGTACCCTTGATGCGCCCGGTGCGGTCAGCGCGGTAGAAGCGGTTGAAGATGAAAGGTAGCGCCTCCGGCTCAATCCCCACGCCGTTGTCGCTGATGCACACCTGCGTGCCGCCCGCGTTGCGTTGCAGAGAGACGGTGACACACAGCCCCGCGTGCGGGTTGTTTTTGAGGGCATTCTCCAACAGATTGAACAGGATTTGCGACCAATAGAAGCGGTCGCCTGTGATAAGGAAAGGCTGTTCGCCGTATTTGCGCACCACCTTGGTGCCGTGTTCCGCAATCAGCGGCTCCAAGCGTTGCAGCACGTCCTCCGCCAAGGCATCCAGCGCAAAGGGTTCGTGCTTCAACAGCCCCGCTTCGGCATTCTCCAAGCGGGAAATCGTCAGCATGTCCTCCACCAGCTGCACCATGCGGTCCACATGCTTCTGCATCACGTGCAGGGCGCGGGTGCGTTGTTGTTCATCGGCGGCGCTCTCGCGGTCCTCCGTCAGTGATTCCACATAGCCGCGGATGAGCGTGAGCGGCGTGCGCAGCTCATGCGAGGCGTTGGCCACAAAGTCGCGGCGCACGGTCTGGGCGCGCTGTTCTTCCGTAATATCATGGAACACCACGCCGATGGGCTGTTCGGGATGCTCCAAGGGGGTAGCCACCATGCGGAAGATGCGTTCTTCCCCACGGAAAGGGTGGCGGATGGTGTAGGAACTCGGCTCGCCCGCCCCCACTGCGCGGGAGAGGGCATCGTGCAGCTCCGATTCCTGCAACACCCACAGCAGATTGGTGTTGCACGAGGTGTCGATATTTAAGAGCTCGCCCGCCGCATTGTTGGCCATAATGAGCCGCCCGCTGCGGCGCACCAGCAGAAAGGGAACACCCAGCGCCTCCAGAATGACGGCCTTATCCGTCCGCAGATGCTCCTCCTGCACCTGACAGGTGCGGCGCAGATGCTCCAACGTGGCACGCTGGCTGCGCAGCCGTTGCACCGTGCGGCGCAACACCGAAAACAACAGCGCAAACGGCAGCAGAAATGCCGCCAACGCAATCGCCAAGGTTGATTCCCAATCCAGCATGCCGACAGTATAACAGAGTGCGGGAGGAAATGCGATAAAACTGACGTGAATAAACATAAAAAAGCTGCCTGCTATAGAATTACTTTTAGGTTAAAAGCAAGAACAAAGTAAAGAAACTTCTTAAGTTTAGCTCTAAACACAAGAAAGCATCTTCACTTTTTCTTGTGTTTTTCTGTTTTTCTTTACTTTTTCCTTTACTTTTTGTGTTTTCAATCTAAAATTAACGCCAAAGAGATTTACTTTATGATTGAAGAAGAACTGCGCGATCTTATCGAGAAAATTCAACGCCAAGGCTGCGAAAGCCAAACGCTGGAAGTAAAAGCAGCCCACCATGGTTGCCCGGAGAGATTGTATGATACCTTCTCCGCATTCTCCAATCAGGATGAAGGTGGGAGATTGGTATTCGGTTTGGATGAGAACAAAGGGTTTGAAAAGGTCGGTGTGTATGATGCACAGGCTCTCCAAAAAAAGGTGATGGAATACGGAGAACAGATGACCCCGGTAGTGCGCCCCGTGCTCACGGTGTACGAAGAAGCGGGGAAAGTGTTTGTTTCTGCAGAGATTCCCCCGCTCGATGTTGCGGAACGCCCCTGTTTCAAAACGGCGCAGGGACGTTTGAAGGGTGCTTACATTCGTGTGGGCGAGGCCGACAAACCCATGACGGAATACGAGGTCTACAGCTATGAGGCTTTCCGAAAACGCTACAGAGATGATGTGCGGCCAACGGAAGGCACCTCTATGAATGTGTTGGACAGCCGCCTGTTGGATGCTTACCGCACGCGTATGCGAACCGCAAGACCGAATCTGACCCGACTGACAGAGGAACAGCAGGATGAGCTGAACGGGATTACGAAGAACGGTAGCATTACCATGACGGCACTGTTGCTTTTCGGTTTGTTCCCGCAGGCTTTTTACCCGCGCCTCTGCATTGCCGCCACACGCATTGCAGGTAAAACGCCGGGTGAGACGGATTCATTCGGCAACCGCTTTACCGACACAAAGCGCATCGAAGGCACCATACCCGAAATGCTGGACAAGGCTCTGGAATTTGTGTTGAATAACACACAAACCGCTACAGGGATTGACCCGCAGACAGGGAAACGTGTAGATATTCCCCAATACCCCATGGATGCCGTTCGCGAGGCTGTTCTGAATGCCTTGGTTCACCGAGACTACAGTGTTCATACCGAATCCATGCCCATACAGCTCAATATGTATGCAGACCGCATGGAAATCATCAACCCGGGCGGTTTGTACGGGCGGCTTACGGTTGACCGCTTGGGCCATGTACAACCCGATACGCGCAACCCTGTGCTGGCAACGGCGTTGGAAATTCTGCACCTCACAGAAAACCGCTATTCGGGCATTCCCACTATCAGGCATGCCATGGCACAGCGGCACCTGCCCGCACCTGTATTTCAAAATTCCACGGGTGAGTTCAAAGTTACTTTGTACCATGGGGCGGAAGCGACAGCGGCAAAATCCGATGAAACACCTGTTGCACGTGCTGTTAACGATGAAAAGCTGTTGCTGGCATTCTGCCGCACTCCCCGCACGCGCGCCGAAATCATCAGCTACCTCGGCATAGGTTCGGGGCAGTATGCGTTGCGCCGCTACTTAGACCCACTTCTGAAAACAGGTGCCATTCGCATGACGATTCCGAATTGCCCCCGCAGCCGCAGTCAGCAGTATGTGACGGCAGAGTGAAGTTTCGTTTATGCCGCCCGCATTTAACTGCGGGCGGCATTGTTTTAAGTAACTTCACGCATCTGCACCTTGTTTGACGGCCTGCATCACCATAGCGCGGGTTTCGTTGAGCAGGGTGAGGAAGAGCAGGCTGTGGCGCAGTTCGCGGTCGGATTCCGCGTGGTGCATCAGGTGGCGGGTCAGAATGTCCGTAAAGCGCTCATTGAGCTGTACTCTCTTCTGTTGCGCGGCGGCGGGGTCGTGCTGCTCCTTCATGCGGGAGAAGAGAGCGGAGGCTTCGGCGGTCAGCCCCAGCAGCTCCTC
This sequence comes from Akkermansia sp., assembly GCA_045615585.1. Classification (GTDB taxonomy): domain Bacteria; phylum Verrucomicrobiota; class Verrucomicrobiia; order Verrucomicrobiales; family Akkermansiaceae; genus Akkermansia. The sequence continues at coordinate 26,177 of JAZLFB010000019.1, forward strand.
ACCCTGTTGGGCGGAAAGCGCACCTTGGAAATCCGCCGCGTGGCGGTAGGCCGCTTTCATCTGCGTTTGCAGGTGCACGCTCATGGTGTGTGCCCCCGTCACCGCGCGGAAGAGTCGTTGACCGTCCTCCGCCAAGGCACTCGGCAGCTCCTGCAGGCGTTGCAGCAGTTCGTCGCGCTCATCCTCCAAGCGGCGGCGCAGTTGTTTGGCATCGCGGCGCAGACGTTTCAGCGTAGCGGCATCATCCGCCACCAAGGCTTTCACGCCCTCCGTGTGCATGGTGAGCATCTGCGCCGTCAGCAGACCGAGACGGCGGGTGTAAAGGCGGACATCGGCTGCCGTTTCCAATCTGTCGGCAAGGGATTCCGTCTCCTCATGCCCGCGGCACAGGGCGGATTTCACCAGCACCCCCAGCGCACACAGCACCATGATGATGACCGCCGCCATGCCGCCGTGTACCATGAGCGTTGCCACCAGGAACGCCGCCGTACAGGCCGCCACTGCCGTCATGAACCAGCCGCCGATAACCGTCAGCACGCCCGTGATGCGGTACACCGCGCTCTCACGCCCCCACGCGCGGTCGGCAAGGGCGGAACCCATCGCCACCATGAAGGTGACGTAGGTGGTGGAGAGCGGCAGTTTCAGCGACGTTGCCAGCGAAATGAGCAGGGCGGAGACCGTCAGGTTCACCGAGCCGCGAATCAGGTCGTAAGCCGCTGCGGATTCCTGTTCGACAGGCTCAAAGCGGCTGTTCACCCAGCGGGTGACAGGGGCGGGCACGCAGCGACCCACAAACTCTGCCACATGCAGCGTGTGGCGCACCAGCAGCCGCGCGGGCAGGCAAGAGCCGAAACGCTCCTTGTGGCTGCGCTTGCTGTGTGCCAGCTTGATTTCCGTATCGGTCACGCGCTGTGCCTTGCGCGAGAAGCAGAGCGCACCCACCATAATCAGCCCTGCGATTAACAGGTACGCCGTCTCGGCTTTCACAGGCTCCGCCAGCACCCCCATGTAGAGCGTATCGAGACTGCCACCCGCGGCGGCGGTGGCGGCAGCCGTTTCACAGGCCGCTTCCGCCGCCATGAACACGCCGATGAAGTTCACCAAGTCATTGCCCGCAAAGGCAAAGGCCAAAGCCGCCGTGCCGCACAGCACCACCACTTTCAGGACATTGATTTTCAGCAGATGCTGCGCAATCAGCGCCGCCGTCAGCCACATCACAAACACACAGGCCGTGGCGGCAGGTAAGTGGGTGCTCAGGAAATCCAGCGTATCGGGGCTGACCAGCACGCTGTGCTTCATGCCCTTGAACACGGCAAACCATGTGATAGCCGTCATGGACACCGCGCACCACAGCGCCCCCAAGTAGCGATACCCGCGCTGGTAGCGGAAACTGAACAGCAGACGAGAGAACCACATGACCACCGTGCCGCAGGTAAACGCCACCGCCACCGAACAGAAGATGCCCGAAATGATACCCAGCGATTTGGCACCGTGAATGTAATCCCCCACATCGGCGGACAGCCCCGTGCCCGAAGCCACGGCGGCCACGGCCACGCCCAGCCCTGCGCCCAGCAATTCAAACACCAGCGACACCGTGGTGCTGGTGGGCAGTCCCAGCGTGTTGAAGGCATCCAGCAGCAGCACGTCCGTCAGCATCACCGCCATAAAGAGCAGCATGATATCGCGGAAGCTGAACATGGACGGCACAAACACGCCGTTGCGGGCAATCTCCATCATGCCGCCGGAAAACACGGCACCCGCCAGCACACCCACCGCTGCAAAGATAAGAACCGTGCGCCGTTTGGCAGCGCGGCAGCCCAGAGCCGAGTTCAGGAAATTGGCGGCATCGTTCGAGACGCCGACCACCAAGTCAAAGACAGCCAGCACCAACAGGATGCCGAGCATGAGCCAATATGCAGTATTCATAGCAACTCTGTTCTAGCATGACTCTCCCCCGATTGCACGAAGTCTACCGTGAATTGACCGCCACGCGGTATGTGACGGAATTGCCGCGTAAACCGCTCAATAACGCTTGGAACGCCTGCCGCAGTGAAAACGCCGAACTTTTAATAAAATATCCTTGTGACGGCAGCCCGAATATGGTAGGCTGGCGGGGTATGTTAAAAGCATCCTTACTCAGCTTGGCCGTCTGTGGGCTCACGTTCGGCATGGAAAGTTTTGAAAATATGCCCGCCGGGCCTTTGACGGCGGGTACGGTGGAGTTCGGGCAGCTGACCGCAGAACCGGGCAATGCCGAGATTCTGGACAAACTGGCCCACAGCGGCACCAAAGCCCTGCATATTCTGGGTGGTGAGAACCGCGTCGTCACTGTAACGCTGTCGGAAGCCCTGACCCACGACACCCCGCTGGACTGCCGCGTGCAGCGCTGGACGAATCGCAACCCCTTCTGCCTGACGGTGCATGCCGTGACGGCGGCGGGTGTAAAGCAGGTGTCCAAGCTGGATAAGCTGGGCACGGGCGGCTACAAAGGTCGCCTTCAGTGCAAGTTGCCCGCGGGTACCACCGCCGTGCGCTTTGTGGCGACGACGGATGCCAAGGGCGGCGTGCTGATTGATGATTTGGGCATTTTCGGCGGCAAGATGAAAGTGAAGGGCATTGAAGTGACTGACCCCGGCGCCTACCCCATCATGAAGCGTGCCGTCATCAACCCCGTGGTCCGCATTACGGTGAAGGTCGAGGGCAGCGCCGAACCCAAAGAGGTGAACGAAGTGCGCCTACAGACGACGCCCGGCGCTCTCTCTAAGGTGACGCTGCGCACAAGCAACGACAAGGGTACGGATTTCGGTCACACGCACGAGTTCGGCAGCGCCGTTCCCGCAGCGGACGGCAGCGTGGTTATCAACTGTAACGGCACGCTGGAATCGGGCGATACCCACCTGTGGGTGGATGCCACCCCCGCCGACAGCACCCGCGTGGGTTCCGCCGTGAACTTCAAGGTGGAGAGCGTGACGGTGGACGGCAAGAAAACCGAGCCTTCTGCCCCCGAGGTGAGCCAGTCGGTCGGTTATCTGGTGTCGGTACCCGGTGAGGGCGTGGGCAACCAGCCCGACGGTGCCGCCCCCCGCAAGTGTGCGGCGTTCCGCATCCCCGGTCTTATCACCACCAAGGCGGGTACGCTGGTGGGCTGCTTTGATGCCCGCTACAAGCACAGCGCCGACCTTTGCGCCGATATTGACGTGGCCGTCGTACGCTCCAAGGACGGCGGTCTGACGTGGACTGCCCCCGAAGTGGGCATGGACACCGGGGTGGGTGGAGCCAACGGCTGCGGCGACCCCTGCATTCTGCAAGACAAAAAGGGGCGCCTCTGGATGCAGGCGCTCACCTGCCATTTCAGCGGCGGCGCCTCGCTGGGCGTTTCCAAGGCGGGTTTCGATGAGGACAAGACCGGCCAGTGGTGCATGGTGTACAGCGATAACGACGGCGAGACGTGGAGCAAGGACATTGTGAACCCCACCCGCGACATCAAGAAAGAAGAGTGGACCTGCATCCTCGCCGGTCCCGGTCGCGGCGTTGTCACCAAGTCCGGCGCGATTGTGTTCCCCGCCCAGATTTGGCAGAACGGTGCCAACCCCCGCTGCATGAGCACGCTCTGCACCTCGACCGATAACGGCAGGACGTGGAAGTACGGCACGGGCATCCCCCACGCCACCTCCGAATGTCAGGTGGTGGAGCTGAAGGACGGCTCGCTGATGCTGAACTGCCGCAACGAACGCCGCCAGGGTCACCGCATTGTCTACACCACCACCGACCTCGGTCAGACGTGGACGGCACACGAGACGAACAACAAGACCTTGCAGGAACCGACCTGTCAGGCTTCCATCCTGCGTGCCAACGACACGCTGCTGCTGTTCTCCAACCCCAAGAGCGGGCATCGTGACCACATGACCATCCGCTTCTCCAAGGATGACGGCAAGACATGGAGCAACGGCTACGAATACGACCACCGCGGTTGCTGGGGTTACTCCTGCCTCACGATGGTGGACCCGCAAACCATCGGCGTGTTCTATGAGACCGCCCACTCAGCCCCCCACAACGGCAACCACGGCATCGGCTTCCTGCGCATTCCCCTCAAGGCGGTACTGGAAGCCAAGTGAACGAACTTGCTAACTGATTACGCACCTTTGCTGCGTGCGTTAAAGAACGGTCCGACAGGTGTGTCGGACCGTTCTCCGTTTGGGGAAATGCCGTAGAGAGACAGCCCCGAAGCAGCGAGAGATACCCCCCCCGAAAAAACGCCCCTCCGCGGTTGGCAGAGGGGCGTTGATGAGAAGTTGAGGGGATAAATCAGTCTTCCTGCAACTCGGGACCGTCATCGTTGTAATTGACGGTTTCGAGCTTGGGCGCGCGGATGATTTGCATCACGTCTTCGCCGGGCTGCTTGGCCTCGGGCAGGGGGATGAGGGGCTTGGTTTCAAACACCTTGAAATCGGGAGATTCTTTGATGTCACCGCCCGTCGCCAGCGAGAAGTAGCCGCGGTTGGGGTTCACGCACACGTTGATGTTGGCGTTGGGGTTGGCATCTTTGGTGAAACGGAACTCCGTAGCCTGATTCCACTCGGAACCCGTCCAGCGGAACGCGGGACCGAAGGTGGCGCGGCGCTCGTTCTTCTTGGATTCCACGTTGCGGCAGAAATCCTCCACAAAGCCGCAGCCCGTACCCAGACCGCGCTCCAGCGCCTGAACGCGCCAGCAGCTCATCAGCTCCCACTGCTTGGTGGCAGGGTCAAAGATGTAACCGGCAATCTGGCGGAAGTCCTCGCCGTCCGCTTTTTCCACCACAAGGGTGCGGATGACCTGACCCTCCGTCCACGGGAACAGGCGCATAGACTTGCCGCCCGTGCCCTCGCCGCCGAAACGCGTGGTGTGCACGCCCGCGCCGCGCTGCACCAGTTTGGCGCGGTCTTCTTCGGGCGCGGCATGGGGGTTGTCACCCGTGTCCTGGGCATCCCAAATAGAGAAGATGGCCACGCGGATGGGCTTGCCGTCGGCATCCTTTTCGCACAGCTCCTGCACGCCGATGTAGCCGTGGGAGAAGTTATTGCACGCAAAGTAGGTGCCGGGGGCGCTCTTTTCAATCACAGCCTCCTGATAGGCGGCGGAGTTGCTGACAGCGGGCAGGTAGGGCAGGTGCACGCTGGTGCACTGGCGCGCAGCCATGTTTTCGGGCGCCCAGTAATCGGAATTGCGGTCGGCCATGGCCTGCTGCCCGCACAGGGCAACCGTCATCAGCCCCAGAGTGAAGAAGGGGGTGGCTTTCATCGGCGAAGATTATACCAGAGCGGTCCACGATGTTCAATCCTGAAAAAATCCTCTTTTGTCGGTAGATAATTTATCAGTGTTTCGTTCTTAAAGACAGAAGGCGATAACAACCTTCCAACCAAGAAACAACCAATATATTTATGAAACACATCATCATTCTTGCGCTTCTCGCAGCTACGCCCCTGTTCGCCCATGGTCACGGTCCCATGCCTCATCATCCCGGTCATCCCGGTATCCATATGTCCGGTCATCCCGGCGGTCATGGTTGGGGTTGCGGCGGCCACGGTGGTCACGGTGGCTGGGGCGGTCATGGCGGTCATGGCGGTCACGGTGGCTGGGGCGGTCATGGCGGTCATGGCGGCTGGGGCGGTCACGGTGGTTGGGGTCCTGTCGGTCCCGGTCCTCGTCCTGTCGGTCCCGGCCCTCGTCCTCGTCGCTGATAGAGGAATGCAGATCCTGAACATAACGGAGTTTTCCTTTGCGGAAAACTCCGTCTTTTTTTGGGAGCTTTTATTTGACATTCTTTCACGAAAACGCCTCCGCCCGACCTTATAGAGGGAGAGCGGGGATTTTTCTTTTCTCCCCCGCTGCCGGCTGTTATACTGTCTTTAACCACAAGCATCGTACCATGTTTTCCCTGTCCGATTCCGACCTGTCACGCAAGCAAAAAGAATACCTGCAAAGCACCCTGCAACGCGGCGAGACGCTGCTGTGGGCGGGCGTACCCATGCGTAAACTGCCGCTGTCGGCGTGGGTGGGGAGTCTCCCTGCCGCTGTCTTTGTCTGCATTTGGGTGGGCATTGTGTTCGGCAACGGTTTCGGGGAGTTCCTTGTAAAATCCGTGAAATCAGGGGGCGAGTTAGCTCCGGTACTCTTCTCCATCCCCTTTCTGCTGATTCCGCTCATCATCTTTTGCGGTGCCGTGGGTTCCCCGCTGTGGATGCTGTACCGCTTGGGGCGCACGCTCTATGCCGTGACCGACCGCCGTTATCTCGCTGCCGTCAACTACCCCCGCGTGGGGTGGCGGTTGAAGGAATGGACCAACGCGCCGTTTGAAATCATCACGCAGAAAGACGGCACGGGTGATGTGGTGTTGGACTACCGTACTGTTCACCACAAGGGCGGCAATGTATCCCGCATTCCCCTCGGCTTGCTCGCCATCCCGAATTTTGAGCGCGTGAAGCCCCTCATCGAACAGCGCGCCGCCGTTGCCCGCAGTGAACAAGAGGAGGAGGAGTTTGAGGAAACAAAGCCGAAGGAAGTCAACGCGCTTGGCATCAAAGTTGTGGGCGGCATCCTGCTGGCGACGGCTGCCTGTGCCCTGTTCTTTGGCGTGAAAAAAGCATACAACACCCATAACACCCTTGCGGGCATGGAAAAGGCGGAGGGTGTGGTGACCCATTTGGAATCGCAAATTTCCCACGGGGACCATGGTTCCGACACGCTCTACCGCGCTCATTACCGCTTTAAGGTAGACGGCAAGACCTACAGCGGGAAGCAAAAATCAGCCTCCAATCCCGCCGCCTACGACAAGGGGGAGAAGCTGACCGTGCTCTACAACCCCGCCGACCCGCAGGACTCCTACCCGGACCGCTTTATGGATAACTACCTCGGCTCGGTGATTATTGGGGGTGTCGGTGTATTCCTGAGCATTTTCGGCAGCGTGATGCTGTTCGGCAAAAGGGCTGACGGAGATGATGATGATGCCCCCGTTGACGGTGACTGAGCCGAGGCGGGCGCGACGGCAACGGACGGAAAATTGCCCGATAAAAACGAAAAATGTGCATATTATGCTTGATTCTAAGCTCATTGAGCGATAGAATGAGTGCGCAGGCGGGGCAGAGATGCACCGCTTCCCTATATTTTCAATTCTTTTAGCGATATGAAAAAGACTCTGTTTTTGATGTTTGCCATGGCTGCCGCCGTCAGCTATGCCGCTCCTCAGGGGCAAGACACAGCTGCGAACAAGGGCGATGCTGATTTGAGCGGTATTAAGGGTACATGGTACCAGTATGGCACCAATGCCATTACGACCACCGCCAATTCCGTTTCCCTTCCCCAGACATGGGGTGGTGCCACGGGGTGGGTGCTGTTTGACAACGCCATAACGATGACGGAGAAAGACACGCTGACGCTTTCTTTTACCATGGACTCGCCCGCCACGGACGGTGTGTTGGCTCTGACTCTGCAGGGTAACAATGGTAAGACCGCTGTTACCATCGGCAACACGGCGTATGGCAGCCGAAACATTGCTACCGCCTCCGCCACTTTGGCTACAGAGGGGTACCACTGGAGCGGCAACGCACAGACGATTGTGTTCGACGCCGGCAACTCTACGGATCGTTTCCAGAAAGTGACTCCCGCGACTGATGACATCATTGGCACTACTTCTACATCCGGTCTTGGGGTTGTTGCCACCATCTCTCACAACGGTGAGCAGTTTGTGATGGATATGACGGCTGACAACACCACCGTAACGCTGAATCTGGGCAATGAACTTTCTTTCGATGCCTTGGTGATTACGGGGAGCGCCAACACCGCTCAGGCGGTCAACAATATCTCTCTGTCCGTTGTTCCCGAACCCGCTACGGCTACGCTTTCCCTGCTGGCTCTCGCCGGTCTGGCCGCTCGCCGCAAGCGTCGCTGATGTAGTAAGCTTCATCTTATTTTTCATGCACCCATCCGTTATAATGCGGATGGGTGTTTTTTGCCTGTCGCTTTCGCTTTTCGTCAATATGTCGACCGAGGGTGTAATTGTTAAAGCCTACTAGAGCTTTCTTCTTGATTTTTTGCCCTGCGGCGGGTAGAATGGGTGCCGTGAACGAAAACGAACTCAGGGAACCCGCGCGGCGGGCGTATCGCGCCATGTTGCTGGCGCGAGCGTTCGACACCAAAATCTCCGCCCTGTACAAGGCCGGCAAGATTATGGGCGGCGTGTTCCTGGGGCGCGGGCATGAGGCGATTGCCGCCTGCGAGGGCGTTTTTCTCACCAAGGGGCACGATGTGTACACCCCCTTCATCCGTGAGGGCGCGGGGCGCTATGCATGGGGCGACACGCCGCTGGAGAGCGCACGCTGTTATTTCGGCAGCGTAGAGGGCTGCATGCGCGGGCGCGACGGCAATATCCACTGGGGCAAACCCGCAGAGGGCACCCCCGCCCCCATCTCGCACTTAGGCGCTATGGCCGCCGTGGTGGCGGGCATGATGCTGGCCAAGCGCATGCAGGGCGTTACCGATGCCGTGGGCGTGGTCTGCATCGGCGACGGCACCACCTCGGTCGGTGCGCTGCACGAAGCCGCCAACCTGATAGCCGTGCAACAGCTGCCCGTGGTCATCGTGGTGACGAACAATCAGTTCGCCTACTCCACCCCCAACGCGCAGGAGTTCGCCTGTGATCTGCGCGACCGCGGTCGCGGCTACGGCATGGCCGTTCACAGCTGCGGCGGAACGGATTTCCTGCAAACCCTTGAAACGATGGAGCGCGCCGTCACCGCCGCCCGCACGGGGAAAGGCCCGCAATGGGTGGTGGCAGATACCCTGCGCATGTGCGGTCACGGTGAGCACGATGATGCCTCATACATCCCCGCCGAGCTGAAAGCCGCCTACGCCGACCCGCTGGAGGTCGCCCACCGCCAGCTGACGGCATGCGGCTGGGTGAGCGAAGAAGAACATCTTATATGGGAAGCGGAATGCCGCGAGGAAGTGCAGCGCGCCGTCGCCCAAGCCCAGAAAGAACCCACCCCCAACCCCGCCGCGGAAGACTGGGAAGCCGTCTCGTGGCACCCCACCTGCTGACAACCATGAGCGTAACCTACATCGATGCCATTCATCAGGCGCTGATTGAGCTGCTGGAGGAGGACGAGCGCGTCCTGCTGATGGGCGAGGATATCGGCGGCACTTTCGGCGGCGCGTTCAAGGCGACCAAGGGCTTGTCGGAAAAATTTCCCGCACGCATCATCAACACCCCCATCAGCGAGGATGCCATTGTCGGCGCGGGTATCGGCGCGGCCATCGGCGGCATGAAACCGATTCTCGAAATGCAGTTTGCCGATTTCGGCACGCTGGCGCAGAACCAGATGGGCAACAACGCCGCCGCCCACTACTACCGCACAGGCATGCCGCTCAACATCACCCTGCGCATGCCCTGCGGCGGCACCCCCGGCGGTGGTCCCTACCACAGCCAGAGCTTGGAGGCTCTGTTCGCCCATTACCCCGGTCTGCATGTGCTGACCCCCGCCACGGTGGCCGATGCGTATTACATGATGAAACAGGCGGTACAGATACCCGACCCCGTGGTCTTCATGGAGCACAAGTACCTGTACCGCTGGCTGAAAGCCGACACATGGCTGGAGCCCGACCCGCTGCCCGTGGGGCGCGCCCGCATTGCCCGCCCCGGTCAGCATGCCACGGTGGTAGCCTTTTCCGCCATGGTGCCCGAAGCGCTGAAAGCGGCGGAGGAGCTGTCCAAGCGCGGCTATGATATCGAGGTGGTGGACTTGCGCAGCATTAAGCCGTTGGATACGGATACCCTGCTGGCCTCGGTGGCACGCACGGCGCGTCTGCTGGTGGTGAGTGAGGATTTCCCCTACGGCGGCGTGGCGGCAGAGGTTGTCTCGCGCGTGGTCGAAAACGGTCTGCACCTGCTGGATGCGCCGCCCATGCGTCTCACCTCGCGTGAAACGCCCATTCCCTCTCACCCCGACCTGTGGTCGGCTCACCGCCCCGATGCCCGCGCCATTGCCGATGCGGCGCGCTATCTCATTAACTACTGACCCCTTTTCCCACCATGCCGAATGTACCCATTCTGATGCCCCAGCTCGGCGAATCCATTGCCGAGGCGACCGTCATGCACCTGCTGGTGAAGCCCGGTGATGTCGTGGAAGCCGACCAAGAGGTCTTTGAGGTGGAAACCAACAAGGCCGTTATGGGGGTCACGACCTCCTGCGGCGGCACCATCCTCTCGCTCTCCGTGGCAGAGGGTGAAACGGTGCCTGTCGGCACGGTGATGGGCATGATTGAAGCGACGGAGGAGGAAGTGGCGCGCAGCGGTGCCACCACGGCAGATAAGATGCCCGCCGCCCCTGCCGCCCCGCAGAAAGAGGACGCCCCCGCCGCCGATGAACCTTCGGACGGCGCACACTTCCGCACGGTGGGCGAATACCGCGAAAGCGCCGCCGCCCCTGCGGGCGAAAGCGGGCGCGGGTTGCCTGTGCCCATGAATCTGCGCGGCGCGCACTACCTCTCCCCCCGCATCCGTGCCCGCATGGATGAACTGGGCATGACGGAAGCCGACCTTGCTTTCATTGCCGGCAGCGGCGTGGGCGGGCGCGTCACGATTGACGATTTCGAGAAATTCATTGCCTACACGGATGCCTGGCCCTCGCGCCCTGCCTCGCCCATGCGCCGCAGCGTGGCCAACAGCATGCAGCGCACATGGCGCCGCCCCATTGCCAGTGCCAGCCGCCCCATCTACATGGCACCCATCATTCTGCACCGCAAGAACCACGGTCGCAAGCCGGGCTACACGCTCTACTTCCTGCGTGCGCTCGCTCTGGCCTTGGCAGAAGCCCCCGAATGTGCGGGCTACATGGTGGGCGGGCGCATCCTGACCCCGCGCCGCATTGATTTGGGTGTAGCAGTACAGGTGACGGACGGCGTGCTGGTGCCTGTGATGCGCAATGTCAACGAGTACACGCTCGATGAGCTGATTGATGAGTATAACAAGGTGGTGGCACAGGCTCGCAACCGCCGCCTTGACCCCGCCTATCAGAACGGCGGTATTGCCACGGTGACGAACTTCGGCGGTTTCGGCATGACGGATGCCACCCCCATGCCCCTGCCCAGCGAGAGTCTTATCCTCGGCGTGGGTGCCGTGACCAAGGTGCCTGTGTGGAGCGATGAGGTGGAATGTTTTATCCCTGTGGAACAGGCCAAGATTGTGGCCAGTTTCGACCACCGCGTGGTGGACGGTGGCGACATCGGCCGCCTGTTGCAGCGCGTGGCGTACTACTTGGAGCATCCCGAAATGCTGTAACCCCTTTTGCCGCTTATGACACAGCCCCCTGTCACAACCCTCGGCGTGGTCGCCTGTGCGGGCGAATTTCCCCGCATGGTGATTGAGGGTGCGCGCCGTGCGGGCGTGCAGCGCATTGTGGGTATCGGCATGCGCGGGGCGGTTAACCGCAAAGAAATTGCCCCTCTCTGCGATGTGTACGGAGAGTTCCGCGTGGGCGCGCTGGATGCACCCATCGCTTTCGGCAGGGCCAACGGGGTCACGCACATCATTCTGGCGGGGCAGATTAAGCCCGCCGCCATCTACACCCTGTGGCCCGATGCCACCGTGCGCCGCCTGATGGGTGAACTTGACCGCCGCAACGCCCACACCATTTTCGGCAAGCTCTGCGACTACCTAGCCACTCAGGGTATCACGGTGATGCCCTCTACCACCTACATGCAGCACTGCATGTCGGGAGAAGCCCACTTGGCGGGTCCCGCCCCCACCGCCGTGCAACAGGCTGATGCCGATTTCGGCATGCGCATGGCACAGCAGATTGCACGGCTCGACATCGGGCAGAGCATTATTGTACAGGGACACAAGGTCGTTTGTGTCGAGGCCTACAAAGGCACCAACGAGTGCATTGAAAGCGGCGGTCACCGCCACGCCCCCGTCACCCTGTGCAAAGTCACCAAGCCGGGGCATGACATGCGTTTCGATGTTCCCTGCATCGGCACCTCCACCATCCGCCACTGCATCCGTGCGGGGGTTAACCATCTGGCGTTTGAGGCTGACCGCACCATCATCTTCCAACGCGCCGAGGTAGAACGCCTGTGCAACAAGTACGGCATCACCCTGCAAGCCCTCACGCTGCCGCCTGCCGAAAACGAGGAAAGCCCCGCCGCTGTACAGGACGACGTGCAACACGCCGCCGCCATGGCCGCCGAGGTGGAGAAGCTGGGCATCGGTCACGCCGCCGTGGTCTGTGACGGTGTGGTGATTGCCGTGGATGATGCGGACGGCGTGTTGAAGTGTATCCGCCGCGCGGGGCCTTACATGCGCCGTCTGCGCTTCCTGCGTTTCCTGAACTCGCTGGGCGGTCTGCTGCTGGGTCGTAAATCCGCCCCGCCCGCGCCCGTGGTCCTCGTCACCACCCCCACGCATCCCCTGTCCATCCCCGAACGCCGCGCCGCCCAAAAAGCGGGAATCACCGTTGCGGACCCTTCGGGTACGCAACGGAAAGTTGAAGGTTGAAATTGTTAAGTTGGCACGCTTTGCGTGCGAAAAAGAAAAGACGCAACGCGTGTATGATGGTTTTAGACGAGTTTTATCGCTATCCTTTATCCGGCACCCCTGAAACAGAGCGCGGCATTTAGCTCTGCCGACATCTCTTTATGCGCCAAAGGCGCACGAACTTCCTCATTTCAACTTTCAACCTTCAACTTTCAACTTCCTCATGCCTCTTTCTCCGTCAGATGAAGCGCTGGTTCTCCGTTGCTTCGGTGTGCCCGCATTGCGGGCGGGGCAGCGCGAGCTATTGGAGAGCGTGCTGGAGGGACGGCATGCCTTGGGCGTGTTGCCCACGGGGCACGGCAAGAGCTTGGTGTATCAGGCGGCGGCGTTGCTGTTGGGTGGGGTGAGCGTGGTGGTCTCCCCCCTCATTGCGCTCATGCGCGACCAATGCGAAGGTTTACGACGCATCGGCATCCCCGCCGCGCGGTTTGATTCCACGCTGGAGGACGAGGAGAAAGAAAGCGTGCTGCAACAAGTGGCGGCGGGGGAATTGCGGCTGCTCTTTGTCGCCCCCGAATCGCTGGAAAACAAGGGCTTAGAAGCGGCTCTTTCCGTTGCGCCGCTCTGCCTTTTTGTGGTGGATGAAGCCCACTGCGTCTCCGAATGGGGGCACAGCTTCCGCCCCGACTACCTGCTGCTGCCCGCTTGGCAGCGGCGGCATGCGTTCCGCAGTACGCTTGCCCTTACCGCCACCGCTACGCCCAAGGTACAGGCCGACCTCTGCCGCGCGTTTGACATTGCCGCGGGAGATGCCGTGGTGCTCTCCCCCTACCGCGCCAACATCCGCCGCGTCTGCGTGGGTACGAACGACCGCATGGGCGAACTGCTGCACCATCTGGCAGGGGCGGATGCGCTGCCCGCCATCATCTACTGCCGCACGCGCAAAGAAACCGAAAGCCTTGCCGCCGCGCTGACGGGGCAGGGTTTTTCCGCTGCCGCCTATCACGCAGGGCAGCCCGCCGAGGTGCGCGCGCAGTTGCAGGATGATTTTCTCGCCAACCGCCTGACCGTGCTGGTGGCGACCATTGCGTTCGGCATGGGGGTGGATAAGCCCGATGTGCGCTCCGTGGTGCACTACAGCGCCCCCTCCTCCCCCGAAGCCTATCTCCAGGAATCGGGGCGCGCGGGGCGTGACGGTCAGCCCTGCACCTCGCTGGTACTGCTGCAAGCCGCCGATTTGGTGGATGCCCGCAACCGCGTGATGGCCGAGGAACCCGACCCTGAGGGCGTGTTGAGCTGCGTGCGTTGGCTGCTGCCCGCCGTGCAGCGCGTCGTCTCGCCGTGGGAGCTGACCACCACCTGCGATGTGGCAGAAGATGTCTATTTGCGCGCCCTGCAACGGCTGACGGATGACGGCGCGATTGAACAGGTCGGGCGCGGCTACAAGTTCTACAAGGTGAAGCCGCTCTACCCCATGAGCACCATCACCGACGGACGCACGGAAGAGGAGAACGCCCGCCTGCGCTGGCTGGATGCCCACCGCGACGGCGAGGTTGAAACCGCCGCCGAGGCATGGGATTGCAGCTATGCGGAAGCCATGGCGCAGCTCGATGAATGCGAAGCCGCGGGCGAATGGAAGCTCACCTACCGCCAACGCGCCGTCTGTCTGCAAGCGGCAGAGGGCGGGGATGCCCGCGCCGTCGCCGCCGAGTTGAGCGCCGCCTACGCCCGCCGCCGCCAAGCCAACGAAGCCCGCTTGCAGGGTCTGACGGACATGCTGTGCGCCCCGCATTGCCTGAACGCCGCGTTGGAGCGTTATTTCATGGGGGCGGATGCCCCGCTGCCCCCCTGCGGGCATTGCCCCGCCTGTTGTGCCGCCGTGCCGCACATCCCGCCTTACGTTGAGCCGGACATCACCCCGCCGCCCGCCGAGGAACTGCCGTTGCTGGAGCGAGAGTCACGCCGCCGCCGCTTCCTGCTGGGGCTGAACAGCCCCTACCTCATGTCCCGCCGCGCCTGGGCGCACCCCCACTACGGCGCCTGCAACGGTCTGCCGTGGGAAAAAGTCTGAGAAGATTTGAGGGGATGCAAAATTACAAAGTGAGGCGCGCCCGAATCAACTTCCTCTTTCACCCTTGCACCGTGATGCGCGGGGTCAGGATGCAGCGGCGGTAGGTGCCGGGGGTGACGTGGGTGCGCGGCCAGACGATGCAGTCGTCCATCACGGTGCCTTCGGGGATGACGGCATCCTGCCCCACCACGCAGTCCTCACCCAAGTCGGCGGCGGGGTGCACGGAAGCCGTGAGGTGTATACGCTCGCGCGACGTCAGTTCCATCACGGTGTCAATGTAGCCCTGAGGGGAGCCGATTTCGTGCCAGTTGGCCCAGTCGAACACCATGCCGCCCACCTTGCCCTGCTGAATCAGCTGTAACCAGATGGGAACGATGGAGAACAAATCCTCCTGCGGGAAGAGGTCGGCTACGGCGGGTTCCATAATGTAGACGCCCGCAAACTGGTACTCCCCTGCATCCACCCCCAGCGCATGGCGCATGTCCGTCACCTTGCGGGTTTCGGGGTCAAAGCCCACGTTTTTCTTGCCGTCCACGCTGCGCAGGGCGAGCGTCACCATGTTGCCCGCGCGTTTGTGTTCCGCCAGCAAATCAGCCACGGGGATGTCGGTCAGAATGTCGCCGTTGTGGACCAGCAGCGGTTCATCGGGGTTGACCATGGGCATGATTTTTTTCAGACCGCCGCCCGAATCCAGCGGTTCTTCCTCATGACTGAAACGCACGGGTACGCCGCGGTAGTTGTTTTCGGGGAACGCGCGTTCCCACATCAGCGTGAGTTGCGAGATGTTGACGATAAACTCCGTCACACCGCTGCGCAGGTAATGTTCCATGGTGTGCTGAATGAGCGGCTTTTGGAACACAGGCATCAGCGGCTTGGGCAGAATGTGCGTGAGGGGGGCAAGGCGAGTGCCAAGCCCCGCGCCGAGGATGAAAGCTTGCATGAAATGTTTGATGTTTGAAGTTTGATGTTTGAAGTATAAAAAGCGGCACGCTTCGCGTGCAAAATTACCACAAATGCGGGAGGTTATAGGTCACGGCGCAGAGTCCCATGATGAGGTTGGCAACGGCGTGCATGACCACGGCGGGCATCAGGCGGCGGGTTTTCACCACCAGCAGGAAGGTGAGCGTGCCGTACACCAGTGCGCCCGCATAGTCGCAGGGGCGGTGGACCAGCATGAACGCGGCGGTCACCACGGCGTAGGAGAGCCATGTGGCTTGCCCCAACGGCACGGTGTGGGGGAAATCGTTGTTCACACAGCGGCGCATCAGGTAGCCGCGCCAAAACAATTCTTCCACAAAGGGCACAATCACCACGGCGCGGGCAAAGCGACAGGCGTAGGCGGCAGCAAGGGCGGTCGTGTTGTCACCGAAAATCCGTTCGGGTTCAAAACCGCCCTCGGCGGGAATCCACCCCGTGAAATAGGGGATGAGCCACAGCCCGATACCTACGGTACCCGCCGCCGCACCCCACAGGCAGGGCGCGAGCTTGAAATCCCACTCGACATGGCGGCGCACTGCTGCCAAATACCCGCCGCACGCCGCCACTTGCAGGGCATATACCCACAGTTCGGGCATGCGTTGGTACCATGGGGCGGAGGGGTGATCCCACTTGTAATGCATCTCTACCGCCCACAGCAGCAGATTGAACCCCAGAAACAGCACGAACGGCACCGCGTAAGCGCGGAAGAGTGTGGATTCGTTCTGCGGTGTAGTCATGGGGAAAAGGGGATTTTTAATTTATAATTTATAATTTATAATTTATAAAGTTTAGAATCAGGCGCGGCATAGCCGCGCGGAATGTTCGGAAACGCAAAGCGTCAGCATTAGCTTTCAAGATGTTGCAAAAGCTTATGTTTCTCAGTTGGCGTTTTCTGTCCATCTCCTCTGGTTACGCCGCCGCCAAGGCGGCGGGCAGTAAGCAAGGCAGAGAGAAAATTCCCCGCGCCGTCGGCGCGGCGCACTCTCACTTTATAAATTATAAATTAAAGATTATAAATTTTTTCACAGAAACGTGCCATCTTGTCGCAGGCTTCCTCCAGCTGGTTGAACCCTGTGGCGTAGCAGCAGCGCAGGTAGCCCTCGCCACAGGCACCGAAGGCAGTGCCGGGTACGGCGGCCACGCGAGCATCCTGCAACAGGCGCATGGCAAAATCCTTGGAGGAAAGCCCGAAACGCTTGATGCTGGGGAAGGTGTAGAACGCGCCGCCGGGCAGGTGGCAGTCCATCCCCATCTCATTGAAGCGGCGCACCAGATAATCGCGGCGCATGTGGTAGCTGTCGCGCATCTCCAGCATGGCGGGCGTACCGTTGCGCAGGGCTTCGATACCCGCCTCTTGGCTGGTGATGGTGGGGCAAATCATGGTGTAGGAGTGAATCTTGCACATCTGCTCAATCAGCTCCTTGGGACCACAGGCGTAACCGAGGCGCATGCCCGTCATGGCAAAGGCCTTGGAGAAACCGTGCAGCAGCAGCGTGCGCTCCTTCATGCCCGGCAGGGCGGCAATGGAGGTGTGCTGTACGCCGTCGTAGCGCAGTTCGGAGTAAATCTCATCCGTCAGCACAAAGATGTCGTGCTTCACGCAGATATCGGCAATGGCTTGCAGCGTCTCCAGCGGGGCGATGGAGCCTGTGGGGTTGGTCGGGAAGTTCAGCATCAGCACCTTGGTCTTGGGCGTGATGGCGGCTTCCAGCTTGGCGGGGTTCAGCGCAAAGAGGTCGTCAATGCTCGTCTCCACGGGCGTGGCCTTGCCGTAGGCCATGCTGACGGTGGGGGCGTAGCTCACGTAGCAAGGCTCGTGGTACAGCACTTCATCGCCGGGGTTGAGCAGGCAGCGCAGGGCAAGGTCAATGGCCTCGCTCACGCCCACGGTGGGCAGAATCTCGCACAGCGGGTTGTAATCCACGCGGAAGAAGTTGCTCACATACTTGGCAATTTCGCGGCGCAGGGATTCCAGACCGTAGTTGCTGGTGTAGGTGGTGTGCCCTTTCTCCAGCGAGAAGATGGCGGCCTCGCGGATGTTCCACGGCGTGACGAAATCCGGCTCGCCCACACCGAGGGAGATGATGTCTTTGCTGCCTGTCACCAGGTCAAAGAACTCGCGGATGCCGGAGCGCGGCATGTCCACGATTTGTTTGGAAAGCATTTTGTCCCAGTTCATAGTACTTAGGGGGCTACGCTCAGGCGTTCGTGAGAAACCGTGTCTTCAAACAGCAGGTTGTTGTGCTTGTAGGTCTTGAGACGGAACTGCGTGGCGGTGGACAGCACGCCCTCCATGCTGGAGAGCTTTTCGCTCACAAAACGCGCCACATCGTACAGCGTCTTGGATTCCACCATCACCAACAGGTCAAAGCTGCCCGAAATGAGGTAGCAGGAGCGCACCTCGTCAAAGCGGGCAATGCGCTGGGCAAGGTGGTTGAAACCGCCGCCGCGTTCGGGGGTGCAGCGCACCTCAATGAAAGCGGTCACGCCCACGGCATCATCGTTCACAATGGCTTGATAGCCCACGATGCGCCCCTCGGTTTCCAAGGCTGCTCGTTCGGCAACTACTTCTTCAACGGTTGCGCCCAAGCGGCTTGCAATCTGTTGATCGCTGAGTCGCGCATCAGTCTCCAGCAATTTAAGCAGTGCTTCACGTGTCATAGCGCGTACATCATAGCACCCGCCCCCGCTAAGTCAAGCTCAAAGCGCGGCAGAATGAAGATGGTAAGTCGGGATGATTAAAGGTCAGTGCGCTTCCAGCCAGTTGGGTGCGGTGTTCACCTCTACCTCCAAGGGTACGCCGTTGGGCAGGGGCAGCGCGCCTTGCATGGCGGCGATGATGCAGGGGATGAGGTCGTGTTCGTCCTCGTGCAAGTCCACCAGCAGTTCATCGTGAATCTGCATGATAAGGCGGCTCTTTTTGCCGCGCAGACAGTCGGCCACGCGAATCATGGCTATTTTAATCATGTCTGCCGCCGAGCCTTGAATGGGCGTGTTGATGGCGGTGCGTTCCGCCGCGGCACGCAGGTTGAAATTGGCGCTGGCAAGGTCGGGCAGCTTGCGGCGGCGACCGCACAGCGTTTCCGCATAGCCGCGTTCGCGCGCTTCTTCAATCAGCCTGTCCATGCACTCCTTCACCTTGGGGAATTGGGCGAAATAGCTTTCAATCAGCGCGGCAGCTTCCCCGCGCGGGCAGTCGAGCCGCTGCGACAGACCGAACGCCGAAATGCCGTAAATGATGCCGAAATTCACCGTCTTGGCGGCGCGGCGCATGGCGGGTGTCACCTCGCTGCGCTCCACACCGTAGATGCGGGCGGCGGTTTCGGCGTGAATGTCGCGCCCGTGCTTAAAGGCGTCAATCATGGCTTCATCGCCCGCCAGTGCGGCCATCAGGCGCAGTTCCACCTGTGAATAGTCGGCGGAAAGGATGCTGTGCTGCGCATCCCGCGCCACAAAAGCACGGCGGATAAGTTTGCCAGCCTCCGACCGCACAGGGATGTTCTGCAAATTGGGGTTCTGCGAAGCCAAACGCCCCGTGGCGGTCACCATCTGCAACAGGGTGGAGTGAATGCGACCGTCCTTGGGCGAAATGTAGCGCGGCAGGGCATCCAGATACGTACCTTTCAGCTTGGCCATTTCGCGGTATTCGAGAATCTTACCCACCACGCCGTCCAACGGCACGAGTTTCCGCAGCGTCTCTTCATCCGTCACATACTGCCCCGTGCGGGTCTTGCGCGGCTTGGCCATCAGCTTGCGTTCATCGAACAGAAATTCGCCCAACTGCTTGGGAGAGTTCAGGTTAATGGGGTGCCCGACATTCGCGTCAATCTCCGCACGCAGGGTGTCAATCTGCGCCCCCAAGGCTTCGGAGGCAGCCAAGAGCTGCTGCGGCTCCACGCGCATGCCCTCTTCCTCAATACCCGCAATCACGGGCACCAGCGGGAACTCTATCTCGCGCATCAGCGCAGTCTGCCCCGCTTCTTCCAGCTGCGGCAGCAACACGTCCGCCAGTTGCAGGGTGACATCGGCATCCTCGGCGGCGTAGTCGGCCATCGTCTCCACAGGCACGGCGGCGGTGTTCATCACCTTGCCCGCAATCTCCTCCAAGCGCACGGTGCGGTAGGAGAGCAGCGCTTCCGCCATGTCATCCATGTTGTGCCGCAGTTCGGGGTACAGCGCCGTGTGCGCCAGCATGGCATCAAAGAACGGCTCGTTCACCGCCAAGCCCGCCGTGTGCAGCACCTGCAAATCAAACTTCACGTTCAGCCCCACCTTTTCGGCGGGGGAGAGGAAAGCGGAGGCGAACACGGCGGCCTCCTCGGCACTTTCCACAGGCACATAGTAGGCCTTGTGCTGCGTCAGGCAGAAGGACATGCCCAACATTCTGTCCTGCAAGGGATCCAGCCCCGTGGTTTCCGTGCCGAACGCCCAGCGGGGGGCTTTCTCCAGTTCGGCGGCCAGCGCGGCGCGGGCTTCGGGGGTGTTCACCAAGGTGTAGGTATGCGGCACGGTGGTGATGTCCGTCAGCTTGGGCGCGGCAAACAGCTCCAGCTGCATGGCATCCCCCGCTTCCGCAGGGGCGGCGGCGGACTCCACAGCGGCAAACAGCCCGCCAATGGGCGGCGCGGCGGGTTCCTTGCCGCAGAGTTTCTTCGCCAGTTCACGGAACTCCAGCTTCTCCAGAATCTCCGCCAACGCCGCCGTGTTGAAATCCTTGCGCTTGCAGTCATCAATGGTGACAGGCAGCGGCACATCGCGGCGGATGGTAGCCAACTCGTAAGACAGGCGGGCGTTCTCCGCGTTCTGCTCCAGCTTCTCGCGCATCTTGCCCTTAACGGCGGCGGTGTTGGCCAGCATAGCCTCCACGCTGCCGAACTGGGCAATCAGCTTCTTGGCGGTCACGGCACCCACGCCCGGCACACCCGGAATGTTGTCGGACGCATCACCCATGAGGGCGAGAATGTCGATAATCTGCTTAGGCTCGGCAATGCCCCATTCCTCCAAAAAGGCGGCCATGTCCACCGTCTCGAAATCGCTGCCTTTTTTGCCGGGGCGGCGGAAATCGGTGGTGGGGGAGAGCAACTGCCCCAAGTCCTTGTCCTTGGATACCATGGAGCTTTGCATGTTGCCGCGTTCATCCGCCAAGCGCGTGAAAGTGCCGATGAGGTCGTCCGCCTCGAAACCCGGTTCCCGCACGATGGTGATGTTCATGGCGCGCAGAATGTCCACAATCCACGGGATAGAGTCCTTCAGCTCCTGCGGGGTGGCTTGGCGGTTGGCCTTGTATTCGGGAAAACGCTCGTGGCGGAAGGTGGGACCGCTGGGGTCAAGACAGGCAACGATGTGCGTGGGCTTCTCCTTCTCAATGAGATGCACGACCGTGTTGATAAACCCGAACATGGCCGATGTGTTCAGCCCGCTGCTCGAACGCATGGGGTTGTTGATAAACGCATAAAAGGCACGGTAAATCAGCGCCATGCCGTCGAGAATGAAGAAGGAATCCATCGTGCGGCAAGGATAGCACAACGCCCGTGCCGAATCAATGAAAATGTGCTTGCGGCGGGGGGCGGAATCAGGTAGAATAGACGCGTGAGCTATCAGGTCTTTGCCAGAAAATACCGCCCGCGCACCTTCAAGGATGTGCTGGGGCAGGATCATGTCGTCCGCACGCTCTGCAACGCGATTGAGCAGAAGCGCTTGGCGCACGCCTATCTCTTTGTGGGTCCGCGCGGCACAGGCAAGACCTCCACGGCGCGTATCTTTGCCAAAGCCCTCAACTGCACAGGCGGTCCCAAGGTGGATTTTGACCCCGATGAGGACGTGTGTCTGGAGATTGCCGAGGGGCGCAGTCTCGATGTGTTGGAGATTGACGGTGCCTCCAACCGCGGCATCGACAACATCCGCGACCTGCGCGACAACGTGCAGTTCACCCCCACCCGCGGGCAGTACCGCATCATCTACATTGACGAGGTACACATGCTGACCAAGGAATCCTTTAACGCCCTGCTCAAGACGTTGGAGGAGCCGCCCGCGCATGTGATGTTCATTTTCGCCACCACCGAACCGCACAAGATTCTGCCGACCATTCTGTCGCGCTGCCAGCGTTTCGACCTGCGGCCCATCCCTGCGGACATCATCTCCCGCCACTTGGTGAACATTGCCGCGCAGGAGGGTGTGACCCTGAGCGAAGCCGCCGCCTTTGCGATTGCCCGCGTGGCGGACGGCGGCATGCGCGATGCACAGTCCATGCTCGACCAGCTGGTGTCGTTCTGCGGCAACAACATTGACGAGCAGGACGTGAACGACATTTTCGGCGTGACGAGCCGCGAGACGGTGGCGCGTGCGCTGGCCTACATTCTCGACCGCCAGCTGCCCAGTCTGCTGCACCTGATTCACGAACTCTCCGAGACAGGGCGCGACATGGGGCAGTTGCTCTCGGAAATCATGGGTGCCGTGCGCGAGCTGCTGATTGCCAAGGTCGCGCCCGAAGAATCCGCCCTTTCCCTGCCGCCCGAATGGCGCGACAAGCTGATGGGGCTGCTGGCGCACACGCCGTCGGACAAGATTGTGCGCCTGATGGAAGTGTTATCTTCCGCCGAGGAGCACATGCGCTGGAGCACGAACAAGCGTCTACATCTGGAAATGGGGCTGATTCAGGCCGTTCACTCGCTGGCCGAGGCGAACATCAGCGACATCATCCGCGCGCTGAACGGCGCGCCCCTGCCTGAAACACCCATTGCTACGGCACCGCTGCCGCAGACGGCTGCCTACCCCGCCGCCGTTCCCGCAGCCCCCGCCCCGCAACCTGTCGCCGCGCCTGTGGCAGCACCTGCACCGCAGCCCGCGGCTCCCGCGGCTCCCGAACCCGCGCCCGCCCCGCAGCCCATGCCCGCAGGGCTGGAGCCGATTGACGACGCGCCGCCCGTGTTCGGCGATGATGCGCCGCCCATGGACGAGCCGCTGCCCGAACCCGCTTTTGACGAGGTACCCATCGAAGCCGCCGCTGCGGCTCCGCGCCCGCTCACGCCCGAACTGTGGGACAGGCTGTTGCAGGAGATGGCGGAAGCCTCGCCGCTGAAGGCGGGTCTTATCGGCAACAATCTTTTTGTGAGCGATGAGGACGGTCTTGTCACCGTGGCCATCCACCCGGACGACCTCGACACGCGCGATGCCCTGCTGGGCGGTTCTCTGGACGACCTGTTGCAGGAGACGGCACAACGCCTGTGCGGGCACGGCATCCGCATGCACGTCATCACCGACCCGAGCGTGCCAGCCCCCGTGGTGCCGGAGTTGGCGCCGCTGCCGGCACCCGCGCCTGCACCCGCACCCAAGCCTAAGCCCGCCGCGCCCAAGAAAGAGGAACCTGCCCCCGCGCCCGAAGCCCCGCAAAGCCACAAGCCCACGGAAGAAGAGTTTTACCACGACCCCTTGGTAGAGCTGGCGCTGAAAGAGTTCCACGCCACCATCATCAAACAGTAACTTTTTCACCCCCCCCTACACACATTATGAATCTTCAGAAACTCATGAAGCAGGCCCAGGCCATGCAGGCCAACATGGCCAATGCCCAGGCGCGTCTCGCAGAACAGGAATTCACGGCAGAAGCCGCGGGCGGCAAAATCAAGGTGACGGCAGACGGCTCCGGCATGGTGAAAGCCATCAGCATTGACCCCGCCGTGGTGGACCCCGATGATGCGGAGTTCCTTTCCTCTCTGCTGCTGAAAGCGGTGCAGGATGCTCTCAATGGCTCTAAGCAGATGGCGGAAAAGGAGATGCGCAAGGTCACGGGCGGTCTCGGCTTCCCCATGTAAGCACCCTTTCTCTTTCCCTTCTATGCGCGCGTTTTCGCTCATTCTCCCCGCCCTGCTGCTGCCCTGTGCCGCCGCCCCCGTACAGGTGGGCACTCTGCCCGCCAAGGTGGTGCCGGAGCAGGTGACCACCCTGCCCATGGAGCCGGGGCTGATTTCCGACTTGGCGGAGGACGGGCAGCATTTGCAGCGCGGTGCGGTGGTGGCACGGCTCAACAAGGAGCGCACCGAACAGGAGCGCGAGGAGATGGAGCTGAAAATCGCCCGCGAGCAAATGTCGCAGAAAGACGAAATCCGCAAGCTCGAGATTCAGCGCAACAAGGTCAAATTTTACCTGAATCTCAGCGAGGGCGAGCGCCGCTACGCCACCGAAATGCAGCAGGAGGAGCTGCCGCCTACCAAGGAGACGCTCAAGGACATCAACGAGCGCATGGCTCTGCTGAAGCGCGAGTTGGAAGCCCTGCCCCGCTTGCGCCACAACGAGTTTGAACGCACCCACGCCAAGAACACGGTGAAAATGCCGTTCAGCGGGCGCATTCAGTTCCATTTCAAACGCCCCGCAGGTGAGGAGGACACCTTTGAGTACCTGCCGACCCCCGGTCTGCCCTTTGCCACCATCTGTGATGATTCGGCGTACTACATCACCATCAACCTGTCGCGGGCGGAGCTGACCCAGCTGCAGCCCGAACGCTTTACGGCGGTGATTGACCTGCCCGAAGGGCGCACGCTGACAGGCACCTACGACCGCCGCCGTGTCGAGGCGGGCGGCAACGGCGATATGCTGGTGTACTTCTTCCGTCTGGCGGAAAGCGACCACGAAACCGCCCACAGCATGCTGGGCAGCCACGCGCAGGTGCGTCTGCTCTACGATGCGGGGGAAGACACGCTCTCCGTCTCGAAGCAGGAGCTGGTGACCCGCCCCGAAGCCGCGGGCTGCGACAACTGGGAGGAGCTGGTGACGAAGCTCTACCCCGATTACTGCGTGGTGCTGGTGGCGGAACGCAACATCATCCTGCGCCGCCGCGCCGAATAATTTTTTCTTTCTCCACCCCGCCGCTGTGAATCTGGTCTGTCAGGATGTAAGCTTCTCCTACACGCGCGGCGTGCGGGTGATTGAACGGTTTTCCCACGAGTTCCGCCCCGGCATCACCATTCTGAAAGGTTATTCGGGTTCGGGCAAGACCACGCTCTTAAAGCTGCTGGCAGGCTACCTGAAAGCGGACGGCGGGCGCATCACCACCCCCGCGGGCGACCGCGTGACCTCCCGCCGCTACCGCCGCGCGGGCGTGTCGTACATGTTCCAAGGCATCAATCTGCTGCCCCTCATGAGCGTGGAGCGCAATCTGCAACTGGCCGCCGAGATGGCCATGCTGCCCGCCAAGCAATGGAAGCCCCGCTGCGAAGCCCTGCTGCGTGACTTGGGCTTGCAGGAGCTGCGCCGCCGCCGCGCCGACAAGCTGTCGGGCGGTCAGGCCCAACGCGCCGCGCTGGCCCGCACGCTGATGAAAGACGCCCCCGTCGTGCTGCTGGACGAGCCGACATCGGGTCTTGATGACACCAACACTTCCATTATCCGCAACCTGATTTTGCAGGATGCCGCCAAGCGCATCTGCCTTATCAGTACCCACGACAGCCGACTGCTGGACATGGCCGATGACCTCATTGATTTTGACAGTTCTGTACCTTGCTAAAGACACGGTGCATCGGTGGTTCTCCCGCCTGTCCAGCCCGCTGGCACGCGTGCTGGTGGTGTTCTTTCTGTCGCTGTGCGCGCTGTCCTTTCTGGGTACCTATGTGATTTCGGCCAAGGCCATGAAAGACCGTATCCGCCAACAGGGCGGCGACATGGTGCACGCCAGCTGCTACGCGACCGAGACAGGGCATATCCCCATGCCCGATGCGGCGGAAGCGGAACGCCTGTTCGGCGCGGAATCGGCCGTGCTGCAATCGGCGGGCTTTGTGCAATACGGCAACAGGCGTTCGCTGCCTGTGTTCACCTACGACTTCCGCCGCGCGGGGCAGTTCATGCCGCTGCTGACCGAGAGCGGCGCCCCCACCCTGCTGTGTACGGCAGAGGGCAATCCGACCTTCCCCGAAGGGCCGATGGATGTGAGCGTATCGCACGGCGAAATCAACACCACCGTCTGTGTGAAACACCTGCCCGCCGACCACCTGCTGATGCGCATGCAGCCGAGCGGTTTTATCCTTGTTCAGCCTGACACCCCCGACCTGCCGATGGACAGGGGGATGCAGCGCGCGGTGTTCCGCATTAAGAATCTGCAAAGTGCCGAGGATTTAAAGAAAGTGGAGAGCTACTTCACCACGCTGACCCGCTTGGAGGGCGTGCAGGGTATGGTGACTTCCGCCGCCCCGCTGTTGGAGGAGATGGACATCATTCTGGGCAACCAGAACCAGTGCCGTGCGGCGTTCTGTCTCGGCATCATTGCGATTGTGGGCATTCTGCTCACCGCGCTGGCGGGCATGGAGTACCGCCAAAACGAGTACATTTACACGCTGCTCAAGAGTTTCGGCATTCACCCGCTGATGCTGGTGCTGGGCTTCTTTGTCGAAAACATGCTGCTGGTGGGTCTGTCCTTTTGGGCGGCAATAGAGGTATTTATGCGCCTACAGGGGCTGATGGCGGAACAGTTTTTCAAGATGGGGCAGTACAGCCTGACGCTACAGGAAATCATGCCCGAAATCCAACTCATTGCCGCCGCCCTGCTGCTGTGCGTGCTGGTATCGGGTCTGCCCATCCTCGTAGCCGCCAACCGAGAAATCGGGCGTGTGTTGAAATAAAAAAGGCGCGGGCATTGCCCACGCCTTTTTGGATAAATCCGATAAGACCTTAACCCAGCTTCTCCAGCACGGAGCGGAGAATCGCAAGGCCTTCTTCCAGCACCTCTTCGGGGATGTTGAGGGCGGGGATGAGGCGCAGGGTGTCGGCACCCGCAGGACAGGCGAGCAAGCCCGCCTCACGGCAGAGACCGTTCACATAGGCTGCGGGGGTCATACCATCGGGCACGGTGAATGAGCCGCTCTTGAAGCCCACACCGCGCAGCAGACCGAGCCCGCGCACGCCCTCGACACAGGGCAAATTCCAGCCCTCCACCGTTTCGGCAATGTAGGCACCCAGCTTGGCGGCGCGTTCGGCGTAGTTGCCGCGCACCAGCTCCTTCACCACGGCCAGCGAGGTGGCACAGGCCAGCGGCGTGCCGCCGAAGGTGGAGCCGTGGGAACCCGCACCCATGATGGAGGAGAGGGGCGTACCCTCGGCATCCATCGCGCGGTTGCTGACCCAGAAGCAGCCCATGGGGAAACCGCCGCCGATGCCCTTGGCACAGGACACAAGGTCGGGTTCCACCTCGGGGCAAACAGCCTTCCAGCCCATCGTGGCGCCGCAGCGGCTGAAACCGCACTGCACCTCGTCAATCATGAGCATCAAATCTTTCTCTTTGCAGAGGGCAGCCACGGCGCGCAGGAATTCGGGCTTCACGGGGTTCACGCCGCCCTCGCCCTGAATAGCCTCCAGCATGATACCGCAGGTCTCCTTGGAAACGGCGGCGCGCAGGGCATCGATATCGTTAAAATCCACATACTTGAAGCCGATCAGCAGCGGGTCGAACTCCAGCTGAATCTTCTTCTGCCCCGTAGCGGCCATCGAGCCGAGCGTACGACCGTGGAAGCTCTTGTTGAAGGTAATCACCTCATAGCGGGGCGTGCGGTCGGCAGCGGGGCGGCGGTGCCCGAAACGGCGCGCCACCTTGATAATGCCGTCATTGGATTCCGCGCCCGAATTGGCAAAGAACACGCGACCGGGGATGCCGATAAAATCTTTCACAATGCGCTCTGCCAGCTCCGCCTGACCGGGGATGCCGTACAGGTTGGAGCAGTGCATCAGCGTGTGCGCCTGAGCGCAGAGGGCATCCACCACCACGGGGTTGCAATGCCCCAGACAGCAGGTGGCGATACCCGCACAGAAATCAACATATCGTCGGTTCTCCGTATCATACAGATAAGAACCTTCACCGCGTGCCATATCCAAGGGCGCGCGTCCGTATGTGGGGAGAACATAAGTATCATTCATAGCGCGCTCAATCTACACCCCTGCCCCGCATTTGTCAAGATTGTTTCCCGGAAGCCTCGGTGCCGTTTTTCGGCGGGGGAAATCGGCGGAGTCATTTATCGCAGAAATCAGCAAAGGGCGGGAAGCCGTCGGGACCCAGTTTTTCGACCTCTTTCACCAGTTGGTGAAGGTTCATCTTCTTCACGTCTTTGCGGGCCAGCATGCAGCTCAAAGCATAGGCAGACAGCCTCAAAAATGAGGTGCGGTCAATGTTGCGCTCCTCCATGTAGCGCTCCATGTATGTGTTCATGGTGTCGGGGCAACGGAAGCTGTAGGCTCTCTTCTGGCTCATAAGTTAGAGACATGTATAGCGGACTGCTAGTCCGCTTGTCTCTATATTTTTCTTGTTGCATGTCTGTCAATTCCATAGAAGTCTACCTATTTTGAGATACAAACAACATGAAATCAACTCAAATTCAGTTATCTATTGAAAACGACTTGCGAAAGTGCTTTTCACCTTGACATCGGACTAGCAGTCCGGGGTTTTCGGAGATGACACAGGCGCTGGAGGCTGCGGGGCTGGATTGGATGGGCGCGGCGCGGCTGGCATTGGAACTGGCGGAAAGCGACACGCGACACCGCCGAGGAGCCGCGCAAATGCGCCGCTGCCGCCGCATCATCCAACAAGGCACGGCGGCGGAAGAGCAAAGGCGGCTGCCCGCTGTAGGGATGGAGCGGGCGTTAGACTCGCTGCTCGCCGCCCGCAGCCACCGCCGCCCGCGCACGTTGCAGGAAATAGAGGGCATCTGCCGCCGCCTGTTGCGCGAAATTCCCGAACTGGCGCGCCGCCCCCTGCACAGCATCACCCCCCATGATTGCCGCACATGGCTGCAACAGGTGTCCGCCCTCCCGCGCCAGCGGGAGAAAGGGCGCAAAATTCTGCACGCACTCTTCAACCACGCCCTGCAACAGGGCTGGTGCCGCGACAACCCGCTGCGCCGTTTGCCCCGTGTGCCGCTGGCGGAACAGGAGATTCAGCCCCTCACCCTCCCCGAAATCCGCCGCTTGCTGGCAACCGCCCGCCGCCGCGAACACCGCGCCTGTATGCCCGCGCTGGGGCTGATGCTGTGGGCGGGCGTCCGACCTGCGGAGGTGGCGCGTCTCACATGGAGCGACCTCGATTGGCAGGAGCGCGTCATCGTCATCCGCCCGCAACACGCCAAGACAGGCGGTTGCCGCCACATCACCCTGCCCCCTGTGTTGGCAGCGTGGCTGCGCGAGAGCGGGCGGCGGCACGCGGGGAAGCTCTGCCCGCCCAACTGGCAGCGGCGGTGGCGGGCGCTGCGCCGTGAAGCGGGCTTGGAACCGTGGCGGCAGGATGTACTGCGCCACACCTTTGCAAGCTACCACGCCAAGAAGCACCACAACTTCCCCCTGCTGCAAGCGGAGATGGGGCACCGCTCCGCCGCCCTGCTCCGCACGCGCTACCTCAGCATGCAGGGCATCACCACCGAAGCGGCACTGCTGTTTTGGCGCGTTTCCGCCCTCTGAAAATCATTTGACGTGCTTTTGCGGATATGTTATCCTTGCCCATGATGAAAACCGCAACGATTCTCTCCCTTTTCGGAGCCGCCGCTTTGGTGCAGGCAGCCCCCGTGCCGCAGCACTTTTCGCCCCGCGCCCAAGAGCTGTTGGCAGACCGCATTGAGCTGGCCGCCACCGCCCACCAAGTGAACGTGGTCTACTTTGTGGGTAACGACATGGAACCCGTGGCCGATTACCAACGCCGCATCAGCGAGCTGCTGCTGTACCTGCAACAGTTCTACGGCAAGGAGATGGCCCGCAACGGTTACGGCCCGCGCGCGTTCGGTCTGCCCATGAAGGAGAACGGCGAGGTGGACATCCTGCTGCTGCGTGCGCAGGGCCCGCACACCGATTACCCCTACAGCGGCGGCGGTGCCAACAAGTGTCTGGAGGAGCTGGAGGCATACTTCACCGCCCACCCCGAAGCGCGCCACAGCCGCCACAGCTTCATCATTATGCCCACATGGCACGATGAGCAGAACAACGACAAGAACCCCGGCGGCGTGCCGTTCTTCGGCTACGGCACCAACTGCTTTGCGCTGGATTACGCGGATTTCGACATCACGCACCTCGGTCACGATACGCCGGAGGGCAAGCTGCTCACCAAATGGTACGGCGGCTTTGCTCACGAGCTGGGGCACGGTCTGAATCTGCCGCACAACAACGGCACGCGCAGCCTGAACAGTGCATTGGGTACCGCCCTCATGAACTGCGGCAACTACACCTTCGGCATGTCGCCCACCTACATGACTCCCTCGTCATGCAGCATTCTTGACCGCTCGGAGACCTTTGCCCCCGCCGACAGCACCATTGAATACTACAGCAACCACACCGCCCCCGCCGTGCAGGATGTGGCGCTGGCGTATGACGGCGACAACCTCAAGCTCTCCCTGCGCTGCCCGAAAGACACGGTGGTAAACGCCTATGTGCAGGACCCGCCCTATCAGGTGAATCGTGATTACGATGCCGTGGCGTTCCGTGTGGAAGCGGCGGGCGAGCCCGATGCGGAGGGGATGGTGCCGATGGTGGTGAGCATGCCCCTCTCGGAGCTGAACGGTCTGAACAACATCCGCAACGGTGAACAATGTGTGGATATCCTTGTCGGCGGTAAGGACGGCTCCCGCTTCCGCACCCGCGTCATCTTCAACTGGGACAACGTAAAACCCGGTGACAGCATCCCCGTGGGCGAGCTCTCTTTCAGCGAGGGGTACTGAGCTATTATGGAATCTTCCCGCCCCTCATGGGGCGGGAGCAGCGGGTGTCAATCCTTGCGCGTCCCTACTTTCGTGCTCTGCTGCTGAGAGACATTCGGCAACAAAGCGGAAAAGTAGTCACCCAACGTGCGTTTCAGAGAGCGTTTTTCCACCATCTGTTGCATGGTCAACCCTTGTTGGCGACCTTGGGCACTAGCCATGCACAGGTAGACCATCTTATCTGCCCAATGTTGCCAGTTGACCGCAGCATTGCCCGTGCTGTTATAGGCCTCGGGCTGACAAAGCCATGCCGAAGTGCGGTTGGAATCTTTGAAGGCACCCAGCAGCTTACCGCTGCGTCCTTCACGGATGACGCCCTCCACACAGATATCACCCGTGGTAAACGAAGCCAGCAGAGGCTCCGCCCCGGGAATCACCACAGCAAAGCCCACCACCGCCGATACCACATGCAATGCGGGCAACTGCGGTTTGAAGCGCACCAACGAGAACTCCATGACGATGGTGGCGCGGTTCCGTTTTTCCGTGAGTTTCCATGCCCCTTTGTTGCTTTGCTGCTCAAGCATCCGCCCCAGTTGAGACTTCATGCGCTCATCCATCACTTGGCGGATATAGGGCATGTAGTCTTCGTTACCCTTTTCCACCAAATGCGTATCCAGCGGGGCTATATAAATGGTGCCCCGTTTGGGGTATTTGACAGGCTTTTCGTTAAACCAGTAGCCGTCCAACGCCACCTTGTACGAATGATGGAGCTGCACATCGTACAGCCCGCTCTCCGATTTCAGACGAGACGCCGTAGAGCTGCATCCCACGGTGAGCAGGAGCAGCACGGAAAGCAGCAAATAGCGGAAACACCATTCCCCCGGCAGACCGCGGGCAGCGCTCTGCGTTTCTCCTTCCTCGTGGCGGAGCCACGCTGACTTTGTACTTCCAACTTCCAACTTCAAACCTCCGACTTTTTTCGTCAGCGTATCGTTTCACCGCGTTGCGGCACCAGTCCCAGCTCCGTGGCAAGCACTTTCACCATCACACGGTGTCCCTCGGCATTGGGGTGCAGGTTGTTGTTCATCCATTCGCGCTTGGCTTCATCGCTGCCGCTGATTTCTTTCCAGTAGGCAGCATGGTCGACAAGAAGCACCTTTTTCTTATCCGCCACCTCGCGCACCGTTTGGGCAAAGGCGGGGCGGTTGGCGCGACCGTCATAAGTGGGTGTTGGCACCTGCAATATGGGGATGGCTCCCTTTTTGCGGACGGCTTTCACAATTTCGCCCAAATCGGCACGAAAACGTTCGATATCACCGATTTTCATGGCATCGTTCACCCCGAAATTGATGAACACCACCTGCGGCTTGAACTGGTTGAGCCGCCACGGCATCTCTTTCAGAAAGCCTGTGGCTGTTTCACCGCTCACACCGCTGTTGATGATGATGTCGTTGCTGCGTTCACCCTCGCGCTTGCCGTACTCCCATTTAATGACCTCCTGCCAGTGCTCGGGGTAACTGCGGCTGCCGTGGGTGTGGGCGGCACCGTGGGTGATACTGTCGCCAACGAAAAGCCAGAGAATCGGCTTCTGCGTATCCTCCGTCAGCTTGTGCAGCGCGGCGTAATCAGGCAGCTTTTCATTGCGTGCCAGCGTGTCCTCCAACGTGCCGCCGAAAGCAGCACCCGCAAAAGAGACAAGAGCACAAAGGAGAGAGAAAGACTTCACGCCTCCATGCTACCATGTCACCCGCGCCGACGCAAGGAATTTCGTTAGAGAAAAGGGGGGTGTCCATGCTTCACTGCGCGTAGCTGTGCAGCGAGACAATCTTGGGCAGCAGATTCACCACCATGAAGGTGATGAGCACGGCGGCAAACCCCAGCAGCAGCAGGGGTCGGCGCCATTCGGGGCGGCGGCGGAAGAGGTGGAAGTAGAGCAGGTACAGACACCATGTGAGCAGCGACCACGCCTCTTTGATATCCCAGCTCCAGTAGGTCGCCCATGCGGCATCTGCCCACAGGGCACCGCTGCCCAGTCCGAAGCACAGGAAGGGGAAGGCGAGCTGCACCAAGGCATCCGCCGCTTTCAGGTCGGCACCCGCCCGCGCGGGGCGGAAGAACGATACCCCCGCCAACAACGCCGAAACCGCCAGCAACCCGTAAGCCAAGACATAGGAGGTAACGTGCGGGGCAAACCATGCGGATTGCAGAGCGGGCATCTGCCGCCAATGGGCTTGCAGGGGCATGCACAGCGCACCCAGCGCGGCAACGGCGGCGGCACCCGCCAACCAGCCGAACAGGGAGAGCCCGCGGCAGCGTTTCAGGTAGTGCGCCGCAGGCAGCATAACCAGCGGGAAAAACGACAGCACCTGCCGCATGTTGCCGAAGGGCGGGGCGGCGGCCAGCTGCCAGTTGTAGAGGAAGAGCAGCAACGCCGCCACCCATGCGGCGTTGAAAAGTCGCTCGGCGGCGGTGG
>JAZLFB010000020.1:0-45543 GCA_045615585.1 Akkermansia sp.
GACTTACGCCGAGGCATCCGTGACAACCGACCTTGCCCGTAACGCCCCCGCCGTGGATTTCGGCACAGGGCGACAGAACGGTGCCACCCCCGGTCGCACCGGCTTCAACCTGACCCTCGGTGCCGCCTACGAGCTGACGGACAAGTGGAGCATCAACGCCGCCTACCGCATGGAAGCCGCCGAACGCGCCACGCAGCACACGCTGAATATCGGTGCGGGGAGAAAGTTCTAAGTAATTTATAATCTTTAATTTATAATTTATAAAGTTTAGAACTAGGCGCGGCATTCGCCGCGCGGAACTTCAAGCCCTGTCTGACATTCCTGTCAGACAGGGCATTTTTCTTTGCGCGCCGCTGGTGCGCCGAATTTGTCAACCTGATAAACCTGTACACCTGTGTTCTGCAATCCGCCTTCGCCTAAATTTTAAACATCAAACTTCAAACATCAAACTTCATACTTCCTATCTCTCCCTCACTTGTATTACGCGGAATAAGGTTGCCAATTCGGGGCGAAAATGATATATTTCCCCCACGCGTAGATAAGGTTTTCGCTTATCGCGGCGTATGGAATGTTTCATAATAGGAGATGAATCTGCAACGCTTTATTGACGCCAAACAGGGCGAGCTGGAGATGCTGCGGCGGGAGATGCCTGCGCCGTTGGCGCTTGCGCGCCCTGATTTCCGCGATGCGCTCATGGCTCCGCCGCCTGCGGGGGAGCCGCTGCGCGTGATTGCGGAGTTCAAGCGTTCCTCGCCCTCCGCAGGGGTGATTAACGATAAGCTGAACCCCGCCGATGTCGCCCGCCAATATGCTGCCGCAGGGGCGACCTGCATGAGCGTGCTGACGGAAGAACGCTACTTCACGGGGCATGTGCGCGATTTGCACGCCGCCGCGCCCGCGGGGCTTCCCCTGCTGCGCAAGGATTTCATTTTCGATGAGTTGCAGGTGCGCCAAACCTTTGCGACACCCGCCTCGGCCATGCTGCTGATTGTGGCACTCACGCCCGATGTTGCCAAGCTGCGTGCCTTGCGCGAACTGGCGGAGACGCAGGGGATTCACGCCGTGGTCGAGGTCTTTACCGAGCGCGAGCTGGATATGGCGCGCGAGAGCGGGGCGCGTATCATCCAAGTGAACGCCCGCAACCTTGAAACCTTTAAGACCGACCGCGAAGAGGGGCTTAAACTGGCCGCCCTGCGCCGCGACGGCGAGTGTTGGATAGCCGCCAGCGCCATGAGCGCCCGCCCGCATTTGGAGGACGCCCGCTGCGCGGGTTACAACGCCGCCCTCATCGGTACCGCGCTCATGTCTCCCTTGACAAACGGAACGCCTTTCGATAACCTAGACCGCATCTTACACTCATGACATCTGCGAATCCCACCAAGAAAAAGACGCCCTTCATTAAGGTCTGCGGACAGACCCACCCCGCCACCGTGGACTGCGCGGCGGCCTATGGCGCGCGCTTTGTGGGGTTCATCTTCCACAGCAAGAGCCCCCGCTGCGTCTCCCCCGAACGCGCGGCGCAAATCCCCAGCTGCAACGTGAAGCGCGTGGGTGTCTTTGTGCGACAGGGGGCGGAGGAGATTCTGCCCATCATGCAGCGTGCCAAGCTGGATTA
Source organism: Akkermansia sp. (assembly GCA_045615585.1). Taxonomy (GTDB): domain Bacteria; phylum Verrucomicrobiota; class Verrucomicrobiia; order Verrucomicrobiales; family Akkermansiaceae; genus Akkermansia. The sequence continues at coordinate 1,616 of JAZLFB010000020.1, forward strand.
CGCCCAGCTGCACGGCAAGCAGACCACCGATGTGGCTAAAATCATCGGTCCCCAGCGCATCATCCGCGTGCTGTGGCCGGAACAGGCGGGCAGCGTGGAAGCCTTGCAACACGAGATTGACACATGGGCGCCCTACTGCGCGTACTACCTGTTGGATGCGGGCAGCGCGGGGCAGGGCGGCACAGGCCGCCAACTGGATATGAGCGCGTTCAACGAGCTGCGTTTCCCACATCCGTGGATTCTCGCGGGCGGTTTGAATGCCGATAACATGGCCGAGGCCCTGTCCGTTTGCTCCCCCGACGGCGTAGACGTGAACAGCGGCGTAGAACTTGCTCCCGGTATGAAAAGCCCGGACAAGATGCTGGAGGTCTTTACGGCACTCAGCAGCTGCCGATGAGCTGAACTCCTGCATTTTCGCTCTCTCCGGGGCTTTACGCCGTGCCGTTTTTGTGATATGATGGCGGCGCTATGATGCAGAATCTGCCCATTCGCCCCCGCCGTAACCGCAAGAGCGCCGCTGTGCGCGGTATGATGCGCGAAACGGAACTGACCGCCGCCCACCTGATTTATCCCATGTTTGTGCAGGAGGGCGAGGAGAACACGCCTATCGAATCGCTGCCCGGTTGCAAGCGTTGGAGTGTGGCGGGTATTGTGGATGAGTGCAAGCGTCTGTACGAACTCGGCATTCCCTGTGTGGACCTCTTTGCCGTGGTGCCGGAGGAGAAGAAAGACCCGCAGGGCAGCGAGGCTTGGAACCCCGAGGGTGTGGTGCCACGTGCCATCCGTGCCATCAAGGCCGCCGTGCCGGAACTGATGGTGATGACCGATGTGGCGCTCGACCCCTTCAATACCTACGGGCAGGACGGCATTGTGCGCGAATACCCCGACGGCTCCTACGAGATTCTGAATGACGAAACGGTGGAAGCCTTGGTGAAACAGGCGCTTTGCCACGCCCGCGCAGGTGCGGATATCATTTCCCCCAGCGACATGATGGACGGTCGCATTGCCGCCCTGCGTGCCGCGTTGGATGCCGAGGGCTTTACCAAGGTATCTCTCATGAGTTACACCGCCAAGTATGCCTCCGCTTTTTACGGACCCTTCCGCGGAGCCTTGGGCAGCGCCCCCAAATTCGGTGATAAAAAGACCTACCAGATGGACCCCGCCAACGCCCGCGAAGCGCTGCGCGAAGCCGCGTTGGACGCAGCCGAGGGCGCGGATTTCCTGATGGTGAAGCCCGCCACGCTGTATTTGGATGTGATTGCCGCTATGCGTGCCGCTACGAACCTGCCCATCGCCGCTTACCATGTGAGCGGTGAGTACCTGATGCTGAAAGCTGCCGCCGCCGGTGGTTGGCTGGATGAAAAACAGTGCACGCTGGAGGCTCTGCTTTCCATCCGCCGCGCGGGTGCGGACATGATTCTCACCTACGCCGCCCCGCAGGTGGCGGAATGGTTGCGGGAATCGTAAGCACCTCTTCTCTCCCGACTACCCATGAAAAAGAATTTCCCGAAAATGTTTCGCCCCCGCCGCCCTCGGGTGGATTTCTTGCTGGCATTTATGGTGCTGCTTTCGGCGGCTCTGTTGATGCTGCGTTTCGGGGGTGATTCCCGCCTGTGGGATGCCTTGCTCGGTGAACCGATTGCCGTGACTCAACAGGCGGCTCCGCAGCCCGTTGCTCAGGACGGTGGTGAGTCTGCTGCCGATGAACCCGATATGAATGCCGAGACGGCACACGAGGAGTTGGTTTCTCAGCTCCCCTTGGCCGATATGCCCGACAGCGGTGAGCCTGTACGCTTCCTGATGCTCAATGTGCAGAACTACTTTGTGTGCGGCGAGGAACAGCGCGGTCGCTATGTGGTGAAACCGAAGAGCGAGGAGAGCCGTGATGCGGTGGCGGAGGTTATTGCCTCTGCCAAGCCCGCCGTGGTGGGGTTGGTGGAAATGGGTGGTCCCAAGGCGTTGGCTGATTTGCGCGACCGCCTTGCCAAACGCGGGCTGGATTACCCCTACTACCGCGTGCTCATTCGCCCCGGTGAAGACCGCGCCTTGGCCGTGTTGGCGAAACACCCCATTGTTCATGATGATTCCGTAGCCCAGTGCCGCCTGTACGGCAAGAAAAACCGCCGCATGCTGCGCGGTATTCTCGATGTGACGGTGCAGTTGCCCGATAAACGCCTGTTCCGTGTGGTGGGGGCGCACCTGAAATCGCGTGCGGGCAATGACCCCGCCGCTGCAACGGCTCAGCGCAACGAAGAATCCTACACATTGGCGCACCATATTCATGAGGCGATTAAAGCCACGCCCAAACTGCCGATGGTGGTGTACGGCGATTGGAACGACGGTCCTACGGATGAATCCGCCAAGGCTCTCACACAGGGCATCTCCGCCGATACGGCTCTGCAATGCCTTTCCCCCGTTGATTCCCGCGGTGAGTGCTGGACGATTTTCTACGCCGCCGGCGGTGAATATAACACCTTTGACCGCATTTATCTCAATAAGACCCAGGGGAAACGCCTCGGACGGCGGAGAGAGAGCGGTATCATCGATATTCCCGCAGCCCGAACAGCCAGCGACCACCGTGCTGTTTGGTGTGATTTGAAATAAAACGCTCTCTTATCTGCTTTCTGACTATGCGCTACGCCAAGTATCTTCTGCCGCTGCTGATTATTCTGCTCATGGGTCTGTGTGCTGTTACCAATGACAGCCTGTGGATGGATGAGGGTAAACGCCTGTACCATGCCCAAGAGGGTTCATGGAAAGTGCTTTCGGACGGCATGGGGCAGGATATGCAGCCGCTTTTCTTTTTGCAGGAGTGGGCATGGGGCAACGCCCTGTGCTTCAAGGCTTGGGTGATGCGCGGCATGAATGTGCCTTTCCTCTTGATAGCTGCGGGGTATTTCATGCTCATTCTGCGGCAGCTGAAACTGCACCCCGCCTTAGCTCTGCTGTTGGGGCTGCACCCGATGGCGGCGTACTATGTAAACGACATCAGCCCCTACATCATCCTGTTGGCCTGTACCTTCGGCGTGCTGTACCACGGCTTTTTTGCCCGCGCCTCGTGGGGGAATTTGGCGGGCATGCACGCTTGGTTGGCATTTGCCTACGCTTATCACTTTGTGGCGGGGTTCATGCTCTTTATTTACGCCTTTGCCGTTGCGGCGGGGTGGTGGCGGCAGAAAAAAGAGTTCCCGCTGCTGCGCCATGCGGCGGTGGCGTTGGCGTTCTGTGTGGTGTACCTGCCGCTCACATGGTACTACCTGCAACACATGCACGACGGTACGAGTCACGGCATGGGGACACCCGGCGCGGGCAATCTGAGCTACGGCCTCTATGGGCTACTCGGTTTTCAAGGCTTGGGGCTTTCCCGCAATGATATCCGCGCTGCGCATTGGGAACACCTTACACTCGCCATGGTGGTTTCTCTGGTCGGTTATCTGCTGTGCTTGGCAGCACTGGCGTTGTTGAATCTGCGGACGTTGGGACAGCTCTTGCGGCAACGTTTTGTGCTGTGCATGGCGGGCTACGCCGCGGTGTTCATGGCGGCAGCCTTTGTGATGAAATTCCAGTTCTGGGAGCGCCACCTCATGCCCCTGTTGGCGGCTTTCCTGGTGTTGGAGACGCAGCTGTTCCGTGCCGCGTGGCAGGGCGGGCGGCTCCGCATCCTCGGTCGTGCGGCGGTGGCGGGTGTGCTGACCTGCCAACTGCTTTCCTGCGCCCAACTGCGCCTGAACCCCTACCATGGCAAGGAGGATTTTAAGGGCGTTCTGGAACAGATGGAGCGGAACGGCAGCCGCACGGACGGCAGCATCACCCTTATGCAGGGTCATTTGGCCGTGTGGGAATGTTACAAAGCACCGTGGACAACCGTCGGTGTGTACCTGCACAATCCCTTGGCGGTGAAAGCGGGTACGATGCTCAGTATCGACTCGCTGACCACCCCGCAGGTGTTGGAATGTGTGGACTACCTCATGCGCCGCCACCGTAAAATGTATCTCATTCTCTGCGAAAAGGCAGACAGCACGCGCGATCTCTACCCCGCCGCCGCTGAAACCCTGCAACGCCGCGGTTACAAGGTGGAATGTGATACCACGCACAACTCTTTCAAGATTCTGACGCTCACCCAAGGTCTGTTGTATTGAGCCTTCCGCCTTGCCAATCAGGCTTTATTATGGTATACTCCCGCCCATGAAGTTCCTTATCACCGCCGGTCCCACGCGCGAGGCGTTGGACCCCGCTCGCTACATCACCAACCGTTCCTCCGGTCGCATGGGCTATGCCTTGGCGGGGGCTGCGCGGCATGACGGGCATGAGGTGATTCTCATTTCCGGACCCACCTCGCTGGATGTGCCGCCGGGGGTGGATTTTATCCCTGTGGAGAGTGCGCAGCAGATGTATGAAGCCGTGCGCGACATGGTGAAATACGCCGATGTGGCCATTCTCTGCGCCGCCGTGGCGGATTACCGCCCTGTCTCCTACAGCGAGCAGAAAATCAAGAAAGACGGCGATAAACTCATCATCGAACTGGAAAAAACGCCCGATATTCTCGGCTCCATGCGTTCGGTGTTCGGCTTCCGAGGCACGCTCATCGGCTTTGCCGCCGAAACGCAGCAGGTGGAGGAATACGCCCGCGGCAAGCTGCAACGCAAGCAGTGCAATTTCATTGTGGCGAACGATGTCTCGCGCCACGACATCGGCTTCGACTCCCGCGAAAACGAGGTGCTGCTCGTGTTTCCCGACCACACGGAACACTTGGAAAAGGACACCAAGGAGCACATCGCCATGCACATCATTGAACACGCCACCATCATCCGCCCGTGAAAGTGACCATGGAAATGCTGGGCTGGGGCGATGATTTCGCCGCCGCCTTCGAGGCGTTGGGGCACCCCGACTGGTACCCCGCCCGCATCATTCGTGAAACGAAAATCAATTTCACGGTCATTGCCAAGGGCAGAGGCGACCACGAAGTAGTGCTCAGCGGCAAGGTGTGGAACGATGCCGTGTCCGATGCCGACCTGCCCACCGTGGGCGATTGGGTGGCGGTGGACCCGGGGCAAGGCAAAGATTTACCTGTTATCCGTGCGCTGCTGCCGCGCCGCAACCGCTTCTCCCGCAAGGCCCCCGGTCGCAGCTGTGCCGAGCAGGTCATCGGCACCAACGTGGATAAAGTGGTGGTGATTACCGATGCGGAGGACGATTTCAACCTCAACCGCATTGAGCGTTACCTGACCCTCATCCGCAAGAGCGGTGCCACGCCCGTGGTGCTCATCAACAAGGCGGATGAAGTGGATGAAGCCACGCTGAAACAGGCCTGTGAACAGGTGGAAGCCTTCGGCGTGGAGACACACGCCATTGTCGCCCTGTGGAAAAAGGGCTATCCCAAGGATTTGCGCCGCGTACCCAAGGGGCAGACCATCACCGTGGTGGGCTCATCGGGCGTGGGTAAAAGCACCTTTGTGAACTCGCTGTTGGGGGATGAATGGCTGGAGACCGGCCATGTGAACGAGGTGACAGGCAAGGGCCGCCATACCACGGTGGCGCGAGAGCTGGTGGTACTGCCGGGCGGCGGGGTGCTCATCGACAACCCCGGCATCCGTGAAATCCACATGTGGACGGATGCCGCCACCCTGCGCGCCCAGTTTGCCGACCTGACGGAGCTGGAGAGCCGCTGCAAGTTTGCTGACTGCTCGCACCGCAAAGATGCGGGCTGCGCCATCCGTGCCGCGTTGGAGGACGGCTCGCTTTCCCCCGAACGCTACGAACACTTTTTGAATCTCGATGCCGAAATTGCCGAGCTGGAACGCCGCAACGAAAAACGCCGCATGACGCTGGAGCGCGTCGGCAAGCGCGAACGCCGCCACATCATCCGCAATCTCGATGACCGCAAGGAACATCTGCGCGACCTTCACCCCAACCGCCGCTACTGATACAAACCCGTTCATCCTCCGCGCGGCGCAGCCGCGCCTAACTTAAAACTTTATAAATTATAAATTAAAAATTATAAATGAAACCCACTCTGCTGATTCTGTCTTTTGCGTTCTCTGCTTCTTTTGCTTGTGCCGCGCCCTTAGCCTCTCTGCATGAATGTGTGGCGGCGCATGACACTGCCCGCTTACAGGAGATTCTGAACGAAAAGAAAGGCGGGCTGAATGACCGCGACGAAGCGGGCAATACCGCTCTGCATCTGGCAGCCAAGGCGGGGGAAAACGAGATGTGCCGCCTGCTGTTGCAGGCGGGGGCGGATGCCAACGCCTGTGATGCCGACGGAAACCTGCCCGCCGAGGTGGCGCTCAACGATGCCACCTCCGCCGTCTGCACGGTTCCCGCGAATCCCGGTTTCAAGCTGTACGAGCTGAACAAGTCCGCCGACCGCGAAGCGACCTACCGCCACCGCGTATTTCATGCCTACCTCCCGGGGGAGGAAGTGAAAGCCCGCTACAAGACGGATGCCTACACCCCCTACTGCAACCCCACGGGCATTTATGTGAAGGAGGGCGAAACCCTGCAGGTGACGGTGAACGGCGCGTTCGGGCACCCGCTGAAGCTGAAGGTAAACGATGTTCACACCGAAAAAGCGGCGGATGAATACCCCCTGCGCAGCGGCAACAACGAAATCCGTGTGGAGAACGCGGGCTTGGTCTATGTGGATTACCGTGATGTGAACCCCACCCCCGGCATAACGGTGGATATCAAGGGCGGCACGGTCAACGGCATCATCAGCCTGTGGGATGCCGCACAGGATGCCGACGCCGTGCTGGAATCCGCCACCGCCGAGGTGCTGGATTTCTACGGCGAGCGCGTGCAGCTGGTGCTGCCCGTGGCCGAGCTGCGGCAGTATTGCCCCAAGGGCAAGTTGGTGCAGTTGTTGCAGACCTACGAAAAGTTTATCCGCCTACAGCAGGAGCTGATGGGGTGGGACAGCCTCGACAAAAACAACGACCACCGTCTGCCCATCTATGGTCGCGTGACGTGGAACGGCTACATGTACGCCGATGAAGAGGGCGCGGGCTTCCACGTCGGCAACATGGAGAACCTGTGCAACCCCGACAAGCTTAAAGGCGATTCCCTGTGGGGCGTGGCGCATGAGTTCGGTCACCTCAACCAAGTGCGCCCCGGCATGTGCTGGCAGGGGATGACGGAGGTGACGAACAACCTGTACTCCCTTTGCTGCCAGCAGGAGATGGATGCCGACAACCTGCGCATGGACCGCGAAATCTGCATGAATGCGGATGAAGAGCGCATGCGCGGCGGCCACATGGATGCCTTTGTCAACTGCGCCGTGGTGCGCGGGGAAATCTGGCAGTTCCAGCACCATGGGGCCTCTCCCCACCCCTATGTGAGCGGCGATGTCTTTGCCACGCTCGCCCCCTTCTGGCAGTTGAAACTGTATACGGATGCCATCAGCCACACCTACCGCCCCGACGGCGAAAAGCTGCTCTTCTATCCCACGCTCTTCCAAGCCGTGCGCGATACGGATGAAAGCAAAATGACCAACGGTGAGCTGCGTATGCTCTTCCTGAAACGCGTGTGCGATGCCGCCCGCTTGGATTTGACGGATTATTTTGAGCAGTGCGGCATGATGCTGCCGCTCAGCCGCGGTCTGTACGACTACGGCGACGGCTGGATTACCGTGACGGACGAAATGCTGCACGAGGTGCGCGACTATGTGCGCGGCAAAAATTACCCCAAGCCCGACAGCTCGGTCATCTGCTACATCACCACCGACACGGCGGAGATTTACCGCGACCGCCTGCCCGCGCACTCCCCCAAGCCCGCCGAGCTGAAAGAGCAGGGTCTTCAGCTGACGGTGAAGAATGGTCGCATGGAAATGCCCGATGCCCTTTGCGGGCACGCTGTTGCCTACGAATGTCGCGACAGCGAAGGTAAGCTGCTGCGCGTCTCCCTCCGCGGTCTCAATCATCTGCCCAAGGACGGGTACACCACCGTCATCGTCCCCGAAAACACCGCAAGCATCGACGCCGTGCAGTGGGACGGAACAAGATATGAGGTGAAAAAATGGTGATGTGAGTGGTGAGGAACACCCTATAAACTTATCTCGTGCTTGTCCATGTAGGCGCACAAAATCTCCTCGGCGGCGCGTTTTTCGTCGGTTTCGGGGGGCAGGGCGGCTTTTTCCCAAGGGAGGAGGTGTTTCCATACGCTGCGGCTCCCATCATCCCTGATTTCCTCCCGCAGTTCTTCAAGTCGTTTTTCGTTCACATAGTCCGTCACGCAGTCGCGTTGAGCGGGTGCAGTATATCGGTTCCCCTTTTTGCTGTCAAGGATGCCGGCAACGCGAAAGGAAATTTGCTTGCCGTCAGGTATCGGACAGGGTATCATGGTTTCCCCATGAGCGGAAAGTCTGTCATTGCCCCATGTGTCCGAACGGTTGTTGCCTTATCGGTGCTTTTTGCCTTTACGAACTGTCAGCGTTCGTTTGTCGTGGCCGATGTGTCGGCGTATCCCGCCGCCGCCGACTCTGCGGAGGTGTGGCGTAGCCATCCGTGCCTCTTTCCGTCTGTCATCCTCGGCACGGTGACGCTTCAGGATGCTTCTTCCTTAGAATTGGATTTGGTCAAAAAGGGGAACGCCCTTGTGGTGCAGATGGTCTTGTCCGCAACAGGCTTGCCGAAACAACATCATACGCAACGCATCAGCAAGGATGTTCTCTATGCCGTCAGTGGATTCGGGGAGGTTGCCGAATATAGCCGCCGCCCCAAGAACGATTGGCTTCTGCTGATTTTATGGAAGAATGACACGGTTGTGGTGGTCTGGAATCAGCAAACAGCGGGAAAAAATCCCGCCTTCCGCCACCCGAACCAGGATTTCATCTACCGCAAAATAAGGGTGGGGGAGAGGAAATTTAAAGTTGAAAGTTGAAGGGTTAAAGTTGAAATTATAAAATTAGGCGCGGGCTTGCCCGCGCTTTTATTTTTTCTCCCTTTTTACAAAAGTGTGTCTATATGCCAAATTTCAATTTCATTGACTAACATCATCTCGACAAACTGGGATTTGTATATATCATACGACTATTGATTGTCGTAATAATATATTGCTTTTTCGTACAATTCTCGGCATTGCTTTTCATCTCCCCAAGATAATGGGTCGTCTGCATAGCGTAATATACTACATGGTTCTTCTTCCGATAATTCACTTGGCAAACACTTCCATAATTGATACATTCGTTTCCCGAATTTCTCAAGATTTATTTCAGCCGCGTATATATCTTTAAGTTTTCTCATTAGCTTTACACTAAACTGAGTGAAATCTAATTGTCTTTCATCAAATAAATAGCGTAGATGAAGCATCGCATCCTTATAATTTCTTCCTTCTAAATCGAGCAAAACTTCATCCTGTGGATTTTGGAGAAACAACTGGTCAAGTTTTTCTTTATATTCATCATATTTTTCATAGCCAATGCTCCAAAGAACGGCATATACGATTAACTCTTCCATTTGCTTAATCCTTTCACAGCAAAATTAAATTTTACTGCCCTTACGAAATTCTAACTTGTTTAATTACGAAAATTTGAATTTTATCTGTCTATATGATAAGACACACAAATATAAAAAGGGACTATTTTTTCTTCTTTCCGGGCTTGGCTTTTGGCTCATCCGTTTTCTTTGTCGTCTTGGACGTTGCCTTTTGGCGCGGGGCTTTTTTCTTGGGTTCGGCGGGTTGTGTTGCTTCGAACTCGATGCGGTCGGTGCCTTCGGGGCGGATGGCGGTGGAGGCGCGCCCTGCGGTCAAATCGCCGCGCAGAATGGCCTCCGCAATCGGGTCTTCCAGCAGGTGCTCGATGGCGCGGCGCATGGGGCGGGCGCCGTACTGCGGGTCGTAACCCTTGTCCACCAGCATGCTGACAACCTCCGGCGAGAGTTTGAGGGAAATCTCTTTCTTTGCCAGACGGTTGATGAGCTTTTGGGCTTCCAACAGCACAATCTTCTCCAAATCCGCACGCTCCAGCATGCGGAACACAATCAGCTCGTCAAAGCGGTTGATGAATTCGGGGCGGAAGTGCTGCTTGGCGGCCTCGGTAATCTTCTCCTTCATGGTGTCGTAGTCGGCATCCTGTCGGCTCATGGCTCCGAAGCCCATGGTGCCTTGGCGCGTGGCCTGGGTGGCACCCACGTTGGAGGTGAGAATGATGATGGTGTTCGAGAAATTAATCTTGCGCCCCATGGAGTCCGTCACCGTGCCTTCCTCCAGAATCTGCAGCAGCAGGTTCATGACATCGGGGTGGGCTTTTTCCACCTCGTCAAAGAGAATCACGGCATAGGGGCGTCGGCGCACCTGCTCCGTGAGCTGCCCGCCGTCGTCATGCCCCACGTATCCGGGAGGCGCACCGATGAGGCGGCTGGTGGAGAATTTCTCCATGTACTCGCTCATGTCCACCTGAATCAGCGCATCGGCGGTGCCGAACATGATTTCCGCCAGATTGCGGGCAAGGTAGGTCTTACCCACACCCGTGGGACCCATGAACAGGAAGGAGCCGATGGGGCGGCGCGGGTCTTTGATATCTGCACGGCTGCGGCGCAAGGCGCGGGAGATGGCGGAACAGGCGATATCCTGCCCGATGACCTTGCTTTTCAGCTCGTCCTCCATGTGCAGCAGTTTTTCCGCCTCCTTTTCCTCCATGCGCGAGAGGGGGATGCCCGTCCACTTGGAGATAACGGTCATGATGTCGTCCTCCGTCACCTCGGAAACTTCGCTGTTCATGCTGTCTTTCCAAGACGAGACGGTGTTTTCCAGCTCGCCGCGCAGCTGCTGACCCTCATCGCGCAGGGCTGCGGCGCGCTCGAAATCCTGTGCGGAGACGGCCTCTTTCTTCTGCGCTTCCAAGGCGTCGCACTGTTGCTGCATCTCTTTGATGGCGGCGGGGCGCGTCATGCGGGCGACGCAGAGTCGGGAACCCGCTTCATCCATGATGTCGATGGCCTTGTCGGGCAGATAACGCCCCGTGAGGTAACGCTTGGAGAGGTTTGCGGCGGCTTTCAGCGCATCGGGCGTGTAGTGAACGTGGTGGTGTTCCTCATACTTGGGGGCAATGCCCTGCAAAATGAGCAGCGTGTCTTCCACCGACGGTTCACCCACCTGCACCTGTTGGAAGCGGCGTTCAAAGGCGGCATCTTTTTCAATGTGCTTGCGGAACTCGTTGAGCGTGGTGGCACCGATGGCCTGCATCTCGCCGCGCGAAAGGGCGGGCTTGATGATATTGGAGGCATCCATCGTACCCTCGGCGGAGCCGGCGCCCATGAGCGTGTGCATTTCATCCACAAACAGAATCACGTTCTTCTCTTTGCGGATTTCATCCATCACCGCTTTGAGACGCTCCTCAAACTGGCCGCGGTACTTGGTGCCCGCCACCATGAGCGGCAGGTCGAGCGAGATGATTTTTTTGCCCAGCAGGAACTCCGGCACATCGCCCGCCACAATCATTTGGGCAAGCCCCTCGACAATGGCGGTTTTGCCGACACCCGCCTCACCCAGCAACACGGGGTTGTTCTTGGTGCGGCGGCAGAGGATTTGGATGACGCGCTCAATCTCTGCACGACGACCGATGACGGGGTCCAGCTCGCCCTTGGCGGCGCGTTCCGTGAGGTCGCGACCGAAGGCTTGCAGGGCAGGGGTCTTGCTGCGCCCCGCGCCGCTGTTGCCGCTGCCGACCGTGTGGCGGTGCAGGAAGTCGTTGGCGTCCTCTTCCTCATCGTCATTGGGCATGCCGCCGCCGAAGTCGAAATCGCTGCCGCCGTCTTTGTCGTTGTTGCCGCCGTTGCTGTCACCGAATTTGGGGTCAATCTCCTCCAGCACTCCCTTGCGGGCGCTTTCGTAGGTGATGCCCTCCGCAGTCAGCGCATGCCATGCAAGGCCGTCGCCGTCGCGCAGCAGACCGAGCAGAATGTGCTCTGTGCCGATGTAGGTGTGGCGCATGTTGCGGGCTTCTTCCCCCGCCATCGTCAGAATCTTTTTCACGCGCTGGGTGTAGGGCAGGCTGCCCTCGTTGCCGGAGGCACTGCCCGGCACAATGGATTGTTCAATGCGATCTGCCAGCGTGGTGACGTTGATGCCCGCGTTCTCCAGCACGCTGACGGCCACGCCCTGACCCAACTTCAACAGACCGAGCAGCACATGCTCGGCACCGATGTAGTTGTGGTGAAAGCGGTCGGCCTCGCGGCGGGCCAGATTCATCATCTGCTGGGCTCTGGGGGTAAAGTTATTCATGGTAATTGTCTCTGTTTATAAAGGTTTAGGCACCCGCGATGCTGTGCGGGTGGGCGCGCAGGAAGAACTTGGCGGCTTCCGCACGCAGGGCGGGCAGGGCGGCTTCCTGCTCTTTCGTGCAATCGGCCGCGGCGCGGGCGGCGGCTAAGCACAGCGTGCCCAGCTCGGCAAGGATGTCCTTTTCATCCCACCGCAGTAAGCCCAGCACCGTGCCGAGACGCAGCAGCGAGACGGTGTCGCGCAGCTCGCGCAGGGTGAGCTGCCCCGCAAAGCGCAGACAGCCGTAGGCGCGGCCGATGCGGTCGGCGAGCAGCGTGTATTCCGTGTCCATCAGCTTGCGGCGCACCTGTAGCTCGCGGGTGATGATGTGCTGCAACACGCTGTTGAAGTAAGCGCCGATTTCCGCTGTGCTGCCTGTGGAGCCTGTCAGACTGAACACGGCGTACATGCTGCCGCAGTCGTCATCGTTCTCTGTGCGGTAGAAGGAATTGAGGGTGACGTGCAGTTTCTCCATGCCCTTGGCGACCTGTTGCATCATGCCCGCCAAGGTCAGCGCGGGCAGGTGCAGCACCGCGCAGAAGCGCATGCCGTCTCCGCACTCCTGCGGGTAGCTGGAGAGGTAGCCTTGGCGGCGGGTGCGGGCAAAGGTGAGCTGTGTTTCCAGCTGCTCCGCCGTTTTGGACATGTCGGACAGCACGCCCTCAATATCCGCCCCCTTGCGGAAGAAGTGGGCAACGAGGTGCTCCTCCTCATTCACCATGAACACCGCGTTGCGGCGGGCGGGAATCAGGACATGGCAGCCATCCTGTCGGGCAGCCATGGCGGGGGTCAGCATCAGCTGGGTACCCAACTGCTGGCGTTGGGCGTAGGTAAGGGGATTCATTTCGGCATGGAACGCCGTTTTCATGCCGCGCAGCGTGCGGATGGCGGGGATGAGGGTGTCCGCCACCGCCTTGCGGCTCTCCGCCGTGCTCCAACCGGGGAAGGGGGAGCCGGGCAGGTTGCGCGTCAGGCGACCGATGGTGCAGAGAACGATGTCCTCCTGCTCCTGCGGGAGAATCCAATCGGGCGGGGTGGTGAAGAGTTTTGCGCTCATGCCTTGCCAAGTTCTTTGATGCGGTCGCGCAGCTGCGCGGCGGTTTCGTAATCTTCTCGCTCCACGGCGGCTTCCAACTGCCGTTGCAGGCTTTCAAGGGAATCGCCGTTCTCCTCCTCGGCGGGTTCGTCACCCGCGGGGGCGGTGTCCAGCTCCTGTGCGAACACGGTGTAACAATCGGGGCAGCCCATGCGACCCGTGCGGCGGTACGTCTCCAGAGGGAACCCGCACACGGGGCATTGCGTCAGCATATCACCCGCGGGCTGTTCGGCGCGGGGGGCAGGGGCAAAGTTGCCCTCTTTCTCCGCCAGCTCGCGCACCAGCTTGTCAATCTGCGCGCGGAACTCCGTGGGGAAAAATTTCTCGGCAAAGGTGAGCGACTGGGGGTCGAAGAGCCCTTTCTCTTTGGCACAATGCTCGCACAGGGCCAGCTCGGAAACCTGACCGTTCACAATCTGCGTGAGAAACATCGTGGCACGCTTACCGCATATTTGGCACTTCTTCACGACACCTATCGTACACGCCCGTAAAGAAAAATCCAGCCCGCCGCGTGTCTTATTGTGTCAGCAAACAAAGGAAAGTTGAAAGTTGTAAGTTGAAGGTTGAAAGTATGAAGTTCGCCGCGCTTCGCGCGGGGGATTTCGCCTAAAATTTCCGTTCCGTTCTGCTTTTGTTCGCAATCAACCAACGTTCTCAATTCGGAGGGGAGCTTTCGCTTCACGTTTAATCGTTTCCCGCGCGGCCTTGCCGCGCCGAACTCAACAATTTCAACTTTCAACCTTCAACTTTCAACTTCTTCACCCTTGCCTTCCCTCCTCATCCGTGCTATAACACCCGCACATGAGTCCTCTTTCCGTTCCCGCTTCTTTCCCTCCCCTTGTTGTCGGTTCCGTTGCCAACGCGGCGGAGTGGAGTGCCGCCTGTGCCGCCGCCCCCGCCTGTGATGTGGTGGAACTGCGTGCCGACGGTCTGAAAGCGGGTGAGGTGGCAGGTATCGACCTTGCCGCCTGTCCGTTGCCGGTGCTGCTCACCGTGCGTTGTGAGGAGGAGGGTGGTCTGCGCCGCAACTTCCCCACGGCGGAACGCGTGGCGATGGCGCAATGTCTGTTGCCCAAGGCGGCGGCGTTGGATTGGGAAATAGCCCACTTGGCGGAAGCACAGCCGCTCATTCTGGAAGCGCATGCGGCAGGCATCCCCGTGATTGCCTCCGCCCACGATTTTGAAAAGACGCCCGATGTCGCCCACTGCCGCGCGTTGGAACAACAGGCGCGTGCGCTGGGGGCGGATGTCGTGAAATTCGCCTTCCGTCTGAACCGTTACGAGGATATGCAGATGGGCGTTGACCTGCTGCGCGGGGCGACCGGCTCGATGGCGGTGATGGGCATGGGCGCCCTCGGTGCCGCCAGCCGCCTCATCTACGCCCAGCACGGCTCGGTGTTGGTGTACGGCTATCTGGGTGATACCCCCACCGCCCCCGGTCAGTGGTCGGCACAACTCTGCCGCCAAGCCCTCAGCCGTTTAACCGCCGCTGAATAAGGCCCTTTTTTCAGGAAGCATGGATGATATTATCGAGACCTTTCTGCTCGGCACGCTCCTCTTCTGTCCGTTTGGGCTGTTAGGTTTGTTGAGCGGATTGGGTACACAGGCTGCGGTGCGGCGTCGGCATGGTGTTAGTGCGGCGTTGACCTTTCTGCCGATTCAGACGCTCTTTTTCTTCTTCATTTTTGTGCCTTCGTGGGATTCGGGCGAGCCGTACCCTTGGTGCCCTGCCTATGGCCTGTGCCTTGCCGTTGCGGCAGCCTATCTTGCCTCCGTTGTGTTCACTGCTTATGCCGTCATACGCTATGGTAAGAAAAAGACTTCCATCGGCGCAGCGGTGGCGGTTGTTTTACTCATGCTGCTGACCGTCGCCTTGGGCTACTATTTTCGCAACATGTCGTGAGTCTACGGCACGCCCCTCATTTTTGTCATACACAGCCGTATTGTTTGACAACGGCAGCAAACACCTATATATTACCGCTGATTCCCGCGCTTTTCGCCCTGATTTCCGTATTCGGTATGCGGAAGGATGGTGCCCATCGTGCGGGTTTTCGTTTTTACGCGGCGAACCAGTAGAACAGCACCATCAGCGTGGCGATGATGATTTTGGCCATCATGCCCGCCAAGCAGCCGAGAACGGCACCGATGCCCGATTGCGCGGCATCGTAGGAGTTTTTGCGGGCAATGATGATTTCCGCCAGAAGGGCGGCAACAAAGGGACCCACCACTATGCCGAGGGGGAAGAAAAAGGCACCGATGAAAAGACCGAGCACCGCCGCCCACACGGCGGCCTTGCTGCTGCCGAACTTCTTGGCACCCAGCATGGTGGTCACGTTATCCGCCAGCAGCCCCGCCACCGTCAACAGCACCAGCACTGTCCACACCCAGCAAGGTGTTTCGGCGTGTCCGTTGGCAACGTTGGCACAGATAAGCCCGGCCAGCACACAGAGCATACCGGGGTAGGGAATCACGCAGCCCACATAGCCCGCGCCCACCAGCAGGAAGGCGAGCAGGTAGAGCAGGGTGCTCCATGTCAGGGAAAGTGCTTCAGGCATGGCGGTGCGGGGGCTTCGGCGTGTCGTCGCTGCCTATCAGCCGTTCAGGTTCTGCTCGGCATAGGCGGCGCGCTTGCGTTCCGTGGCGTTGAGAATGCGCTTACGCATACGGATGAAGTGCGGCGTGGCTTCCACCAGTTCATCAGGCTCGATGTACTCGATGGCGCGCTCCAGCGAGAACACGCGGGGCGGCGTGAGGGCAATCGACACGTTCTTGTTGGCGGAACGGTGGTTCGTCAGATGCTTTTCGCGCGTGGGGTTCACGGGGATGTCGATATCCTTGGGGTTTTCACCCACAATCATGCCTTCGTACACCTCGTCACCGGGTCCGATGAAGAGCGGGCCGCGTTCTTCCATGGATTGCAGTGAGTAGGGGCTGGCAATGCCGTTCTCCATGGAGACGAGCGTGCTGGTCTGGCGCGTGACGATTTCGCCCGCGTAGGGAGCGTACTCCTTGAAGAGGTGGGAGAAGATGCCGTGACCGCTTGTCAGGTTCACCAGCTCGAACTCGAAACCGATGAGCCCGCGCGTGGGGATGGTCGCCTGAATGAAGGTGCGCCCCGTGCCGTTCGTCTCCATGTTTTCGAGAATGCCGCGGCGGTTGCCGAGAATACGCACGGCACCGTTGGAACATTCATCGGGCACTTCAATGTAGACCGTTTCAAAAGGCTCGCACACCGTGCCGTCAATGGTCTGCGTAATGACCTTGGGGCGGGAGACAAGCACCTCGTAGTTCTCGCGGCGCATCTGCTCCACCAGAATGGCAATCTGCATGGTGCCGCGGGCGGAGACGGAGAACACACCCGCAAGGTCGGTGTCCTCTACCTTAATGGAGATGTTGGTACGCATTTCGCGCATCAGGCGGTCGCGAATGACGCGGCTGGTCACGTTCTTGCCGTCCTTGCCGCCCAGCGGGCCGTCGTTGATGCTGAACTCCATCTGCACGGTCGGCGGCTCGATGTCCACAAAGGGCAGGGCTTCACCGTCGGGGTCGCCCACGATGGTTTCACCGATGTCCACGTCCTCGAAACCCGAAAGACCGATGATGTTACCGGCCTCGCCGACGGCGGATTCCGTGTTCTGGAGCCCGCTGAACTCAAAAATCTTGGTCACTTTGCCCTGCACGCGGGAGCCATCGGGGCGCAGCAGATACACCGTGTCACCCTTCTGCACGCGACCATGCGTGATACGACCCACCGCCACACGACCCACGTAGTCATCCCAGTCGATGTTGGAGATGAGCATTTTAAAAGGCTTTTCGGGGTCGGCATCCTCCGGCGCAGGGATGTGCTTGACAATTTGGTAGAGTAGGGGGGTGCAGTCCACGGGCGGTTCGCCCTCCGGGCTGTTCATGAAGTAGCCGTCGCGGGCAGAGCCGTACACGAAGGGGGCTTCAAACTGTTCTTCCGTGGCATCCAAATCCATCAGCAGCTCCAGCACTTGGTCCTTCACCTTCAGCGGGTCGGCGTGGGGGCGGTCAATCTTGTTGATAACCACGATGGGCAGCAGCCCCTCTTGCAGCGCCTTACGCAGCACGAAACGCGTCTGTGCCTGCGGGCCTTCGTAGGCATCCACCACCAGAATCACGCCGTCCACCATCTTCATCACGCGCTCCACCTCGGCACCGAAATCGGCGTGTCCGGGGGTGTCCACGATGTTGATGGTGTAGTCGTTCCAATGAATCGAGGTGTTTTTGGCCTTAATGGTAATGCCCTTTTCACGCTCCAAGTCCATGGAGTCCATGGCGCGCTCCTGCACTTCCTGATTCTCACGATAGGTGCCGCCCGCCTTAAGAAGCTGGTCTACAAGGGTGGTTTTACCGTGGTCAACGTGGGCGATAATAGCCAGATTGCGGAACTTGGTGGGGTCACTCATAATGATAAGGGCAAAGGCACTACGACCTTGCGGCACCCCAGTCTAGCACAAAACAGGCGCGTTGAAAAGCCTAAAGTGCGCGGTTTTACAATCACACACAACAGCCGCAGCCGTTGCACGTGGAGGTCGATAAGCAAAACGCGCGCCAATCGGGTAGCATGCAACCTGCTATGCGGTTGTTTATGAATATATGCACAGCTATTTTATTATTTGAAAATGTAATGGCATATATCATTTCCGAGAATCAATAGTTGAGGACGCGATTCCCGGAAGAAATTTTTGTATTCATAATCTTCGGGATGGTTGAGGGTCCCCTCCCATTTGTTGCGTATATTGGCTTGTCTTGCTTCATGTGAAAAAGCTATGGTTTGGATAGGCGGAAGACAGTTTTTTAAACTGAAACATGCAGTAACGGAAAAGAACGCAATAATCAGGAGCCTTCTTTTTAAAGAGGATTCTTTTAGTTGATGGGCGTACAATAAAGAAGTAATGATACCCAGCAACAAACTGCCCTTGTACAGAAATTCATTGTGGACACGACCTATCCATATGATAGGCAATAGAACGGACAGAATGACAGCATATTTGAATAATTTGAGTTTTCTGTATTTCGGAGTAAGAAGAAAATACAGAGGAACAATAACACCTGCCATAAGTAAGAGTGAATGCAGAACACGAAATGTGAATCGATGCATTATGCCGAACATGCCGGATTCTTTAATCCAGAACAAACCTGTATATAAGTCGTTTTTTTCGTGGTAGAAAGAGAAATAAACTGCGATAATTATACATAGAATAGCAACTGAAATGTGTGCCGTGTTAATGGCTTGTTTTAATGTGTTTCTACCATCACATATGTGTAACAGCGCAATTCCACCCAAGACAATAGATGCAAACGGTGATTGAGAAAACAGAAGCCCGATGGGAAAGAATACCCATTTCCGTTGTATGCTTCCGAAGACAAGTGCTATGCAGACCAGAGTTGGTATAGCATGGTTGTAGGCATATAAGTGTGTAAATAAGTTAGGTACATAAAAAATCCAATTGGGTTGGTCCTGCCATGGTAAAAAATGACCGATACCGGCATGGAAGAATAGTATTATGATGAATAAGAAAAAGAGTTTTCTGAGTTTACAGAAGAAGAGGAGTAAACTGATTGAAATTCCTAAATAGGACCACAATGTTAAAATAAACATTGGTGGAATTGTATGTTTTAATAAGCTCGAAATCCATGCAGGAACAAGCCAGAAACTGTGATAATAGACAAAAAAATCACTGTGAGAATTTACGACAGGCCAATCCTCGTTACAGAGCGCACAATAAATGGTATTGCGAAAATTGTAATCGGAATGTTGTTTGAATTCTCCTTGAAAACCCATCAGGAATACAATAATAGCAGCAATGACGATAACCGCGGCGATTCTCAAATAATCATTTTTGCTGAAAGAACTAGCTGAAGAACACGGCTTTAAGTGAAAACAGATATGAAGAAGGGATGCTATAAGAAATAGGGAAAGGGGAAGTGCTAATTCTATTCTGAGCCAACCGAAAAGAAAAAGGAGATTAGGTAAGATAAGATAAAGAAGTGCCGCAATGGTCAGGATTGATTTAATACCGATTGTTCCTGACTTGGAATACGATAAAGCAGACATACCGACACGCTTATACAGCATTTCAACAGTGATATCAAGTTAAAATATTCCGTTCATGAAATCGCTCACACGTGTCCCATAGATTTTTATCCGTGGGCTACAGTACCTGAAACCGCTCGGTTTTGCGTGCGTGGGTACCTCATTCATGTTGGTTCCTACGAAGGTCTTGATGCGCAGATTCTGCTAGACTTGCTATTTGAGCAAAGAAGTGTACTGTTGCCATGGAATGTGGTTTCTTTTTGTGCAACCCCAGCATAAGGTTTGCTGGTGAAAAAGGCAACCATCCATTTCTTTTTTATTGGGCAAGGCTGATTGATGCAATCAGCCCTGCCTTTTTTCAAACTTTGGGACACGCGTGGTTGAATGTTGAAAGTCTAAGATTGGTCGCAGCGGCCTGTCACGGCGTAGCCTTGGTGAAGACGGATGCCGCGCGGGGAAACAAGACGCAAAGCGCTAATGGCGGCTTTGCGGATGAGTCGATACAAAAAAGGAGAGCGTGATGGGGCGCTTCCACCCATCGGGGATAGCCGAAGCCTCATCCGCTCTCAGCGTTAATTTACCACACCGCCCGCAAAAGTCAACAGCAATTCCCTCTGCTGTCACAGCATTTCCCGCGCGATTTCCCAGCACTTGGCGAAGGAGTTGGCGAAATCCTGCGGGCGGCGGGCCAGCCAGCGGTCAATGAGCGCGGCGGGGAAGGGGAGCACGCCCGCAATTTCTGCGGCGGGGAAATGCACGCTGCCGTTGTGCAGGGCGGCGTACAGGGCAACGTGCTCCATACCTGTTTCGGGGGTGGGGGGCAGGGTACCCAGCTTGATGAGCTTGGTGTCGGTGATACCCAGTTCTTCCTCCAGCTCGCGGCGGGCAGCGGTGTCGTAGTCCTCCCCTGCATCCAAGTGCCCTGCTGCGGAGGAATCCCACACGCCGGGGTGCTTGTCTTTCAAGAGAGAACGCTGTTGCAGATAGCAGTCGTGGTGCTTGTTGAACACCAGAATGTGCACGGCGCGGTGAATGAGGTTGTTCTCATGCACCTCTTTGCGGGTGGCTTGGCGCAGCACGTTGTCCTGCTCATCCACCACATCGAACAGCTCGTCATCTTTCTGTGCTACGGCGGAAAGGGGGTGCGGGTCGTAGGCGTTAGTCACGTTCACCCACTCCGCCAAGCCCAGTTCTTCGGGGCGGGCGGTGGGGGAAATACCGAGCTTGGCGGACACTTCGCTCCACGCAGGTTCGGCGGGCAGCTGCTTGTGCATCTGCTTGCGGCGTTGGGCAAAGCAGCGGCGCATCAGCTCATCCATCAACTTATGGTCAAACGGCGGCAGCGACAGCGGGTCGCGGCGCGTCAGCAGCATGACCGTGGAATCAATCTTGGGACGCGGTGAAAAGGCTTCGGGCGGCACGGTTTTGAGGGCTTGCGGCACCCAGTCCATCTGAATACGCAGCGAGAGCAGACCGTAGGCATCATCCCCCGGTGTGGCGAGAATGCGGTCAATGAACTCCTTTTGCAGCATCACCACCGCGCGTTCCGCCGCGCAAGGCGTGGTCAGGAAATTGGCGAGAATGGCACCGCCCGCCGAGTAGGGCAGATTGCCGATAAACTTGACAGGCTTTTCCGCAAAGAGGGGGCGCGGGTCCCACGAGGCACCGTCGGCGTGGTGAACCTCCACATGCGGGTCGTTTTCCCAGCGCTTTCGGTGGTAGGCGGCAAGGCGCGAATCGAACTCCACCAGCACCAGCTTGCGGCAGAGCGGGGCGATATGCTCCGTCAGCGCGCCCGTGCCGGGACCAACCTCCACCACGCAGTCCTGCGGCTCAATCTCGAGCTTCGAGACAATCCACTTGGCAACATTCACGTCCGTCAGGAAATTCTGCCCCAGCGACTTCGACGGCGACACCCCCGCCTCCTCCAATACCTGACGAATCTGCGTGGCGTTCATCGTAAAAAATGTCCGTTGTTACGCCTGTTGTGTGGCTTTCAGCTTATCCACAATGCCCTGAAGCGTCTGCAGTTCGGCAGGAGTGAAATTCTTGGCGCGGGCATCCAGTTCTTTGTAATAGTGGGCGTAAACATCGTGGAACATCTGCGTTCCCTTTTCCGACAGGCGGATGCACACGGCGCGGCGGTCTTCGGGGTTGGGGGTGCGTTCAAACAGACCCTTGCCCACCATCGTTTCCACCAGCAGAGAGGTGGCGGGAATCGTCATTTGCAGACGCTTGGCCAGCGTTTTGAGCGCCACGCCCTGCGGGTGGGTTTCCGTCAGCAGTTTGAGCTGCGAAATGGCCGAACCTTGGCGCACGGAAAGCCCCTGCAATTTCTTCTGCATGCCCGCATTGAGCGCTAAGAAGCTGCGGCGGCGCATATCGTCCATAATGACCTGCAATTCGGCAAAAACGGTGTGGGGTAACGTGACGTCTGACATGGCTGTAATGCCCGTACTGTAACGGAAAAATGGTTTCTTGTCCAGTAAAACTATTATCAATCGGTAAAAATTAAGCATCTTTTGCTTGAAAATACGCCTGTTGGGGCGTTTGTTGCGCTTTTTCAAGAAAGGGAAGGGGGTAATTTGGGCTTGCACGGCGGGGGGAATGGTGCTAGATTCCCTGCATGCAACATGAGAGTCCCGCACGCGCGTGGGTGAACGTGAGTCTTGAAGCCATCGCCCATAATCTCGACATTGTGCGCCAAGCCCTGCCCGGCACGGCCCTGATGCCCGTTATCAAAGCCGGAGCCTACGGTCACGGTCTGGAGGCCGTGGCGCGCCGTTTGGATAACGACGGCATTTCCTTTTTCGGCGTGGCCAATGCGGGTGAAGCCCGCCGTCTGAGTCGTGCGGGCGTGCGCACGAAACCCTTTATTCTGGGCCCGACCTTTCCCGAAGAACGCGAGGAGATTGTGCTCAACAACTGGTGCTGCACCCTCTCTACCTTGGAGGAAGCCGCCCATTTCCAAAGCCTTGCTGCGCTGTACGACAAAACCTTCCTCTGCCACATTGCCGTGGACACGGGCATGGGGCGCGAGGGCTTTTTGCCCGAACAGCTGGAGGGCATCATTGAACCGCTGAAAGGGATGAAGAATCTGAAGGTGGACGGCATTATGTCTCATTTCCCCGCAGCGGATGAAGATGTTCCCTTTACCCAGCAGGAGATTGCCCTTTTCACCCGCTGTGTCGAGACGCTGCAACCGCATTTCCGCCTGCGTTTCCGCCACATTGCTGCCAGTGCGGGGCAGTTGGGGTACGAGGTGCCTGTTGCCAACCTTGCCCGCCCCGGTCTGGTGCTGTACGGCATTGCGCCCATGGCTTCCATTTACGACGGCGTGCTGAAACCCACGTTGAGCCTGTACAGCCGCGTGTCGCTGGTGCGCGAGCTGCCCGCAGGGCACGGTGTGGCGTACGGTCGCACCTACATCACCGACAAGCCCACGCGCGTGGCGACCATCGGCATCGGCTATGCAGACGGCTGGAGCCGCCATCTGTCGGGCAAGGGCGCGCGCCTCTACATCAACGGTCACTACTGCCCCATGCTGGGGCGTGTGACGATGGATCAAATCATGGCCGATGTCACCGATGTGCCCTTTGTTGCCCCCGGTGATGAGGTGGAGCTGTTCGGACCCCACATCCCTGTCACCGAAGTGGCAGAAAAGGCGGGTACCATCGTTTGGGAAATCCTGACAGGCCTCGGTCCTCGTCTCCCGCGCCTGTACGATTGAGAAAATCAGGCGTTCAACAGCGCCTGACGCATGGCATCTACCGAGGGCAGCACGCCGAACCAATGTTCAAAGGCGTAGGCACCCTGCCACAGCAGCATGGAAAGACCGTTTTCGGTGCGGCAACCCGCTGCGGCAGCGGCGCGGCGGAAAGGGGTGTCGTGCGTCACGATGTCATACACCATCTGACGCGGTGTCAGCCATTCGGGGGGCAGGGGCATGGGGTCGCCCTCTTTCAGCCCCAAGCTGGTGGCATTCACAATGAGGTCTGCCGCCTGAACGGCGCGCTGCAGACCTTGGCTTTCATAGGTGAGGGCGCGCACGTTGCCGCTGATATCGCGCAGCTTGGCGGTCAGCTCATGCAGCGCAATCTTGGGGCGGTTCACCAGCACCAAGTCGGGGCAGCCGTCCAGAGCACATTGACAGGCGAGGGCGGAACCCGCGCCGCCGCATGCACCGAGAATCAGGATGCGGAGTTCGGAGAGCGGTTTGCCGCACATCTCCGCAACGGCCTGTCGGAAACCAGGACCGTCCGTGTTGTAGGCGTGCCAACCATCCTCTGTTTTCACCAAGGTGT
Organism: Akkermansia sp.; assembly: GCA_045615585.1. Classification (GTDB taxonomy): domain Bacteria; phylum Verrucomicrobiota; class Verrucomicrobiia; order Verrucomicrobiales; family Akkermansiaceae; genus Akkermansia. The sequence goes on from JAZLFB010000020.1 coordinate 25,335, forward strand.
TGGAGGCACCGCACAGGTCGGACAGCGCATCGCTCTTCAACGCAGCGGCATAGGCCTTCGTTTTGAACGGAACGGTGACATTGCAGCCCGTGAAACCCGCTACCCGCAAGGCGGCAAGGGTGGCGGCAAAACCGCCCTCTTCCAAGGGGGATTCAACGCGGATATAGCTGCCCGCGATACCGCAGCTTTTTAACGCCGCTTCCTGCATCTGCGGCGATTTGGAATGGGCAATCGGGTGCCCGATGACGCACAGCCGCGCCCCCTCCGCCCCCAAGGGGGCAGAGCCAAGGTCAGACGCTTGGTAAAAGGGGTACGGCATGGTGTGCGGGGAAACTTACTTGTTTTCGCTCACGCTGCCGTCTTTTTCCACGGCGGCGGCCACGCTGGCGGTGGCAATCTTGATGACCGTGTTGGCGGCAATCTCCAGCTTCAAGGTCTTGTCCTGCACCTCGCGGACAATGCCGTAGATGCCGCCCGTGGTGACCACCTTATCACCGGGCTTCAGACCGTCCTGCAGCTCTTTGAGAGCCTTCTTTTGCTGGTTGCCGGGGCGGATGAGAACAAAGTAGACGATAACGAACATCAGGACGAACGAGATAATCGTCTGAATGTCGAAATTGCCGCCCTGCGCGGCCTGTGCGATGAGTGTAGCTGTCATTGTATGTCGTTGGCTTGGTAACGCGAGATGAAGCTGCGCTTGAAGGCAGCGAATTCACCGGCTGCAATGGCGCTTCTCGCTTGCGCCATGAGCCGCAGATAAAAGTGAAGATTTTGGAAAGAGAGGATGCGTAACGCCAGCATTTCCCCCGCACGGAAGAAGTGGCGCACGGCGGCGCGTGTGAAGCGGGTGACGTGCGGGTGCCCCTCGGGGTCGATGGGCTTGGTGTCGTTCTTCCACCGCTCGTTTTTGATGTGCATGGGACCGTCGGGCGTCAGCGCAATGCCGTGGCGCGCCAAGCGGGTGGGCATCACGCAGTCAAACATGTCGATGCCGCGCTCAATCATCTCCAGCATCTGCGTGGGGGTACCCAGACCCATGGCGTAGCGTGCCTTGTTCTGCGGCAGATAGGGGGTGCTGTTTTCGATGGCCTCCAGCATCACGGGTTCCGGCTCACCCACGGAGACGCCGCCCACGGCGTAGCCGTCAAAATCCATAGCGGCCAGCTCTTCCGCACATTGGCGGCGCAAATCCGCATAGCAGGAGCCTTGCACAATGCCGAAATGCTGCTGCGGCAGTCCGTTGGTCATCGGTTGGTGCTCGTCAATCCACGCCTTGCAGCGCTTCGCCCAGCGCAGGGTCAGCCCCAGCGACTTGGCGGCGTACTTGCGCTCGCAGGGGTAGGGCGGACATTCATCGAACAGCATGGCGATATCGCTGCCCAGATTGGCCTGAATCTCCATGCTGCGTTCGGGCGTCAGCATCATGTACGCGCCGTCAATGTGGTTGCAGAAACGTACACCCTCCTCCGTAATCTTGCGGAGTCGCGCCAGACTGAACACTTGGAAACCGCCCGAATCCGTCAGCATGGGCTTATCCCACGCGGCAAAGCGGTGCAGACCGCCCAAATCGCGGATGGCTTCATCCCCCGGTCGCAGACACAGGTGATAGGTGTTGCCAAGGATGATGTGCGCGCCCAGCGCCTCCAAATCTTCGGGGTGCAGGGTTTTTACCGTGCCCTGCGTGCCCACGGGCATGAAAATGGGCGTGGGAACATCGCCGTGGGGCAGGTGCAGCGTGCCGAGGCGTGCGCCGCTGGGGTCGGTGGTGTGCAGGTCAAAGGACATCGTTCTTCACATAGCGGGCGGCGTAGATGGATTTACCCATCGACTCCCATTGTTTCTGAAAATCGGTCTTGGGGTAGAACGGTGCGTTCCACTCCTCTCGGCGGAAAAGGGGGCTGGCATCCATGCGCTCGCACACCCACAGAAAATACTCCTCGTGGTCGGTCTTGAACAGCACCTCGCCGTTGGGGGCAAGGGCGCGGTGCAGCACGGGGATGAAAGAATCCTGTACCAAGCGGTTCTTGTGGTGCTTTTCCTTGGGCCAAGGGTCGGGAAAAAGGTAGTGCAGACGGCTGATGCTGCCGGGGGCAATCAGCCATTCAAGGAAGTAACGGCTCTCCACACGCAGCCCGCGCACGTTCGTCAGCCCGCGGCGTTCGCTCTCGTTGCACACCTTGCGGATGCGGCCCAACAGTCGCTCCACCCCCAGAAAGCGCGTCTCGGGGTAATGCTCCGCCATTTGCAGCAGAAAGCCGCCGTCGCCGCAGCCTAAATCGACCTCGCAGGTTTCCCCGCTGCCGAAAATCTGCGGCACGCCGTATCGTGCAAAATAGTCCTCCGGTACAAAAGCCGTATTCATCTGCCGCCATTGTAGCGGAGCGGGCGGCGAAAGTCAACGGCGTTTTGCGGCAGGAATTTTTACGCCGCACTGCCGCAATCGGCACTTGCAATGCGGCGCGGCGGGGTGTACTATGGGGCGTAAAGCGTATGAGTGAGCTGAAAGACCGACTGTTTGATGAAATTCTGCAAGCGCGGCAGCGTGTGTATGCCGTGGGTAATCCCACCCCGTTGCAGGAAATCCGTATTCCCGATGTGGAGGCGGTAGTGTTCGCCAAGCGAGAGGACTTGGGCCCCATTAAAGCCTACAAGTGGCGCGGTGCCTATAACTGCATGGCCAAGCTCACCCCCGAACAGCGTGCGGGCGGCGTGGTGGCAGCCAGCGCGGGCAACCACGGGCAGGGCGTGGCCTTGGCGGCGGCTCGCTTGGGCTGCAAGGCGCACATCTTTATGCCGCGTTCCACCCCCGTGGTGAAACAGAATGCCGTGAAAATGCACGGCGGCGAACATGTGGAGATTATCCTGACGGGTGACTCCTACGATGCCGCATCCGCCGCTGCCCACAAGTTTGCCGATGCCAACAACCTGACCTTCGTTCACCCTTACGATGATATCAACACCATGGGCGGGCAGGGCACGCTGGCCGATGAAGTGGTGATGAGCGGCAAGGGCCCCTTTGACCGCGTGTATCTGCAAATCGGCGGCGGCGGTCTGGCTTCCGGCTGTGCCTGTTGGTTCAAGAAGTTCTGGCCGAACTGCCAATGCATCGGTGTGGAGGGCGTGGACCAAGCCAGCATGAAATTGGCGGTGGAGAGCGGCGAACGTAAGACGCTCTCCTACGTCGATGTGTTCTGCGACGGCACGGCGGTGCGCACGGCGGGCGAAAACACATACGAATTGTGCCGCGAACTGTTGGACGGTTTTGTGACCGTGACGAACACGGAGGTCTGTCAAGCCATCCGCACGCTGTGGAATGGTCTGCGCGTGGTCACGGAACCCAGCGGTGCCATGGGCTTGGCCGCTCTGCTGAAAGATTACCGAGAGGGCAACATTGCCCCCGGCACCAAGTGCCTAGTGGTGCTTTCCGGAGCCAACATGGATTTCGCCCAGATGGGCGTGGTGGCCGCACGCGCCGGTGTGCAGGATGCCAAGAAGAAGGAGCGTTTCCTGCAAATCCCCATGGAGACGCGCCGCGGGCAAATCCTGAAATATCTGGAGAGCATCCCCGCGGGTGTGCAGCTGACGGACGTTCAGTTCGGGCGCGTGGGCGGCGATATCCAGTACCCTGTGTTCGGTGTGCTGGGTACGGAAGAGCAGTTTGCCAGCATCCGTGAGAAGTTGGCGGGCTACGGGCTGGAGGCCAAGGATGTCACCAACGACGACGATGTGCGCTTCCGCATGATTTCATACGACCGCGAGCATCTGCACCACCCCGTGTTCTTTGTGATTGAGTTCCCCGAACGCCCCGGTGCGTTCTCGGAGTTCATGCGCGCGATGGGTGAGTACGCCAACCTGTGCTACTTCAATTATCAGTATTCGGGTGAATCCGTGGGTCGCGCCTTGGTGGGTCTGGAGTTTGAGACGCGTGAAGACCGCGAGGCCTGCCGCGCCTTGGCCGATACGCTGAAGGGTACGACCATCCAGAGTATCCATGAGCTGAAGGACGATGTGCGCCGCCGCGTGCTGGATAAAATGAGCCCCATTGCGTGATGTTGATTCTTGCTTCACAATCCCCCCGCCGTCGCGATTTGCTGGAGCGTGAGGGGGTCGGGTTCCGCGTGATAACGGTGCCGACGGAGGAAGAGGACGACCCCACCCTGCCGCCCGAAGAGCTGTGCGCCCGCAACGCCGCCGCCAAGGCAGCCGCCGTGGCTGCCCTCTACCCGCAGGAGACGGTTATCGGTGCCGACACGCTGGTGTTTATCGACGGGCATCCGCTGGGCAAGCCTGCGGATGAAGCCGATGCCGTGCGCATGCTGACGGAGTTGCAGGGGCGCACCCATTGCGTCTGCACCGCCGTGGCGGTCTTCATGGCGGGCGGCGAACGCCGAGACTTTGCCGAAAAGAGCTATGTGACCTTCCGCCGCATGGATGAAGCCGCCATCCGCCGCTATCTGAACGAGGTGTATGTGCTGGACAAAGCGGGTGCCTACGCCATGCAGGAGAAGAGCGAGCTGATTGTGGAAAAGGTGGAGGGCGATGTTGACAACGTCATCGGTCTGCCTGTCACGCGCCTTTTGGAAACGCTTCGCGCCTAAAAGCATTCGGAGTACACGCTTTCGGCTTGATACATCGGTGCGTGCATGGTAGAATCAGCGCCGTGAAGGTTATTGTAGTTACAGGTGGTATAGCATCCGGCAAATCTACGGTGGTGAACATGCTGGCCGAAATGGGCGGCAAGGGGGTAGAGGTATTTGACTGTGATGCCGCTGTAGAGCAATTGCAGAAAACGGGTCGCCTGTCCCGCGATTTGGTGTCGGCGTTCGGTCCCGATGCCCTTGATGCCGAGGGCAATGTGAATAAAGATTTCCTGCGCGACATCGTGCGCAACAACCCTGAGGGGCGTGCCACCCTCAACTCCATTGTCCACCCCAAGGTGGCGGAGATGAGTGCGGATGCCCAGTCCGCCGCACGCAAGAGCGGAGAGGTGCACACCTTCCTGATGGAAGTGCCGCTGTACTTTGAAAGCCCGGTAGAGTTCGGTGCCGATGCCGTGTGCGTGGCTGCCGTTTCCCCCGAAACGCAGACAGCCCGCCTGATGCAGCGCGACGGCGTGGACGAAGCTGTGGCGGAGGCGATGCTCGCCGCCCAGCTCCCCATGCAGACGAAGGTGGACAAGGGCGGCACGGTGTTCTGGAACGAGGGCGGCGAAGCCCAACTGCGCGCCCAAATCGAAATGTTTTACAACATGGAGCTGGCGGCGGAAGCCAAGGCCATGCACGCCCGCTCCGTCATCATCGACCTGAACGAGCTGCGCACCCGCCCCCTCAACGAGCTGCAAAAGCTGGCAGCGGGTACCGCCCGCCGCGGTGCGGAGAGTCTGCCGCGCCCCGAGCTGTTGGCGGAACTGGCCAAGGCTTATTTACAGGAGGGCAGTCAGGTGCTGGTGAGCGGTGTGCTTGAAATCGGCAAGGACAACATCCCCGTGTTGCGTGATGCCGCCCGCAGTTTCCGCCCCTGTGCGGATGACCCCCGCGTGCCGATGGAGCTGGTGCGCCGCTTTGACCTGCGCCCCGGCAACAGCCTGAAGGTGAAGCTGCGCGCCCCCCGCAACAAGCAGGAGCCGGCGCTCAATGCCGAGTTCATCACGGAGATTGAGGGCATGCCTGCCCCCGAATACAAGCAGCCCAAGGATTTTGACCGTCTGACCCCGCTCATCCCCCGCGAACGCCTGATTCTGGAGAATCCCGACATCAAATCCCCCGCCATGCGCGTGTTGGATTTGATTACCCCGCTGGGCATGGGGCAGCGCGCGCTGGTGGTGGCCCCGCCCCGCGGCGGCAAGACCGTGCTGCTCAAGACGATAGCCCGCAGTCTGCGCGCCAATTATCCTAAGGCGGAGCTGCTGGTGCTGCTGCTGGATGAACGCCCGGAGGAAGTGACCGATTTCGAGGACACGGTCGATGTACCCGTGTACGCCTCCACCTTCGATGAACCCTCCAAGCGTCATGCGCAGTTGAGCGACCTGTTGTTGGAGCGCGCTCGCCGACTGGTGGAGCAGGGGCGCGATGTCATCATTCTGCTGGATTCCCTGACCCGCCTTGCCCGCGGCTACAACGCCAACCAGAGCGGCGGTCGCACCATGAGCGGCGGTCTTGGCTCCAACGCCTTGGAGAAGCCTCGCAAGTTCTTCGGTGCCGCCCGCAATGAGGAGGAAGGCGGCAGTCTCACCATCATTGCCACCTGTTTGGTGGAGACGGAATCGCGCATGGATGAAATCATCTTCGAGGAGTTTAAGGGCACGGGCAACATGGAAATCCGCCTTGACCGCGAGCTTTCCGAACGCCGAATCTACCCCGCCATTTCCATCCCGCAGAGCGGTACGCGCAACGACGACCGCCTGTACCACCCCGATGAGATGGTGCGTATTCTGCAACTGCGTCGCCAGCTGGCCACCCTGCCGGGTTGGGAGGGGCTGCAAACCCTGCTTAAAAACATCGTCAAAACGCAGAACAACGCCGAGCTGCTGCTGCGCGGGTTGACTATTTCCACCCGCTGACGACCGAAAAAAGTATTCCCGCCGCATACCGTTGCCCTGTGTTGCGGTATGCGGTTTTTCATTTCCGTCATTTGTCTGCGTGCGGCTTCTGCAACATAGCGCATAATAATTGAGCATTGACAAATGCGGTGTATTATAGTAGGGTAATCTCGTTATGGCAGGTCTTATCATTGCGCCCAAGGCGCGCATTTTCCACGGGCATGACTGGGTGTACGGCACTGAGGTGCGTACGGTGTTCGGCAATCCCCAACCCGGTGATGTGGTGCTGCTGAAAGACCAGCGCGACCGCTACCTCGGCTCTGCCATGTACAACCCTCATTCGCAGATTGTGGCGCGCCGCTTCTCTCGCCGCAAGCAGGATTTGGACCGCGATTTCTTTGTGCGCCGCATTTCTCAGGCTGCTACCCTGCGCGAACGCCTGCTGCCGGGCGAAGAAATGATGCGCGTGGTGTGGAGCGAGAGCGACGGTCTGCCCGGGCTGATTGTTGACCGCTATGTGGATGTGCTGGTAGTGCAGACGCTTACCATGGCCATGTACCAGCGTTTGGGGCTTATCAAGGATATTCTTCACGACCTGTTCTCCCCCCGCTGCATTCTGGTGCGCAACGATTCGCCCATGCTGGCGGCGGAAGGGATTGAGCCGCAGACCTATGTGGCAGACGGCACGATGCCCGAACCCTTTGTCGGCACGGGGCGCGGTATCAAGTTTATGGTCGATTTATCCACAGGGCAGAAGACGGGTCTGTACCTTGACCAGTTGCAGAATTACGAAGCCGTGGCCAAGTTTGCCAAGGGACGCCGCGTGCTGGACTGCTTCTGCAACCAGGGCGGCTTTGCCCTTGCCTGTGCCAAGGCGGGTGCCGCTTCGGTGACGGCGGTGGATATTTCCGAGGACGCGATTGCTTCCGTTCGCCGCAATGCCGAGCTGAACGGTGTGAAGGTGGAGGCGATTGCCGAGAACGCCTTTGATTTCCTGAAACGCGAAAGCGACAAGGTGCGCAACAGCGGTGCCGACCCCAAGTGGGATATGATTATCCTTGACCCGCCCAGCTTCACCCGCAACAAGAAGAGCTTGGCGGGTGCCCTGCGCGGCTACAAAGAGATTCACCTGCGCGCCATGCAGATGCTGCCCGTGGGCGGTATTCTCTCCTCGTTCTGCTGCTCGCACCATGCGGGCGCGGGTGTCTTCCGCGACACTATCGGTGAGGCGGCGGTGGACGGTCACTGCACCCTGCGTCTGATGGAGAGTCACGGTCAAAGCCCCGACCACCCCGTGTTGCTCAATCTTCCCGAAACCGAATACCTGAAAGGCTTTACCTTTGAAATGGTGCCCGGTCGTTAACTCCTTAACCGATACAATAAGCTTATGAATAAATCCGTTCTTCTGTCTGCTTTCTTCCTGCTCGGTCTGCCGCTGGCGGCGGCGGATGCCAATGATTACCGTGCCAAGGCAGAACAGGGTGATGCTGTTGCCATGCGTGAAATGGGCCGCTGCTATGAGGAGGGCAACGGTGTTTCCAAGCTGCCGCATGAAGCCAAATTCTGGTACACCAAGGCCGCCAAAGCGGGGGATGCGGAAGCCCACTACCGCTTGGCTATGTTGGATTTGGCATCCACCGAGGACGGCAACGTGGTGTCGCCCATGGTGCTGAGTAACCTGCGCACAGCGGATAAGGCGGGCTTTGCTCCTGCCTCTGATGCTCTGGGCTGCCTGTACATGGCGGGTAAGGGCGTGAAAGCGGATAAGAAAAAGGCGATAGCTTTGTTCCGCAAGGCTGCCGAGGGCGGTTGTGCCGATTCTCAGTTCCGCATCGGCATGTGCTACATGCAGGGTACGGAGATGGAAAAAGATGTTGTTGAAGCCGCCAAATGGTTCCGCAAGGCGGCTGACCAAGGCCACAACGAAAGCTGCGCTCTGCTGGGCAGTATTCTGTTGGCGGGTGAGGGCGTAGAGAAGAATGAGGAGGACGGTCTGAAGTATCTGCAAATAGCTGCCGACGGCGGTTCGGTGATGGCCCAGCGCAATCTGGGTATTGCCAAGCTGCGTGCTCTGGGCATGGAGGAGAATGCCGAGGAGGCTGTCACCTACCTTCGCCGCTCTGCCGGCATGGGAGATGCCATGGCCATGTACTATCTCGGTGCCTGTTATGCCGAAGGCAAGGGGGTGGAACAGAATCCCCGCTTGGCGGGTGTGCTGTTCAACAATGCCTTGTCCAAGGGGATTGCTAAGGCGGCGGATGCCCTGAACCAGCTGCCCGAAGAGCACCGCGCCCGCATCAACAACCCGCTGGAGTTGGTGCGAGCTGATGCCGAATGGGGCAGTGCAACCGCCCAGTATCAGCTTTCCCGCTATTACCAGCTGCGTCTGGACGGCGACCCCTTGGAAGATGCCATGGATGCTGACTACTGGTTGCGCCGCGCCGCAGAAAACGGTCACCCCGCAGCCAAGGCTTTGCTTGAAAAGAAAGGGCAGCAAAAATAATTGAGACTCTCGTTTAAAACAAAAAAGCAGCACCGGCCGGTGCTGCTTTTTTGTTGAATCCCATCATAGCCCCCGGGGGAATCGAACCCTCATCTAAGGTACCGGAAACCTTCGTCCTATCCATTGAACGAGGGGGCCGCTAAGTGCAAACTTCGCGCGTATACTGCCACAAGGGGGGCAGGGGTGTCAAGGGCGGAAACGTGACATGCCGCATTTTCTGCCCCGAAAAGGGCGGGCGGCGGCGTGCAGAAGCCTGTATGGCGCGATTTTTTGGACTTGTTAAGCAAATTTTTGTTGACTGAAACGCCGCGCGGCATTAAACTGGGTTTGCCTTACCGGGTCGAGTGACACGGTCAGGAACTAACTTATCTAATTCCAATCTACGATTATGGCTAAATACGCTATTAACGGTTTCGGTCGTATCGGTCGCAATGTGCTTCGCGCCATGTCCCAGACCGAACTCGAGAAGGTCGTCGCCATCCACGACCTTACCCCCATCTCCACCACCGCTCACCTGCTGAAGTACGACTCCACGCAGGGCAAGTTCAAGGGCACGGTTGAGATCAAGGGCGAGGATATCCTCGTTGTGAACGGTCACGAGATCAAGATTCTCGGCGGCATGGTCGGTCCCGACCAGCTTCCCTGGAAGGAGCTCGGCGTTGACGTCGTTCTCGAATCCACGGGTCTCTTTGTGGACGCTGCCAAGGCTTCCGGTCACATCACCGCCGGTGCCAAGAAGGTTCTTATCTCCGCTCCCGCCAAGAACCCCGATCTGACCTTCTGCATCGGCATCAACGATCAGGAGTACGATGCTGCCAAGCACCACATCGTTTCCAACGCTTCCTGCACCACCAACTGCCTTTCCCCCATGGTGAAGGTGCTGAACGACAACTTCGGCATCGAGAAGGGCATGATGAGCACGATTCACTCCTACACGAACGACCAGCGCATCCTCGACCTTCCCCACAAAGATCCCCGTCGTATGCGCTCCGCCGCCATCAACATCATCCCCACCACCACGGGTGCTGCCAAGGCCATCGGTGAAGTGATTCCCCAGCTGAAGGGTCTGCTTAACGGCGCTTCCTTCCGCGTTCCCACCCCCACCGGTTCTCTGACCGACTTCGTCGCCATCCTCAAGAAGGACGTGACCGTGGAGGAAGTGAACGCCGCCATGAAGGCTGCTGCTGAAGGTCCCCTTAAGGGCATCCTTGAGTACTCCGAAGAAGCCCTCGTGCTTCAGGACATCGTGTCCAACCCCCACTCCTGCATCTTCGACTCCGGCTTCACCTACGTTGTGGGTGGCAACATGGTCAAGGTGTGCGGCTGGTACGACAACGAATGGGGTTACTCCAACCGCGCTGCCGAAGCCATGAAGAAGCTCGGCGATTCCATCGCCTAAGTTCTTCGGCTTCCAAGCCAAAAAACTTAAAGTGTGGGTGGCACAAACGTGCCGCCCACATTTTTTGTGTACCCATTCTGCATGATTGACGGCGCAGGGGGCGTGCATACCCTTCTTTTTTTCATGCAGCGGGTTGCGTTCTTTCTGCCGATGGTGTAGAATAGGGGCGTATGGCAGACGAGAATGCAGAAACAACCCCGACCGACCCTTTTGAAATTCAGCAAGCGCCCCTGACAGCGGCTATCATTGCCCAGAACTCCATGTCCCCCTGTGACGGCGTCATCATGACAAAAGACGGAACGGTGAAATGCGGGTATGAAACGGATGAGGATTTCCTCTGCATGCTGATTCCCGCGGGGAAACTCGCCCGCCAACTGACGGCGGACGGCTTGGCTTCCTACTCCGGCAAGGAGCTGAAAAAATGGGCGGATTCCTATGACCGCGCGCCCTTGCAGACCGTTGTTAATGCAGCTCGTGCCTGAGCTTTAACGTTGTCACCGTTATGAAACGCCTGCTGACACTTCTTCTGCTGCTTTGGTCTGCGGCGTTGCTGTACGCGCTTGATTACGGCGATGCGAGCCTGTGGGTGTGCCGCGAAACGTCTGTCACCCCTGACAAGCCTGCCGATGTTTTCTTTATCTGCCCCACCACCTGCATGGCGCGGGTGGACAATATGGATGTGCGCGATGAAGCCGAACGCGCCCGCTTTGCCCGCGCCGTAAAGATGGAGCAGGGGCTTTACACCGATAAAGCACGTTTCTTTGCCCCCTATTACCGCCAAAAGTCGCTGCCTCATTACGGGCGACCCGCCGCGCATGCGTTGGCCTACAGCGATGTGAAAGAGGCGTTTCTCTATTATTTGGAGCACGATAACCAAGGTCGCCCGTTTATATTGGCGGGGTTCAGCCAAGGCAGCGAAATGGCTCTGCATCTTATCAAAGAGGTGATGGCCGACCCCGCTGTGGCAGACCGCATGGTGGCAGCCTATCTCATCGGCTGGTGCGTGACAGAGGCAGATACCGCCCGATATCCGCACCTGCGCCCCGCACAGGGAGAGCTGGATACGGGCGTCTTTGTGGCATGGAATACCGAAGAGGCGGAAGTGGAAGGTTCGTTCTTGGTGCCGCGCGGCGTTCGGGCGTTGGCTATCAACCCCCTGAACTGGCGCACGGATAATACCCCGGCAGCCGCAGACCTGAACCACGGGGCGCGCTTTACGCTGCAAGCGTTGGAGGCTCCCGTGCAGCCGCAGTTCTGCGGTGCCGTGCTGAATCCGAAACGCGGCACGTTAAACCCGCTGTTCAAAAAGCAGTCAGATGCCCCGAAATCAGTCCTGTTGTTCGGCAAGGGGGTATACCATGTGTATGACTACATCTTTTTCTATGAAAATCTGCGCCGCAACGTTGCCAAACGCATAGAGGCCTATCTGGCGCGCTGATTCCCGCTTGCACCGCGCGCCCGCCTGTGGTAGGGTAGGGGTATGAAAGGACTTGTGTTTCTGCTTCTTTCGGCAGCATCGATGTTGCATGCCTTGGACTACGCCGCTGCCGACCTGTGGGTCTGTCGGGAGAATGAACCCGCGCCCGACAAAGCCGCCGATGTCTTTTTCCTTGCCCCCACCGTGTGCATGAGTGCGGAGAAGAACATGAACGTCAACAGCCTGACGCAGCGCTTCATCTTCCGCAATGCCGTGCTGTCCGAAAAGGGGATTTACGGCACCCACGCCCGCTTCTTTGCCCCCTACTACCGCCAAAAATCCTTTGTGCATTATGTGGATAAAGAAGCCCATGAAACCGCCTACGCCGATGCCAAAGACGCCTTTCTCTACTACCTGAAGCACGATAACCAAGGGCGACCGTTCGTGTTGGCGGGCTTCAGCCAAGGCAGTGAGCATCTGCTGCACCTCATCAAAGATGTGCTGTCCGACCCCGCCCTTGCCGACCGCATGGTGTCGGCCTACCTCATCGGCTGGTGTGTCACGGAAAACAGCATTGCGGGCTACCCGCAGCTGCGCCCCGCCCAAGGCGAAACGGACACGGGTGTCTTTATCACATGGAACACCGAAAAGGCAGAAGTGCAGCACTCTCTGCTGGTGCCGCACGGCACGCGGGCGTTCTGCATCAACCCGCTCAACTGGCGCACGGATGAAACACCCGCCCCTGCGGAGAGCAACCTCGGCGGTCACGGACGCTCGTTCACGGGCTTGCCCGATATCAAGGCGGGCTACTGCGGCGCGGTTATCAACACCGAACGCGGCACGTTGAACCCGACCTTCCCGCCCGATGTCACCGACCCGCTCACGCTCAATCCCATCTTCGGCAATCAAATCTACCACCCGCACGAACCCTACCTGTACTACGAAAATCTGAGCCGCAATGTCGGCACCCGCATCCGCGCCTACAAGGCAGAGCATCCGTAAAAAAACGCGGGACAGCGTTGCAAACGCCGCCCCGCGTGGCTGAGGGATATCAGTACCGCTCGTTGAGTCGGTTGTCGCGAATCTCGCGCACAAAGTAGCGCAACGGCTTCTTTTTCATGCCGCCGCCCAGTGTCAGGTGGTTCATGAAGGGAGAGGCCACAATAAACGGCCCCCAATAGATGTCCGTCACCCCCTGTTGAGAGGAAGCGGCGTACACTTCTTTCCCCTTGCTTTGCACGGACAGGCTCCAGTTCAGCTCATTGTTCACCCACACAGGGAGCGCGGTCAGGGTGAGTCCGCACAGCACGCCCAGCCCCATGCGTGCGTTGACATCGGTGCCTGTGTGCGACACCTTGAACGCAAAGTGGTAATCACTCGCGTTTTGCGGCAAGACATAGGACACTTTGCGGAACAACCCCGATCCCGTCAGCTGCGTGCGGACGGCCTTGATGATTTCCTCCTCCGAAAACCATGTTTCGGGTCCGAGGTCGGAGGTGAAATCAACGCTGAAGGTGATGTCGCGGCGGACATCGGTGGGAGACGCAGCGGTCAAATCGGCATAGGTGCCGTCGGGACCGTAACCCGTGGGTACGGAGAGACAGCCGCTGCACAACAGCATACCCGACAGGGTAAGCAGGTAGGTCATGGTGGGTTTCATAGGAAATCAGGCTTTAGGGGCAAGGAAGAAATACCGCTGGTCGTAGCAGCCGATGGTGTAGTTGCGTTGCTGCCATTCGGTAGAGGTTGTTGTGGTGGTACCGCTGTAGTTGTAGGAGGGCGCACCGAACCCGCCGTTGATGCTGCCGCTGTGGTACGATGTGGCGGAATGGGAAACCGGGACGACATAGTTTTTTTCAATGGAACCGCTGCGGCGGGTGGAGTATAGCACCAGCGAGGCACCCTTATCGGCGGCAAATCGGCAAATGTCGCTCAGCGAAGCCCGCTGCGCATTCATCTCCATGGTGCCGATGACGACGTATCCCGAATCGAGATAGCGTTGCAGAGTGTTTGTCAAATCCTGCGATTCCTTCGCCACGGGGCGTTGCCCCCGCTCCAACGGTCGGTAAGCCGTTGCGGGCAGAGCCTCGGTATTGTAATAGACTTCAAAATCGGGGGAACACGCCGCCAACAGCAGGGGACAGAGCAACAGCCCGAGTGCTGAACGACAGTACACCCCGCCAACATGTTTGGGGGTAGTATGCTTCATAGGTGCCGCCATTCTAACGAGCCGCCGCCGCCCTGTCGAGCCGAATTTGCGCCTGTTTTGTCATGCGGCGTTTGCTTTTTGGGTATTGATAGACTACATAAGCGTTAATTCTTTTATCACTGCTGACAACGCATTTCGTTCATCGGAAGCCCGCACGCGTCAGCGTGCCGAACTTTGTAATTTCAACTTTCAACTTTCAACTTTCAACTTTTTTATCCCACCGTTGCACTCCGTCAGCCCCGTATGCCGCCCTTCGTCAGAGATTAGGCTTGATTTTGCAGGGCGTTCGCGGTTTAATGGGGGCATGAAGAAGTTGTGCCTCCTTTCGCTCGGTCTGCTGACCGCCTCCCTGTTCTCGGCCTGCGCCTACGGTGACTGCCCCTGCAACTCCTACAACAAGGATTACCTGCGCGACGTGCCTGTAACGACTCACCACCGCTTTCAATAATGTCCTTTGAAATCCGCGAAAAACCGGAGAAAATCGAGCGTGCCCTGCTGATTGGTCTGGGCATGCCGGGGGAATCGCGCCGCGAACGCACGGCTCTGCTGGCAGAGTTGGTGGACTTGGTGGAAAATCTGGGTATCGGCATTGCGGAAAGCTCGCTGGAGTACACGCGCGAGATTCAGGCCAAGTACCTGTGCGGCATCGGCAAGGCAGAGGAGATTCGCCAAAAGGCGGAGGACCTGCGCGCCGACTGCGTGATTTTCGATAATCTGCTCTCCCCCTCGCAGCAGCGTGAGTGGGAAAGGCTGGTCGAGGTTCCCGTGATTGACCGCGAAGAGGTGATTCTCGACATCTTTGCCCAACGCGCCCGCACCCGCGAAGCCGTGATGCAGGTGGACCTTGCCCGCATGCAGTACGCCCTGCCGCGCATGGCGGGCATGTGGAAACACCTTGACCGCCAGCGCGGCGGCAGCGGCGGCGGTAAAGGCGGCGGTGCAGCCGCCCGCGGCGAGGGTGAAAAACAGATTGAAGTGGACCGCCGCTTGGCGCATGAGCGTATCGAAGCCATCCGCGATGAGCTGGAGGTCGTGCGCCGCCAGCGCGGCACCCAGCGCAAGGAACGCGCCCGCCAAGGCATCCCCGCCGCCGCTATCGTGGGGTACACGAATGCGGGTAAATCCTCGCTCCTCAATCTGCTGACAGGGGCAGGGGTGCTGGCCAAGGATATCCTCTTTGCCACGCTGGAAACCACGAGCCGCAAGATTGAGTTGCCCGACGGTCAGCCGTTGGTGCTGACGGACACGGTGGGCTTCATCCGCAACCTGCCGCACCGCTTGGTAGAGGCTTTCAAATCCACCTTAGAGGAGGCCGTTGTCGCGGATTTCCTGATTCAGGTGGTGGATGCGGGCGACCCCGAAGCCCTGCGCCACTACGAAACCACCTGTGAGGTGCTGGCCGAACTCGGCGCGCAGGATAAGCCCATGGTGGTGGTGTGGAACAAGGCCGACACCCTGCCCGAAGAGCAGCGCGAAAGCACGCTTGCTGCCTTGGCTGCCAAGGTTTCCTGCCCCAGCCTGCCTATGAGCGTGCTGGAAGAGCAGGGGGTGGATGCCCTCATGGCCGCCTGTGTGGAAATGCTGTCGCACCGTGTGACCCGCTGCACCTACCGCATCCCGCTGTCGGAAAGCCGCATCATTGCCATCATGCACCGCGACGGCAAGGTGCTTTCCACCGATTATGAGGGGAACGACGCGCTGGTGGAGGCGATTCTGCCGCGCGAGTTTGCCAACCGCATTGAACAATACCGCCTGTCATGAAACGCCATTGTCTGCTCACTCTGCTGCTGTTGGCAGCCGCCGCCTGTACACAATCCCCCGAAGCCCGCACCGCCCATTGGCGCGCAGAGGGCGACCGCTTGGAGCGAGAAGCCAAAAACAAGCGCGTCTCCTTCACGTTCGAGGACTTTATTGCCGACCCCGGCTACCGCGATTCCCGCGATATCTGGCGCGGCGCGGCGATTGAGCAGTACGACCCCGCTCACTCCGAGGTGGTGGTGCTGTTGGCGGAACAGCGCGGTCGGCTCTACATCAACGGTCAGATTGCCATGGATTTCCCCGTATGTTCGGGGCGCGTGGGCGGTAAGGAAACGCCCAAAGGCACCTTTCACATCTCACAGAAGGTGCGCGACTACAGCTCTAACACCTATGGCTCGTTCGTGAATGCCGAGGGGCGTACGGTGAAGGGCAACATTGCCGTGTCCGATGCCCGCCCGGCTGGCACGCATTTCAAGGGCGCGCCCATGCCGTACTGGATGCGCTTTAACGGTGCCATCGGCATGCATGTGGGCAATGTGCACCGCGAAAGCGCCTCCCACGGCTGCGTACGCGTGCCGGAGGAAGCGTGCAGCATCCTCTTCAGCAAGTTGGCGGTTGGTTCCAAAGTGACCGTGAAATAATTGTTCTTCCTCTTGATTCAACCGCCATGATTACGCGTCTCTATTCCGCTTCCGTGCTGGGTATCAAGGGATACGAGGTGCAGGTGGAGGTAAATGCCCGTTCCGTGAAGGACACGGGGCATATTTCGGTGGTCGGTCTGCCCGATGCCGCCGTGCGCGAAAGCGTGCAGCGTGTGACCGCCGCGTTGGAAAACCAGTCGTTCTACCGACCGGGGGAGCTGATTGTGACGGTCAACCTTGCCCCCGCCGATATCCGCAAGCAGGGGCCGGGCTTTGATTTACCTATTGCGCTGGGGCTGGAGATGGCGATTCAGCAGAACTGCACGAACGTACCCGATGTGTACCGCCGCCGCGTGCCGCTGCATACGGAGGATTGGTGCATGGTAGCCGAGTTGTCGCTGGACGGCAAGCTGCGCGGTGTGCGCGGGGTGCTGCCGTTAGCGGTGGCGGCGCGCGAGGCGGGTCGCAAATACATGTTGGTGGCACCCGAAAATGCGGCGGAAGCCGCCGTGGTGGAGGGTATCAGCGTGTACGCGGCAGAGGATTTGAGCCTTGCGTGGGCCATCCTCTCCGACCGCGAGCGCTTTACGCCCGTACCCCCTGTGGCGGCGGAGCTGAATGCCGCAGGTGAGGTGGATTTTGACGAGGTGAAGGGGCAGCCCTACGCCCGCCGTGCGATGGAGATTGCCGCCGCGGGCGGTCACAACCTCTTAATGTGCGGCAGCCCCGGCAGCGGCAAGAGCATGTTGGCGCGCCGCCTGCCCACGATTCTGCCCCCGCTCACCCATGCCGAGGCGTTGGAGAGCAGCACGATTCACTCCGTCTGCGGCTTGCTGCCGCAGGGCGGGCTGCTGTCCTCTCGCCCCTTCCGCGCCCCGCACCACACCATCTCCGATGTCGGGTTGATGGGCGGCGGCTCGGTTATCACACCGGGTGAGATTTCGCTGGCCCACCACGGCGTGTTGTTCTTGGATGAGCTGCCGGAGTTCCAACGCCGCACGCTGGAGACGCTGCGCCAGCCGCTGGAGAGCGGGGTGGTCACCATCTCCCGCGCGAGCGGCAGCATGGATTTTCCCTGCGCGTTCATGCTGGTGGCGGCCATGAATCCTTGCCCCTGCGGCTATCTGGGCGATACGCGCCACGCGTGCCGTTGCAAGCCCGCCGATGTGGCGCGCTACCGCAAAAAGATTTCGGGTCCGATGCTCGACCGCTTCGACCTGTTGATTGAGGTGCCGCCCGTGGATGCGGCGGGTCTGCTCTCCAAGCCCGACGGCGAGAGCAGCGCAACCATCCGCGCCCGCGTGGTGGCAGCCCGCGCCCGCCAGTTACAGCGGTACGAGGGATTAGGAGTCAGCTGCAACGCCCGCCTGAGCGGCAAACTGCTGCGCCGCTTCTGCAAGCTCACCCCCACCTCCGAAGCCCTGTTGCTCGATGCCGTGCAACAGCTCTCCCTCTCCGCCCGCGCGTTCGACCGTATTCTGCGCGTAGCCCGCACCGTGGCAGACTTGGCAGGTCACGCCGACATCACCGACAACGATTTGTACGAAGCCGTGCAGTTCCGCCAGTTTGAGGCGCAACTGAGGTGAAGAAGAAAAAGTTGAAAGTTGAAGGTTGAAAGTTGAAATTATGAAATTAGGCGCGGGCTTGCCCGCGCCATTATTAAAAACTTCCAACTTCCAACTTCCAACCTCCAACTTCCAACTTCCAACTTTAATCCCCAAACCTCCCTTTTTTGCCGTCTGATGCGAAAAAGGCGTAAATTCATGTTGCAAGTAGGGCGG
The DNA here is from genome assembly GCA_045615585.1 of Akkermansia sp. Lineage (GTDB taxonomy): Bacteria > Verrucomicrobiota > Verrucomicrobiia > Verrucomicrobiales > Akkermansiaceae > Akkermansia. The sequence continues at coordinate 43,581 of JAZLFB010000020.1, forward strand.
TACTGTGGTATGCTGGGGGCACCATGAAAATCACTGGTACAACTCATAAGAAAGCTGCCGAGTGGGTGGAGCAAGTCCGCGCACTCTGCAAACCCGACTCCGTCTACTGGTGCGACGGTTCCGAGGAAGAAAACACCGAACTTTGCGACATGCTCGTGGAGAAGGGCACTTACATCCGCCTGAATCCCGAAAAGCGTCCCGGCTGCTTCCTTGCCCGTTCCACTCCCTCTGACGTGGCACGCGTGGAAGAACGTACGTTCATCTGCTCCGAGAAGCAGGAGGACGCCGGCTTCACGAACAACTGGAAGGCTCCGGCCGAAATGAAGGCCATCCTGAACAAGTTCCTCGATGGCTGCATGAAGGGTCGTACGATGTACGTGATTCCCTTCTGCATGGGCCCCCTTGATTCCCCCCTTGCCAAGATCGGTATCGAAATCACCGACTCCGCTTACGTGGTGACCAACATGCGCATCATGACCATCATGGGCGCTGAGGTGCTGAAGCGTCTGGAAGACGAGACGCAGGGCGGCGGCAACCCCAAGCGTGACGGCTACGGCGACTTCGTGCCCTGTCTGCACACCGTGGGTGCCCCCCTTGAGCCCGGTCAGGAAGACGTGACTTGGCCCTGCAACAACGAAGAGAAGTACATCTGCCACTTCCCCGAGACCGGCGAGATTATCTCCTACGGTTCCGGTTACGGTGGTAACGCCCTGCTGGGTAAGAAGTGCCTCGCCCTTCGTATTGCCACCAACATTGCCCGCAAGAACGGCTGGATGGCTGAGCACATGCTCATCCTTGGTGTGACCGATCCTCAGGGTCGTAAGTCCTACATCACGGGTGCCTTCCCCTCCGCCTGCGGTAAGACCAACCTGGCCATGCTTGTGCCCCCCGCAGCTCTGCGCGAGAAGGGCTGGAAGACCAGCATCATCGGTGACGATATCGCTTGGATCTGGCCCCACGAGGATGGTACCTTCCACGCCATCAACCCCGAAAACGGTTACTTCGGTGTGGCCCCCGGCACGTCCTACAAGACGAACCCCATCGCCATGGACACCATCAAGAAGAACGTCATCTTCACGAACGTCGGTCTGACCGACGACGGCGACGTTTGGTGGGAAGGTATGGACGGTGAGGCTCCCGCCCACGCCATCGACTGGCAGGGTAACGACTGGACGCCCGAAATCGCCAAGGAGACCGGCGCCAAGTGCGCTCACCCCAACAGCCGTTTCACCGCTCCCTCTTGCCAGTGCCCGACGCTGGACCCCGAATACTACAACCCGGAAGGTGTTTCCATCTCCGCGTTCCTGTTCGGCGGCCGCCGCGCCACCACGATGCCCCTCGTGTTCCAGTCCCGCGATTGGAACCACGGCGTGTACGTGGGCGCTACCATGGGTTCTGAGATGACCGCCGCTGCCTTCGGCAAGATCGGTCAGGTGCGTCGCGACCCGATGGCCATGAAGCCCTTCATCGGCTACAACGTGGGTGACTACTGGCAGCATTGGCTGGATATGGGCACCAAGACTTGCGCTTGCAAGCTGCCCAAGATCTTCAATGTGAACTGGTTCCGCAAGGACGCCGAAGGTCACTTCATCTGGCCGGGCTACGGTGACAACATGCGTGTCATCGACTGGGTGCTCCGTCGCTGCCGCGGCGAAGTGGAAGGTGTGGAAACCAAGCTGGGTATCTCCCCCGCCTACAGCGAGCTGGATACCGACGGTCTGACCGACTACACCGAGGAGCAGTTCAACACGAACATGACCCTCAGCACCTCCGAATGGCAGGCCGAGCTTGAGTCTCAGACCGAGCTCTTCAACAACGTGGGCGACAAGCTGCCCGCCGAGTTGGAAGCCCAGCGTCAGACGCTCATCTCCAAGTTCAACTAAAGAACTCGCAAACCAACATTTCATCAGCTACAGATAAGCCCCAAGCCAAGGGGATTTTTTTGGTGTAAAAAAGAAAGGAA
>JAZLFB010000021.1:0-7004 GCA_045615585.1 Akkermansia sp.
GCTGCCGCTGCTGACGCTGCACAGCATGTAGGTGCTGCCGTTCACCAGCGAAGCCCCGCTGATTTCCAAATCAACGGCACCCGAAAGCGTCAGGCTGCCCGAAACGGAGAAGAGAGAAGCGCTTGTCTGCTTGGAGCTGAGCACTACATCCAGCTCGCTGCCCGCGCCCATCGTGACAGAGGACGTGATGGTCGAGCCCGCCGCCGTCACCGCCAGCGTGCCGCCGTTGCCCAGCGTGAGCGCCGTCACCGTGGCCTTGCCGCCCGCCAGTTCCAGCGTGCCGCCCGCGCCCACGGTGCAGGCATCCGCTTTCAGCGTGGCACCGCTGCCGAAGGTGAGGGCGTAGTTCGCCACATCCAAGCTGCCTGTGGTGAGGGTCAGATTCTTAAAAGCAGCCGAACCACCGCCGCTGACCGTGAGCTGCGGAGCCTTGATGTTCGCGCTCGACGAGCCGGTGAAGGTGTAATCCAACGCCGTGTTTGCCAGAATCATGGAGGGAACGGAAACCGTGCCGCTCACCGCCACATTGCCGTTGGCGGCGGTGTCGTCAAACTGCACGGGGCGGTCGGCGTAGTAGTAGCTGTGGTAAGCATCGGAGCCGATGCGGACATCCCAGCCCGTAGCGGCGGTGGGCAGCGCATCGTTCGTCACCGTGGTAGCCGCCGCCCACTTGCTGCCCTCGCCGTTCCATGTGAGCGGGGTTTCCGCATCGCTGTACACGGCGTACATCTGTTTCAGAATATCGGGCGTGATGAGGTGCGCCAAGTCGTTGAGGTACCAGCTGCCGCCCGCGTATTTCCATGGGTCGGTGCAAGCGGCATCGTTGTACAGGTAGAGATGGCCGTCATACAGCTTGACGTACACGGTGAAGAGTTTGTACTCCAAGTCGTCGGAGTTCACCATCTTCATGGACACTACGTTGCCCGCATTATCCAAATCGAAACCATAGCAGGTGATGGCATGACCGCCCGAAATGGTGGGGGAGGAAAGACCCACATACATCAACCGCCCCGCCTCGGTGCTGACGTAGGAGCCGTCCGCCTGCTGTTGCAGGGCAAACGAGTGTACCAAGGCCTCCTTCAACTGAGACGGCGTGTTGACATCGTTGTGGTAGTGGCAGGTGTCGTAGCCCTCGTAGTAATCGGCAAAGTAGCCGCCGCCGCCCGAAGCGGGGTTACGCATATAGTTGTGCGTTTCGCCCTTGAGGTACCACAGGCTGGTGTACTGAACGTTGTTGCCGTGGTTCTGCCAGTAATCGTAGAACAGCATACCCAGTTCCAAACTCTGCGTGCCGCCGAAAGCATCCAGATACTCGCGGGAGTAGTTGAAGCCGTAGGGCAACTCCTCGCTGCCCTTGTAGAACACGCCGTAGTACGACTGCCAGTACTGCATCATGTTCACAGGCACCTGATAGCCGCAGGTGCTGCCGTCATCCGTCAGGTGCGTAAATGCCTGGGTGGAGAATTCCGACGTGCGCACAAGGCGGTCGTAAAGTTTCCCGAAAGCAGCCCACCCGGCGGAGGCATACACCCCCTTGGCTCGGCTGTAGAGCTTATCGTACCGGTACGACCAGTATAGCCCCTTGCCGTTGTCGTAGAAACGGTCGGAATGAGCCAAATCCGCAGGGTTCACGCCGTCTGCCAGATAAGAAAAAGCAGCCTGTGACGGTGCCATACAGGCCAACACCGCCGCAAAGAGGACAAGGGGAAGGTGGAGCTTCATAACGGATGAAAGATAAGCGAAACACGCAGGCGCAACCGCCCTCGCACGCGTTCCGTGCGCGTGTAAAGGGTAGCATAAACACCCCTGCAGCTCAAGCGGAAAAGCACACCACCCGCGCGGTAAAATAATTTTATTTTTAAAAAAGTTACAAAAAGATAACGAATTTTGAAAATTGTTGCGTTCTACAAGGTGAGCGGGCACAACACCCCGCCAACCAAAACCATGATGAACGTATTCAAAAAGATGATGGTGCTTGCCTGTGTGGCGAGCGTGGCGATGTTCTCTCAGGCACAGGCCGCCTCCGTCAGCTTGGCCGTCGGCAACGTGGTGTTACGCGTGTCGGATAACCATTGCGCCGCCCAACACGTAGTCGTCAACAAGCACGTTGCCTGCCATGACCACCACAACCGTTTCGACAAGCACCACATGGACCGCTGCCGCGACCGCCACTGCGCCTGCCGCAAGCTGAACCACCGCTTTGTCGATAACCGCCGCCACCGCTGATATGGACACAGGACTAACACCACCCAAACACACCGATACCAAGGGTATCACCCCCACGCCCTGACGCATGACCAAAAGGCAGCGTCAGGGCGTTTTTGTGTTCAAAAAAGCAGCGGCGGCAGCGCATCTTACCAATCGTCGACTCCGGACTCCTCCTCATCATCATCCACATCCTCATCGTCATCCTCATCGCAGGAAACAGCAGGAACAGAGGGAAAATCTTTGGCAGCATGGGTCGGCAAACAAACTGCTGGCTTCGAATTATTTGCGGATAAGGATTCTGTAATACGGCGGGATTCTTCATCGCCCATCTGAGCAGCCATGCTGTAATACATACGCGATTTTTCATCGTCAATTTCTACCCCATCACCATTGCCGTAAGCATTGGCTAACAGCTTCAGCGCCTCTATATCACGTTTTTGTTCTGCCAGATACTGCCAAAATGGGAGGGCTTCAGCCAAGGGTAGTTTTTTCACGTTTTTCAGGGTTTTTTTCGCGTCCTTAGCATAGGCCATTCGATAATAGCGCACCGCCTCGTCTTTATTGACCGGCAATTCATTTTTTCCGGTTGCATAGGCTTTAGCCAGCGTGAGCATGCATTTCACGTTACCGCACCGCGCCTCCTTCTCAAACCAATGGTGGGTATAGCGCAGACTGATTGCCTCAAGCCGTTTAACAGCTTTCTTATTGCCTTTATCCGCTGCTTTCGTGTAACAAGTTACGGCCTGACTTACACTTTTGGGGGTACAACGCCCGGATTCATACATCGTTCCCAGCAGATACATAGCGGGTACATCTCCCGCATCTGCTGCCTTTTTCATCCATTCAAATGCGAAGTGGATATTCCGGTTTCCTGCATCACCCTGTGAAAGAGAAATGGACAGTTTTCTCATAGCAACAGGGTTACCTGCCCGCGCCTGATCCAGCAGAGCCCGACTGTGTGCATCTGCAAAGCAAAGCGAAGCACAGCAAAACAACAGTGTAATAACAGTTAGGGGTAGTTTCATCTCAGTGTATATTGAATAGAGGCATAAAGGGAACTGCATTTTCAACAGCAAAGGGCTTCAGAACACCTTCTTTGACGTAATACAGGTCTTTTGACGAAGCGGAAGGCACGTATTTCACTTCACCACGCTCATTAACATACCCCGCATACTCTAAACGCTTAGCTAACACAGCACCCAAATTTTCACGAATTTCAGCCGTGTAGTTATGATTGCGGCAGGATATGAAAAAGTCTGACCACTTCTGAACGTCAGTCAACGACATGCCTTTCAGCCAACAGCCCGCGCGGAACACACGATTTTGCTTCAGATCCTTAAAACTCTTCATATCCTTACGCATGGTTGGTGAAAATGCGTAACCGGCAACAAAGGCATCGGGCAGTTTCTCTGCCATTGAAACAGCCAAATCAAAAAGATGTACACGTGCATAGACCGGACCGTCTTCATCTGTAAGAGCACAGATTTTCTCCATCAGCTCTGCAGGGGTGTGAAGGCCACGCTGCAAATCCACTCGCTGCATGCCACACTTTTTGCGCATGTCCTGTAGGCGCATTTTCATGACAGGAGGTCGCTTGGTCACGATATTGGTCAGGCGCTCGCCCGGGGTGCCATCCTCTCGCGACAACACAACATTGTATTTACCGGTTTCACCGATAACGGGCGTAACACGGCCCACGTATACCTTTGAATGCTGATAATCCTGAACCATGCCGTAACCATCCCCCCATACCGCCGCCTTAGGCGTTTTGGTCATGTCGTCAATAATCGTATTCAGGGCCGACGGCTGGCCTTTACCCAAATAAAGAGAATCACCTTTACTGTAAACAGATAACAAAGCATCCAAATATTGACGGGAACCGATCATCCCCTCAATCACGGCATCAGATACCCCGCCGATTTTGCCGCTTTGTTTCATGCTAATCAACGTCCGTTCCGCCGCCAAATCTGCCCCCGATTGTAGGACCAATTCAGCAACTTCTTTAATTTGTTTAGAATCACAGCCATTTGCCGCCAAACGGGTCGTCATTTGCGGGTGAGCCAGAATAACGGAAGCGTAATCGGTTATTGAACGGCAAGCGGGCAACTTGGCTGCCGCTTTGTAATCCTCCAAAATACCGACCAACGTTGCCCGGAAGTCGGGCGATAATTCCATGTCTACAGCAACTTCATCAAACTCTTTTATGTATCGTTCAATCTCTTTCGGACCGGCATTAGTATTCCAGCGGTTATTGAGCACCCGCAAAAACGCGCCGCAGATTTGTTGCTGCTTTTTCTCTTCCACCGCGAACGGCCCGCGCATCAGCTTATATTCTTCATACATATCGCGCAACTGCGGCAAGGGGGTAGAATTGGAAACATTACAGTACCGATCAAGAGCGGCATTCACTAATGATTGCATACCGGTCTTAATATCAGCCAACTGCATATTCTGCTCATTTGAAGGAGGGGTGTTAAACTCGTTAGCAAGCATTGCCCCCATCTCCTCTACTTTTACCAGCTGCGTCAAAAGCGCAGTCAGATGCTCACAATCTCTGCGTTGTACTGCATCTTTCAATTTCTTCAATTCGGCAACATACGAAGCACGGGAATTTCGCCAGTCGCGCACCCAAGCTCTACTGGTCTTAACAGTAGCCGCCAATTCTGAACTAAAGCGGCAACTCACGCCCATCGTCGGGGCATTAAGCAACTCTTCTGTCTGCTGTGGCTGTTTCTCCCGCCGCAACTGTACTAACCGTGCATTCATTTCCGTCACACTGCTATAGGCATATAACAAAACCATCGCCACCCCGCAAAGAGCCACTATGCTCAGAATCTTCACCATGCGTTTGGCTACACGGGCACGTTGTGCAGACACAATCAGGGCTTTAATACGTTCCTGCCGCTTTTCAACTGTCCGCAACAGAGCCTCTGCCTCCGGCAGCTCAAGCAACTCCTGCAAGGCTACGCGGCAAGATTCCAGAATCGGAGCGGCTGCAATGTAGTTACGCGTACGACGTAACTCATCACAGCAGGCGGCATAAGCAACATTCTGCTCCTCCAACATCTCCTTCAGGCGGCGAATACGGAGTATTTCCTGCCAAACGGCGTGAATCGACTCTAACTCACGCTTCTGATGCTTTTCTAACGAGATGTTGAAATTAATGGCTTTCTGTTCAAAACGGCGGGCGGCCTTCTCGCGTGCTTCATCGTTTTTAAGCTGCAAAAGGGCGTCAAAATCTTCAGCCAATTCACGGCGGTTTTCCCGACGCTTCTCAGAATCTACAATATGTGCCGCCGCACTGAAGTCGGATATTGAATTCAAGAAAGAATCATCCGCATACTCGCGCAGAGTGGCAACAAGTTTTGCCAAAGCAGGCTTGTCCCCCTGCTCCACCAGCTGTTTCAGAGGGGCCGCAGCCTGTGTAGCCAAGCGCATTCCCAATTCCTTGCGCTGCAGTTCTGCATCTTTATTCTGCGGGTCTATCTTCAGAATGTCAACCACCACGTTGTACGCCCCCTTATCATCATGCGAAATAATGCACTGCCGCAGCTTTCGGAACAAATCTTTAGTCAGAGACTTATTCTTATCAGAGGCAGCTATTTTCGGCCGCGTAGGTTCAGGGATATGTTTTTTCAACTCTGCCAACTGCTCAGCCGCAGATTGATCATGCGGGTCCAGAGTCAGGATTTTGGTCAGAATATTCAGAGCCAGCTCATCATTGCGCGTCATGCGCGCCTCACGTAGACTTTTGTATAAATCCTTCTTATTCATCATTTATTTTTTCTTTTCGGGCAAGCCCTTCCATTTATTAGAAATTTCACACACACCATCGGAATTACTTACGATAGTAAAGACAACCTTTGCTTGTGTTTGAAGTTCCCCTTTCTTTTTATTTTCAAAGGTGTTCTTTATCCCAACAAACTCGTTGGCACGCTCATTACGTTCACCCTTCAAGTTCGGAATTGCATAATCACACTTTTGCCAATTCCGAAGCATCGTCATCCGCTTTGACTCCCCCTTGCCTTTTTCTGTCTTTTTACCTTTGTTTTTTTGAGACGACGTTGAAGAGTTCTGCTGTTCTTCTTTTATTTTTTTCTGCACCCACCCTTGTGTAATTTCTTTTTTATCGATTTTATACTCATCGTGAATTTCCTTTATATGTTTATTCCGAGATTTTTCCGCATCATTTATTTCCGTATCTTTTTTCTCTATTTCACCTTTTTTATTGTTGCAGTCCGCATCTTCTGCATAATTATAAGAAACATCACGCCAGATTATTTTACTCTCATCCGTTAATTGATAAGGCGAACCATCACCATCTTTAATACTCGTCAAATAAATTATGGTATTTTTATCAAGTTTCAAACTTTCTATCAACTGCTGGCGAGTTACATTGCACGAGAGTTTTAATTTAAAATGCTCCTCTTCTTTAACATCAAAGTCAACAGAACACCCCATTTCAAAAAAATCACCGACTTTAGGTCCGTCAGCGGGGGCAGGGTTAGACCCGTCAGAGAAAGGATGAGAGTTAGAATTCAAAATTTGTCGCGAATTCGGAGAGTTCAAGCCAGCAGCAGCTTCGGCGGCGGCGGCTTCCTCTGCAGCCTTGGCAGCTTCGGCGGCGGCCTTGGCGGCACCCTCGGCGGCGGCTTCCTCTGCAGCCTTGGCAGCCTTGGCAGCCTTGGCAGCTTCGGCAGCGGCGGCTTCCTCTGCAGCCTTGGCAGCCTTGGCAGCTTCGGCGGCGGCCTTGGTGGCAGCTTCGGCGGCGGCTTCCTCTGCTGCCTTGGCAGCTT
>JAZLFB010000022.1:0-6763 GCA_045615585.1 Akkermansia sp.
CTTTGGTATACTGGTAGGGTAACTCTTGGGGGAACTGTATTCTCCCACCGTATGTAGACACCTCTAACCAAACAAAATTACAACATATGAAATTACACCTCCCCACAGGTCTCCGCGCGGCTCTCATCGCCGCTATCACTGCCATCGGATTCACGCTGTCTCAGACAGCTGCCGCTGAAACGCAACTTACTGTCAGCCCTACCGAAAAAACTGGCGGCAATGCTAATATCAGCTGGACTGACGGTGATTCAACGCTCAATTCGTGGAAGCTCACCTTCAATTTGACGGTAACCGATGGTGCCCCAAACGATTTCTTCAACATTAGCGGCAACAACGGTACTGCCCAAGCCGGTTGGGCCTTGGGAGTGAACGGCACCACTCTTCGTTTGGCGTATGGCGGCAAGGAGCAAACGCCCGTCATCGCTCTGGAGAACGCATTCCAGTTGAACCAGTCTCAGCCCATCACGTTTCAGTTTGAGCGCAATGTAGATGAGACCGATGTTTCGCTCGGCACGGGTACGTTTACGGTAATAGCCGGAGAATTGACGCAGACGTACACGGTGGACAGCTTGACCGATACGGCTTTGGTTTCCGGTTCCAAGGGGCATATCTGGTGCAATGCTCCAACCGGCAAGCAACAGCTAACCAATATCGTCCTTTATAAGCTGGATGACAAGAAGGTTGTGGTGTCCGCCTATGAATGGAATGCCACGAGTTCCGCCAGCTGCACATGGGATACCACGAGCCCGATTTGGCGTTATGAAGAACAGGATGTGACCTACGAGGCGAATTCGGATGCCAAGTTTACCTCAACCGCTGCCTACAAAACAGTGATTATCAATTCCGCTATCACGGCGGCCAACGTATCCGTGAGCGCGAATTATATTTTCGACACATCCGCCACGCTGACCGCCACCAAGCTCACCATTGCCAGCGGGTCCACCCTCACCGTGAACGGCACAGGCTCCGTTTCCACAGAAGAGCTCGTCAACAAGGGCGCGCTGAGCATTGGTGTCGGTGCGGGCGTGACCGCCGGCACAGCCGTGGAAGTGGCTGCCGGCGACACCTTCACCGTGACCGGTGAAGGCACCTTGGCTTTGCCAACTCTGCGCAGCAAGGGCGGCACCCTTGATATTTCCTCCAATCTGAGTGTGACATCCAACAATGATCGTGGTGAAGGTAACGACACGCGCCGCAATGGGCTTTCCATACAAGCCAACAATGGCACTATCAACATCAATGACGGTGTGACCTCGGTATACGGCGCCACCTACCTTGGTGTAAACGGTGGTGCCGGTTTCAGTGGCACTATCAATGTTGGCGATGGTGCGGGTGATAGGGATTCTGCCAAACTTGTGACCTACCGTTTGGAACTGGGTGACACGAACGGCGGCACATCCACCTTGAACATCAAGAACGACGGCACCCTCATTGTCACCAGCGAAAATGCTGGCACTGGCTACCAGTCGGCAGGCGTCCTCCTGAGCGAGTGGGGCAACCAGACCACCATCAATGTTTATGGCAACTTCTATGCCAAGGGCGTTGAGATGAATCAGGGCGACCAGGCAATGTATCTCAATATCGAGAACGGCGGCGTAGTAGCCGCAAAGGGCATAGCCCCCTTCAAGGGCAATGCCCAAAACACGCGAATCACCCTCAACGCTGGCGGTAAGCTAGTGCTTGGCACGGCAGGTATCAGCACCAACTCCGAAATTGGTAACTGGACCATCAACTTCAACGGTGGTGAAGTCGGTATCACGGATGGCTGCACAATTGCACGAACCGTCAACGTGGGCGGTGACGTGACTTTCAACACCGCCATGTATACTTGGGAAGGGGAGGGTGCCTCCCTGGAACTGAAGGAAGGCACCACCGGCGGTACGATGACTGTTTCCGGCAATATCACCGGTGAAGGCACCATCATCAAGAAAGGTGACGGCACCTTGGTGTTCACCGGCACAGGCAACGAGCTTACCCACACTATTCAGCTGCAGGCCGGCACACTCGATGTTTCCGCTGCGGTGCTGGATGTCTCCGGTATCGAGCTAAGCGGCGGTACCACCACCTATTCAGATGGTCAGAATGAGGGCAACGGCTTTGCTTCCACAAGCGGTACACTGGATGTTGTGGATGTGGGTTCCGCCACACTGACCTACGAAGGGGTGCAGGTGCTGTACAATGGCGCAGTAGTCACTATGGACTCTGCGGGTGATGTGACCCTGAGCGGGGCCAAGTCCCTCACCACCTTCTATGTGAACGAGACCGGTACCACGGAAAGCCTGCAAAACGCATGGAACAAGAGCGAAAAGGACGGCACGAACGAGCTCACCACAGTTATCCTGAAGGATGGCACCAAGCTGGCGGCTGATGCGGCCGTCTCCTTGACCACCCTGACAGTGGCTGAGAACGCCTCTGCGGAGGTGGCCCTGTCCAAGGACCTCAGTGTAGATGCACTCACCATTACCACCGATGACAAGGTGCTCACGCTGTCCGGCACGGGCAACATGACAGTGGGATCCCTCACCGGTGCCGGTGACTTGGCATACGGCAGCTCGGGGGTGATGACGCTCAACGGCTCCAATACCGGCTTCACGGGTGATGTAACCATTGCCAATGGTACGGTGAAACTGGGGAACAAGAAGGCATTGGGTGAAGGTAATGCCACGGATGGTAGGAAGATTACCATCGCTACCGGTGGTGTCGTTGATCAGAATGGCAACCCGGATGCCAACTACGCCTACACAATGGCAGGAGGCACTCTCACCAACACCGGTAGGGTTCTCTCCGCCGGCGAATCCCAGACGATACGCCTGGATTTGGAGGCCGATTCCACTGTGCTTGCAACGAACGAGCATGATTTCCGCCTTCTTGGCCCCGGTTATGCAGCCACGGCCATAAACCTGAACGATAAAACCCTTGAGAAAACAGGCGATGGACTCTTCGGCCTGAAGAACACCACAGTCACTGATGGTACCATTAAGGTGACAGAGGGACAGGTGTATTTTGATGGCGGCTCCAGTGCAGCAGACATCGTGTTCAACGGCGGCAACATCACCGGTACAATGGTGTTGTCCGGCGATGTGACTCTGACCGCGCAGAAGGCCGGCAGCACCGCTGCCATCAATGCCCAAAATCACAGCATCACCCTTGACGGCGCGGATGTGCTGACCATTGGCGGTGCCATCTCCAATGCCACTTCCCTCACCAAGAACGGCACAGGCACCGTGGTTGTCAACAGCGCTATCGGCAATGCGCCGACAATCGCGGTGAAGGCCGGCACGCTCAAGGCCACCGTGGAGAATGCGCTCGGCACAGGTACCATTACCGTGGACAGCGGAGCCGTTCTGGAATTGACAAACGGCGGTGCCCTGCGCGCAGACCAGGTTGTCACCAGCTCCGGGGATGTCACCATCCACAGCACGCTCACCCGCGGCAAGATTGCCGGCGGCACGCTCACACTCGCCAGTGATTTCCCCGTGACCGGCGGCGGTATTGAGGATGTGGGCGGCCTCACAGATACCGGCAACGGCTTCAGTCAGGGCGGCACCATGCACATTGTGGAGAACCGCGATCAACAGCTTGCCGATATCACTTCCATCATTCACGGTGACAAGACCTATGCCTTGACTGACGTCAGCACGGATGGCAATATCACCATGGCCGGCGCGGACTGGAGCATCTACCAGCTCAACGTGGAGAATGCCAGCCAGCCCACGGTGCAGGCCATTATGGATTATGCGGATGGGAAGGGCAGCGGCACAGGTGTGCTTAAGACTATCGTGGTGAAAGCTGATGACCTGTCTCTCACCAACGATTCCACAACCCTCAAGACCTCCATGCTGGAGGGTGAGCACCTGGACAGCTTCTCGCTGTACATGAGCGGCACCTCCAACTTGATTATCGACAGCGACTGCGCGGCGGGAATCAGCACGAACACCGGCTCCAACGCAACGCTCACGCTGGAGAAGGATGCCACGGTGGGTCTCATCTCGGTAATGGACGATGAGAATCAGGAGGACGTGCAGCTCACCATCACGGGCAAGGGCCGCACCGTGAAGGCGGATGGAATTGCCGTGGGGTTTGATGGCGTGCTCACCATTGATGAGGACGTCAAGGTGGAGCTACTGCCGGAAAGCAATTTCGGCACCTTGTGGAATGCCAATGTGGAACTCAAGAAAGGCGCTACCCTGGTACTCAAGGAGGCATCCATAGCTACGGTGGAGGACGGCACGGAGGCATCCATCGTGATAACTGCAGATGAAATAATCCCATATTACAACCCGCGTTTTACAGAGTACAGCATCACGGGCGCACGCATTACGGTGAATTCCTCGGCGGCAAACGACTTGGGCCATGAGATTGACTCCACCAGCCAGGTGGTGAACGCAGGAACAGGTTCCTTGCGGGATATCTCCAGCAATGCGGAGTATGCCGAGCTGTATGCTCAGGGCGGCGATATCTACATTTCCGCACCTGAAGGCACCGATGCGCGCGCCCTGACCGTGGGCGACCTGACACTGGCGGCCGGCCGCATGGTGGCAGAGGACTCGGGCAAGACCGTTTCCATCACCGTGAACGGCACGGCGAGCTTTGGCGAAGGGGCCACGGTGGGGGCTGCGCTCACCATGGCCGGCGGCTCCACGCTGGACGGCACAGCCTCCCTGGACGACCACGCCCTCTCCCTTGCGAGTGGGCTGCTCATCTCGGATGCGTTGTGGGATTCCCTCCAAACTCTAACGCCGGGAGACGATACCAGCAAATTCAACCTGTTCACGGGCGTGAGCGCGCTCACGCTTGCGGGCTCCACATACTCCGCACCGGTTGACCTGACCTCCATCTTCTCCCATGGTTCCGACATCAGATCCGGCAAGTACAATCTTGCCTATGACAACGGAAACGTCTTTGTCACCCGCGCTGCGGACAACGACCGCTACTGGAAGGGCGGAAACGACACATGGGATTACTCCACCAAGCACTGGACCGATGAGGACGGCGGTGGCTCTGATGTGGCATTCGAGAGCGGCTACAACGCCTACTTTACTGACACCACCGGCGGCACCGTAACGCTGGACGAGGATATCACTGCAGCCAGCATCACCGTATCCGGCGCGGACTACACCTTCGCTCCGAATAGCCACACCCTGACGGTGACGGATTCCGTGACGGTGACGGGTGCCCACACGGCCACATTCAACATGGGCCTTAGCGGTGATGAACTGAAGCTGAGCGCCAAGGACGGTGGTACTCTTGTTCTCAATGAGTACTCCAGCGTGAAGTCTGTGGACATCGGCACCGGCAGTACGGTGAAAGTGGCTGGAACCGAGCCTCTGGCCGTTGCTGGCAATGTGGTGAACAACGGTACACTGGAGGCAAACGGCACAACCTCGATTACGGGAGGTCTCACCTTGGGCGCTGGCTCCACCGTATCAGGCACAGCTACAGTGAACGCCGCCGGCGTGACGCTGCAGGGCGCTGCCGCCGCGCTGACCGGCAGTCTGACCACTGGCGCGCTGTCCGGCACGGGCACGCTCACCCTGAACGGCGGCAGCCTGACCTTCACTGAAGCCACCACGCTGACCGACACCGACCTGGCCTTCTCCGGCAGCGCCTCCATCACCTCCCAGAGCGGCACGCTCACCTTCAAGGGCACGTTGGCCCACGGAGTCAAGGGCACGATGACCTTCACGGGCAGCTTCGATGTGGGCAACTGCACTACGGTTGACGGTGATGCCAAATATGTGGAGGGCATCATCGAAGGCAACGGCTTCAAGCAGGCCCAGAAGATTGTCTCCATCATTGATGGGGGCTCTGCCAACGGCACGGAGGCCACGCTCTACTACAAGGGCACGGCCATCGGCCAGATGGACGAGAAGGGCAAAGTGACCTTTGATGACGGCACTGACTACACCAAGTTCTATGTGAACACCGGTTCCGAGAAGGTCAGCACGGCGCTGGGCAAGTTCAGCCCGACGCCCGGTACCTTTGTGCTGGCCGACACCACCACGCTGGAGGTGGACATGAACAACACCGTAGCCATGAGCCAGATAACCCTGGCCACCGCTGCTGCGGCCAACCTGGTGATTGACTCCGGCTCCACCGTGACCACGGACGGCACCACCAAGACGGGCCTGACACTGAAGGGTGCCGGCACGCTGGCGGTGGATGCAGGCAAGACTGCCACGGGTGTGACGCTGGACAACGCTTGGACCGGTACGGTTTCCTTCAAGGAGGCAGAGCTGGCCACGCTTGCCGGAGCCTGGAAGTCCGGTTCCACCGTGAGCCTCACCGGCATCACCGGAAGCCTGGGCGACTCCCTGATTGAAGCCACGGTGGACCTGAACAAGGGCACGGGCGACTGGGGCTTCGGCCAGACCGCCACCGGCGGTGCCCAGTACACGAACCTGGAAGGCACCGTCACCGGTGCGGGCAACTTGGGCGTGAAGAGCGGCACCGTGGACAGCACCTTCAACCTGAACGGCAACATCGATGGTTGGACCGGCAACTTCATCGTGGCCACAGATGCCGATACGACGCTGAACCTCGGCGGCAGCGGCGCCAAGACCGTGAACGGTACCGTGAGCGGCACCAACCTGGAGGTGAATGTGAACGCAGACACCACCTTCAGCGGTGCTCTGAACGTTGAGAAGCTCACTGTGGGCACCTCCAAGGCGGCCACCCTGAAGGCTGACAGCACCGTGAACGAGGTGAATGCCTACAACGGCTCCCTGAAGGTGGCCGACAGCAAGACGCTGACCGTGACTGC
>JAZLFB010000023.1:0-17431 GCA_045615585.1 Akkermansia sp.
AGGGCGGACTTGAGAGAGGTGGTGTTCATGATGATGTGTTTGGTTGGAGAGTTTTTTGTTCTTGAGAAATCGGTGAGGCGTTTCCCGCCTCACTTGTAAGAACGGAAAACAAATAGGTAATCTACAGTAAAAGATAAAAAACAAAAAAGTTTTACAATGGAAACAAAAAGCAGGCTCTCCGATGGGGAGAGCCTGCGGGAAGAATTTGGATGTATCCGGGCTTTAGTAGCCGCCGTTCACCTTGCGGATAACCTTTTGCTGGGCCTTGATGACATTGGCACCGGCTTTGGCGTTCATGCGGGCGGCGTTGGCGTTGGCTGCCGCGGTATTGCGGGCAGCGGCGGCATTGGCAGCGGCCACGTTATTAGCGACAGCGGCGGTACCGCGAGCGGCGGCGGCATTGGCAGCAGCCGCGTTGTTAGCGACAGCGGCGGTGCCGCGGGCGGCGGTAGCATTGGTGCGAGCCACGGTGTTTGCCATGTTGGCGGTGCCGCGGGCAGCGTTGGCGTTGATATGGGCATTGGCGCGGGCGATATCGGCGGGAGTCACGGCAAAAGCGGTGGAGGCAGCCAGTAGAGCAAGGGCAAGAACGGACTTGAGAGAGGAGGTGTTCATGGTGTTATTATTATTGAGTTTTTTGTTCTGACGAATCAGGGATGGTTGCTTCCCTGCTCATTTGAAAGAACGTAGGAGTATTTGATAATCTACGAAAAAATGATAAAAAGCAAGTTTTGTTGCAGAAATGTTGAAAAAATAACAGAATAGGCTCTTCTTTGGGGAAGAGCCTACTCAAAAAACGGGGGGCTTCATTCGCGGCGGGTATGACCGCTACGCAGATTTAGTATCTACCCGCCGCATTTCGGTTGCTCTGCGGGGGGGGGGGAGCTTTCCGGTGCATGTTCGCTCTTGCCGCTGCCTGTGCGGCGGCGGCGTTTGCCTGATTGCGGGCAACGGTTGACTGCATCCGCATTTGAGCTTGCGACATGTCGGCGCAGGCGTGGGCACGGGCTGCGTTCGCCTGTGCTCTCGCGTTGGCTCGGGCAATATCGGCAGGCGTGACGGCAAGTGCCGCAGAGGCTGCCAGCAGGAAAAGAGCAAGAACGGAAGTTTTCATACAACGGATGAAGGTTCGAGTTCGATTTAGGGGTAGGATAACACAAATGTCACCCCTCTGCAAGTAAGGGAACGTACTGAAACGCAAAAATTCTACAGAGCACGGCGTTGCCGAACATGCCTGCGGGATTTTTTGCCCCCTTGCCGGAGGGTGAAAAAAGGAGCAAAATTCAATTTTTTAGTTGACGATTGCATGTTTTGGGTTGCCAAAACGGATTTTGTGGTGTAGACTACCGCGCTTTTTTACGGAAAGCGATTTATTAAACCTAACAAAACGAATATGAACCCCGAGACATTATTCTGGATTGTTCCGTTCGCCTCTCTGGCCGCCCTTCTTATGGCTGCCAAGTTCTTCTTCGACATGAAGAAGGCCGACGAAGGCAACGACCGTATGAAGGAGATCGCGGGCTACGTGCGCGAAGGCGCTATGGCCTACCTCAAGCAGCAGTACAAGATTGTTGCCATCTTCTTCGTCATCATCGCCATCATCTTTGCCGTGATGGCCTGCTTCGACATGCAGAACAACATTGTGCCCGTGGCCTTCCTTACCGGCGGTATCTTCTCCGGTCTGGCCGGTTTCATCGGCATGAAGACGGCCACCTACGCCTCCGGTCGTGTGGCTCAGGCCTGCCGCGATGAGCAGGACGGTCTGAACAAGGGTCTTAAACTCGCTTTCCGCTCCGGTGCCGTGCTCGGTCTGACCGTGGTGGGCTTCGGTCTGCTGGATATCTCCGGTTGGTACCTGCTGCTCAAT
Organism: Akkermansia sp.; assembly: GCA_045615585.1. Classification (GTDB taxonomy): domain Bacteria; phylum Verrucomicrobiota; class Verrucomicrobiia; order Verrucomicrobiales; family Akkermansiaceae; genus Akkermansia. Next base: position 1,868 of record JAZLFB010000023.1, read on the forward strand.
AACACCGGTCTGGTGCACGAAGTGGGCGTGAACAAGCTGGTGGAAATCACCACCATCATGCTGACCTTCGGTATGGGTGCCTCTCTGCAGGCCCTCTTCGCCCGCGTGGGTGGCGGTATTTACACCAAGGCTGCCGACGTCGGTGCCGACCTTGTGGGTAAGACCGAGTTCCACTTCAACGAGGATGATCCCCGCAACCCCGCCACCATCGCTGATAACGTGGGTGACAACGTGGGTGACGTGGCCGGCATGGGCGCCGACCTCTACGAATCCTACGCCGGTTCCATCCTTGCTTCCGCCGCTCTGGGCGCCGCCGCTGTGGCGGGTGCCAACGGCACCTACGAGCAGGGTCTGCAGCTGGTGATGGCCCCCATGATTATCGGTGCCATCGGTGCTCTCCTCTCCATCCTCGGTATCTTCATTGTGCGCACCAAGCAGGGTGCCAACCAGACCGAGCTGATGGCCGCCCTGAACAAGGGCATCAACTTCTCCGGCGTGCTGATTGCTCTCGCCGCTGCCGGCATCCTCTACGTGCTGGGTATTGAAAACTGGCTGGGCCTTTGGGGCTCCATCGTCATCGGTCTTGTGGTGGGTATCGCCATCGGTAAGGTGACGGAGTACTACACTTCCTTCGAGTTCGCTCCCGTGAAGTTCATTGCCGAGAACGCCACCACCGGTCCCGCTACGGTGATTATCTCCGGTATCGGCGTGGGTATGGTGTCCACCTGCTGGCCCGTGCTCTTCATCGTGCTCGGCACCATCGGTGCCTACCTCTCCGCTACGGAGTCCTTCATCTTCAATGCCGCTAACATGAGCATGGGTCTCTACGGTATCGGCATCGCCGCCGTGGGTATGCTCTCCACGCTGGGTCTGACCCTCGCTACGGACGCTTACGGCCCCATCTCCGATAACGCCGGCGGTAACGCTGAAATGTCCGCCCTGGGTGAGGACGTGCGCTCCCGCACCGATGCTCTGGACGCTCTGGGTAACACCACCGCCGCCACGGGTAAGGGCTTCGCCATCGGTTCCGCCGCTCTTACGGCTCTGGCCCTGCTTGCCTCCTACATCGAAGAGCTGAAGATTGCCGCCGCCAAGCTCGGCGAGTTCAAGATGAGCTGCTTTGCCGACACCACCGTGAATGGTGCCGACATTCAGGGTCTCAGCATTGCTGATTTCATGACCAAGTTCGACGTGACCCTCATGAACCCCAAGGTGCTGCTGGGTATCTTCATCGGTTCCATGCTTTCCTTCCTGTTCTGCGGTCTTACCATGAACGCCGTGGGTCGTGCCGCCAAGAGCATGGTGGAGGAAGTGCGCCGCCAGCTCTCCGACAAGGACGTGCTGGACGGTAAGAAGAAGGCTGACTACGCCCGCTGCGTGGGTATCTCCACCCAGGGTGCTCAGCGCGAGATGATTGTTCCCTCCCTCATCGCCGTGATTGTACCCATCGCTACGGGCCTCATCATGGGTGTTCCCGGTGTGTTCGGTCTGCTGGCCGGCGGCCTTGCGGGCGGCTTCGTGCTGGCCGTGTTCATGGCCAACTCCGGTGGCGCTTGGGATAACGCCAAGAAGTACATCGAAACGGGTGACGCCGACTTCTGCGGCAAGCACACGCCCATTCACGACGCTTCCGTTGTGGGTGACACCGTGGGTGACCCCTTCAAGGATACGTCCGGTCCTTCCCTGAACATCCTCATCAAGCTGATGAGCATGGTGTCCATCGTGACCGCCGGTCTGAACATTGCGTTCACGCTGCTGTAAAGCATTGCAAAGACCAAAACAATATTGATTTTTCCGCCGCCCTGTGCAACAGGGCGGCGGTTTTTTGTGCCGTCTCTTTCCCTGTTTTTGCGTCTGTGTAAAGCAAATTTCGCTTGACACTCCGCCCCTTCATCCCTATACTCGCGCGTGGAAGCGTGTCGCCTGACGGCTCCGCTTTCCGCTGCCGACCTGCGGTAGAGGTTCATCCCCTGAAAAGGAGAACCTGCGGGAACGCTGCGGAACACGCCTCCGGAAAATTCTTTTAAAATACTTTATATCAATGGCAAACATTTTCAAAAAAATCGCCGGGTTATTCTCGTATGATGTCGGGATTGACCTCGGTACGGCCAATACGCTGATTTATGTGAAAGATCAGGGTATTGTGCTGCGTGAGCCCTCCGTCGTTGCCATGAAAGGTGACGAAGTGAAGGCCGTGGGTGAGGAAGCCAAGCGCATGGTGGGCCGTGCCCCCGGCAGTGTGGTGACTGTTCGCCCGCTTAAAGACGGCGTTATCGCCAACCTTGATGTGGCACACAACATGCTGAGCTTCTTCATTAAGCGTGTGTGTCAGAACCGCCCCTTCCGCCGCCCCCGCGTGCTGATTGCCCACCCCTCCGGCATTACCGAGGTGGAGCGTCGCGCCATCGAGGACGCTGCCGAAGAGGCCGGTGCCTCCCATGTCCGTCTGATTGAGGAGCCCATGGCGGCTGCTCTCGGCTGCGGTCTGCCTGTGACCGAACCCGTGGGCAGCATGATTGTGGACATCGGCGGCGGTACCTCCGAGGTGGCCATCATCTCTCTGTCCGACATCGTGTACAGCCAATCCGAAAAGTGCGGCGGCGATGCCTTGGACGAAACCATCATCCGCCACATGCTCTCCGCCCACAATTTGTTGGTGGGTCCCCGCACGGCGGAGGATATTAAAATCCGCGTCGGTTCCGCCCACCCCCTGCAGCAGGAGTTGCAGATGGAGGTGAAGGGTCGTGACCGCGGCACCGGTCTGCCCAAGACCGTGACGGTGCGTTCCGAAGAAATCCGCGAGGCCTTGCAGGACAAGCTGGATATCGTGGTGTCCGCCGTGCGCCAGACGCTGGACCACTGCCCGCCTGAATTGGCGAGCGACCTGTACGACCGCGGTATCACCGTGGCCGGCGGCGGTGCGTTGTTGCGCGGCCTGAGCGATTTGCTGCACGAGCAAACGGGGCTGCCCATCATGATTTCCGAGGACCCGCTGAGTGCCGTTGCCGAAGGCACAGGCAAGTTCCTTCAGGAGAACGACGACGTATTTGACGAGGTCTGATACACCCCGTCTCCCTGTAGCACCCGTTGCCGCCTACCGCGCACCGCATGATACCATGACGGGCGCGGGCGCGCGTGCAGGGGGGAGCAGAGCAGGGGGAACGTGCGGTCATGCCGACCTCAGGAGAGAGCAACAATTTTCAACCCTGAACAAAACTTTGTCCCTAATTTCCAAAATGATTAATTCCGTGAAACACTTTTTCGGGTTCGGCCAGTGCAACCCGAAAGAGGGAACGACTATCGTCATCAACTCTGAAAAACTGGAACGCCGTGTCGCCTTGTTGGAGGACGGCGTGCTGGAGGAATACAGCATTGAGCGTGAAGGCGAAGACAATATCGTAGGCGGCATTTTCAAAGGCCGTGTCAAGAACATTGAGCCCGGTCTGAAGGCCATGTTCGTGGACATCGGCTACGAAAAGAACGCCTTCCTGCACTTCTGGGATGCGCTGCCCCTTGCGCTGGATTCCTCGCTGGAGGAGATTCAGAAGGAGGGTCGCCCCCGCAAGCAGCAGAAGAAGATTACCAGCAAGGATATCCCCGACATCTACCCCGTCGGCTCCGAAATCATGGTGCAGGTGACCAAGGGGCCCATCAGCTCCAAGGGTCCCCGCGTGACCACCAACATCTCCTTGGCGGGTCGCTACATCGTGCTGATGCCCTTCACCGACCAGTTCGGTATCTCCCGCAAGATTGACGACCCCAAGGAGCGGCAGCGTCTGCGCCAGATTGTGCAGAAGCTCAACGTGCCCGAGGGCATGGGCATCATCATGCGCACTGTGGCACAGGGGCAGCGTTTCCGCCACTTTGTGCGCGATTTGGCGATGCTGCTCACCCAGTGGCGCGAGGTGGAGGAGAAGTTCAACGCCAACCCCGCCCCGCAGAGCGTCTACCGCGAGCCGGATTTGATTGAGCGTACCGCCCGTGACTTCCTGACGGACAACGTGGACAACATCGTTTGCGATAATCTGGAGACCACGCAGCGCATGCAGGAGATTGCGGGCAAGATTTCCCGCCGCTCCAAGCGTCACATTCAGCATTACCCCTGCCGCCAGCCCATCTTTGAGGAGCTGGGTGTGGAGAAGCAGATTAACGAGGCGTTCCAACGCCAAGTGCATCTGCCCTGCGGCGGCTATCTGGTGATTGATGAGACGGAAGCTCTTATCGCCATCGACATCAACACGGGGCGCAACAAGGGTAACAAGGACCTCGACAAGACCATTCTGGAGACGAACTTGGAATCCGCCCGCGAAATTGCCCGCCAGCTGCGTCTGCGCAACATCGGCGGTCTGGTGGTGGTGGACTTCATCGACATGCGGCACCGCAAGGACCAGTTGGCGGTGTACAAGACCATGAAGGATGCGTTGAAGCGCGACAAGGCCAAGACGCAGGTCATGCAGATTACCCCCATCGGTCTCATGGAAATGACGCGCCAGCGCATCAACGAATCGCTGCTGGACTTCGTGAACGACCACTGCCCGTACTGCCACGGTCGCGGGCGCATCAAGAGCGTGATGACCATGAGCGTGGAAATTCAGCGCCAGCTGAAAGCCACCATCCTGCGCTACCGCGACAGCGGCGTGGGCGATATGATTGTGGTGGTGAACAGCGATGTGCTCTCCCGCTTCAAGAACGAGGATGCCAAGCTCCTCATGGAGCTGGAACGCCAGTGCAGCGGTCGTCTGCTCTTCCGCAGCGACCCCTCCATCCACCGCGAGGCCTTTGCCATCCTTGACCCGAATAACAACAACAAGCCGTTGTATCAGGTCAACATGTAACCCCTTGCAGGGCGCCGGAGCTGCCATGCGCGGCTTCGGCGCTTTTTGTACCCGCTTTTATGGCTGATTCCGGCATTCTGCAACAAGCGCTCACGCTGCACCCCTGTGCGGCGGGGCAGGCCACACACTTTGCCCTGTGCAACGGCGGGTGCATCCGCTTCCTTATCTGTCTGCGCGGCGGCGCGGCGCGCTTGGCGCGCAATGTGGCGGCCTACGGCGGTAAGCTGCAATGGCTCATGCGCCTGCTGCCCCTGTTGCCGTGGCGTCTGCTGAAAGCGGGACGTCTCGGGTATTTTGTACAGGCAACGCTGCACCCGCAGGTGCAGGAGCTGGTGCCGCAGGGCGCGGCGTGGAATGTGCTGGTCGGCACCTACGATCCGCGCCAAAAGCTGGTGTTGCAATGTTTTACCCCCGAGGAAAACCGCTGCACCTTCATTAAAATCGGCAATGCGGCCTCTGCCCCGCAGATGGAGGCGGAAATCGACTTTCTGCGCCGCGCGGCAACGCCGCAGACCTTTGCCTTGCCCGAGATAGAGGATTGCCGCCTGCTGCGCGAGGGGGCAGCCTTTAATCTGCTGGTGACAAAAGAGTTTTCGGGTACCAAGGTACCCCCGGTGCTGACGGAGGATATCTACCGCATCTACCGAGAAATCAGCGCGCTTCGCACGGATGGTGCGGGGCAATGCTTTTCACACGGCGATTTTGCCCCGTGGAATATCCGCCGTGACGCGGCGGGGTATACCGTGTTCGATTGGGAACACTGTGCGTTGCGCCCCGAAGGTTACGATTTGGTGTATTACACCGTGATTGCGGAAATTGCGCTGAAAGGCAAGCGTTTTGATGCCGCCTTTGAAAGCGGTCTTGCCGCCGCCCGCCGTTTTGAACCGCAGCTGCAAATGGATAAAGCGGAGTTCTACCGCTGCTTCTCCTCCGTCATTAAGCAATTGGAATACTGATATGAGCCTCGTTGATACGGAAAGCCTGCCCTTTATCGAAACCTTTTTCACGCAGTTGGCGGAAAAGGGGATTGCTTATTGCATTTTGCGCAATGCCGATGAGGTGGCGCGCGGCGATGCCCACGATATCGACATGACGGCGGATGCCGCCCGCCTGAAAGAGACGCAAAGCGTGCTTTTTGCCGCTGCTGCCGAGCAGGGGTGGCAGGTGCAGATGGTGATGGGCAGTGCCGCCGACACCTTCAATATCAAGTGCTACAATTTTTACAAACAGACGGCGGCGGGGCTTGCGCTGGCGCATTTCGATATTTTCCCCACCTATGCGTGGAACGGTTTTGAGCTGTTGAGCAATGCCGAGTTGTTGGAAAACGCCGATACGACGGGCGTTTTTCGCGCGGCGGCTCCCGCCGTTCAGGCGGTTACCAAGCTCTTTATCCGCCTGTTGTTTAACGGTTACATCAAAGAAAAGTACCGCACTTCCATTGCTGCGGTGTTCGGCGCGGAACGTGAGAACGTGTTGCGCTGCATGGGGCATTTCCTGTCGGCGGCAGAGAGTGAACAGGTGTATGCCGATGTGCTGTCGGCGCGTTGGTCGGCTATCGAAGAACGCCGCCGCACCTTGGTGGCGGATATTGCCGCCCATGCCCGCCGCCGCAAGGGGGCTTACCGCCGTTACCTGTTGCGCAAACTGCTGCACCGCGCCGCCCCTGTGGTGGCATTCCAAGGTACGGACGGCAGCGGCAAGAGCACCATTATCGAGGGGTTGCCCCGCCTGTTATCCAACACCTTTGACAGCGGGTTGACCCACTGTTACCACTGGCGCCCGGGTTTCCTTTTCCCCGAAGCGAAGAAGAATGCCGACGGCAGCGTGGTGGACGCCTCGCAACCCCACGCGCAGAAACCGCGCGGCTTCCTTGCTTCCCTTGTGCGTCTCGGGGCCTTTGCCGCCGATTATGTGCTGGGCTATTGGCTGAAAGCGTATCCGCAGGCAGCCAAGGGGCATATGGTGATTTTTGACCGCTACTATTACGATTTTTATCTGGATAAGCAACGCTACCGCATGACGATGCCCGATGCCGTGTTGCGCGCGGTGCAGCTGCTGATACCCGAACCCGATATCACTTTTGTGTTGCTGGGCGATGCCGAAACCATCTATCAGCGCAAAAAAGAGCTGCCTGTGGAGGAGGTGCAGGCGCAGATTGACCGACTGCGTGCCTTGCAGCCCCGCATGGCCAACCCTGTCGTCATTGATGTCAATCAGCCGATTGATGCCGTGGTGAACGCTGTCGGAACAGCCATCATGGAACACCTGAACCACCGCCATAGCCGTTGAGAATATGCCCTATCTTGAGCTACAGAACGTCTGCGTGCATTTCCCTGTGCGGAACACATGGGGGGTGGGTCACGGTGTCGTGAAAGCGGTGGACGGCATCAACCTTTCCGTGGAGAAAGGCGAGATTCTGGGGCTGGTGGGCGAAAGCGGCTGCGGTAAATCAACGCTCTCCCGCGCCGTGATGCAGCTGCAACCGGTGACAAGCGGGCGCATTGTGCTGGACGGTACGGAGCTGACGGCGCTGCCGCCGCGCGAAATCCGCCGCCGTCGTCTGGATTTTCAGATGGTGTTCCAAGACCCCTACGCCTCGCTCAACCCGCGTTTTACGATTTTTGCCACGTTGCTGGAAGCGTTGACGCGCCGCAAGAGCATCCCCCGCCGCGAGCGACAGGATGCCGTGGCCGCGCTGATGGAGCGCGTGGGGCTTGCCCCCGAACACATGTATAAATACCCGCACGAGTTCAGCGGCGGTCAGCGCCAACGTGTCGCCATTGCCCGCGCCATTGCCCCGCAGCCCGCCCTGCTGCTGGCGGATGAACCTGTGTCTGCCCTCGACGTGTCGATTCAGAGCCAAATTCTCAACCTGCTCACCGACCTGACGCGCGAGATGGGTATCACCATGATTTTCATTTCGCATGACCTGTCGGTGGTGCATTATCTGGCCGACAATATCGCGGTGATGCGCCGCGGTCAGCTGGTGGAATACGGCACGGCAGACGCCGTGTTCAACACCCCGCAGGCGGAATACACGAAAACGCTTCTGGCAGCCGTGCCGAGACTGTGAGAGGAAGTTGGAGGTTTGAAGTTGGAAGTTGGAAGTGCAAATTTAGGCGCACCAAAGGTGCGCGAGTGACCGACAGCGGTCTGACGCACGCGTCAGACCGCTGTTTTTTCTTTTCGCACCTGAGGGGTGCCATTATTCAAAAAAAACTCCAACTTTTTTGCCCCCTAATGCAGAAAATATGAAAAAAGTTCAATTTTAGGCTTGCCATGCGGGGCAAGGGATGCTAATATGCCCTTGCGCTCCTGTTGAGCACACTAACCAATGTCTGGTTCGTCTAGGGGTTAGGACTCAGGATTTTCATTCCTGCAACACGGGTTCGATTCCCGTACCAGATGCTTAAAAACCGCTCGTCAGAGCGGTTTTTTTGTTGCCGCCTTTCGCGGTCGTTCGTTTCGATGCCATGTCCGATTCCCGTACCAGCCCTTGGTTTTCCTTTGCCGAGTTTCGCCGCCTGTTGGCGTTGATGCTGCCGCTCTACATCGGCAACCTCATGCAGCTGGGCATGGGCGTGACGGATACCATTGCCGCCGGACGCGCGGGGGCAGGGGATTTGGCCGCCGTGGGCTTGGCAACGTCTCTGGTGTTCCCCATTATGGTCGGCATCGGTACGATTCTGACGATTGCCACGCCCATGATTTCGCGTTTGCGCGGTGCGGGCTGTGTCGGTAAAGCGGGCTTGGTGCTCAACAATACCAAAACGCTGGCGTTGCTGTTGCTGGCGGCGGAGTGGCTGTTGCTGTACGCGGGTTCCTTTGTTTTCCCGCTGGTGACGGATGACCCCGCCATTGCCCGCACGGCGCGGCTCTACATTTGGTTTATCATGCTGGGGATTCCCGCCAATCTCCTCTTCCGTGTGGCGCAGGCGCATTTCGAGGGCTTCGGGCAAACGCGCCCCGCCATGCTCTTTTCGATGGTGGGGGTTATCATCAATATCCCGCTCAATTATTTCTTCGTGTTCGGCAAGTGCGGCTTCCCCCGCTTGGGCGGTGCGGGCTGCGGTTTGGCAAGTGCTATCATCATTTGGGTGATGGCCCTGGGCATGACGGGGCTGTTGCTGGGGTCCTCTCAACACCGCGCCCTCACTAAGCAATGGCTGCATTTCCGCCGACCCGCCAAAAAACTCTTTTGGGATATTTTCCGCTTGGGGTTCCCGCTGGGCTTGGCCGCCATGTGCGAGATGAGCTTCTTTGCCGTGGTCACGTTTATTGTAGCCCCGCTGGGTACGCTGGCGGTGGCGGCGCAACAGGTGTCGATTAACGTGTCGGGCATGGTGTTCATGCTGCCTCTCAGCGTGGGGGTGGCGGCATCCATCCGCGCGGCGTACCACTACGGCGCGGGCAATGCCTACCGTTTCGATGCGCTGGTTCACACGGCGGTGTTCACCATGTTGGGCGGCGTGTTCCTGCTGTTCAGCGGCACAATTCTCTTCCGCGAGCAGATTGTGGCGTGCTACACGGCAGATGCTGATATCGCCGCCTTGGCGGCAGAGTTATTGTTCTTCTGCGCCGTCTACCAGTTTTCGGATGGTTTCCAAGCCCTGCTTTCGGGCTTGCTGCGCGCCTGTCAGGATACCGCCGTCATCACATGGACTTGCATTTGCAGCTACTGGCTGGTGGGGTTCCCGCTGGCGTGCATCCTGATTCACACGGATTGGATTGTCCCCGCCATGGGCCCCTCCGGCGCGTGGGTGAGCTTTATTGTCTCGCTCACCCTGACCGCCGTGGTGCTGGGCTACCGCTACCGTCGCACCCGCCGCCGCTTGTTTGAAACGCGATAACCGCCCGCATGCGCGCCCGATTTTGCCTATCCGACATGCCCCGTTCTCCCCAAAATTCGCCCGGAAACGCCGAATTTTCTCTTTTTTCCGTAATTTTGCTTGACGTAGCGGCATTCTGCGTATAAACTAGCCGCCCCGCACTACAGGTGTAGTGTGGTCTCAACACGTAAACAATAAACACACACGATGAAGACCCACGTGAAGAAAGGTGACAACGTTATCGTTATCGCCGGCAAGAACAAGGGCAAGCGTGGTGTCGTTACGTCCGTGAACGCTGCTAAGCAGACCGTTATCGTTGAAGGTGCCCGCACCATCAAGAAGGCTACCAAGCCCAGCGAGAGCGATCCCGAAGGCGGTATCAAGGAAGTTGACGGCCCCATCCACATCTCCAATGTGAAGAAAGAGAGCTGAAGCCGAAAGGCAGACGCTCCGCGCTTAAGCCATCAATCACAACTAATAACAACAAAGAGCTGACCCGCTAAAAAATTATGAGCACACCTACATTGCTTACATACTACAAGGAGAAGGTCGTTCCGGCCCTCCAGGCGAAGCATCAGTACGCCAACGTGCACCAGATTCCCCGTCTTGAAAAGATTGTGGTGACCACCTGCATGGGCAAGCAGCCCGACCGCAAGCAGGCCGTCGAGGATGCCGTGGCTGAAATCGCCAAAATCACCGGCCAGAAGCCGTCCGCCACTTACGCCCGCAAGAGCGTGGCTAACTTCAAACTCCGTGAGGGTGAAATCCTCGGCGCCCGCGTGACGCTGCGCTCCACCCGCATGTGGGAGTTCCTGGATCGCTTCATCAACATTACCGCCCCCAACATTCGTGACTTCCGTGGTCTGCCCACCAAGTCCTTCGACGGTCGCGGTAACTACGCCATCGGTATTCCTGATCAGTCCATCTTCCCCGAAATTGAGCTTGATCAGATTAAGCGTAACATCGGTTTCGACATCATCTTCGTGACGTCCGCCCCGACGGATGAAGAAGGTCGCGACCTGCTTGCCGAGCTGGGTATTCCCTTCCGCAAGCCCAACAAGAAAGCTGAAGAAAACGCCTAACCTATTTTACGACCATGGCAGTATTAACTGATCCTATCGCAGATTTCCTGACCCGCGTGAAGAACGCCGGCGCTGCCCGCAACGAGTTCTTCACCGCTCCGTACTCCAACATCAAGGCTGAAATCGCCCGTATTCTGGCTGAGGAAGGCTACATCTGGAGCTACGAAATCGTTGGTGAAGGCAAGGACAAGGCCATCAAGTGCAAGTCCAAGTTCACGAACGAGGGTAAGTCCATCATCACGGACGTGAAGCGCTGCTCCAAGCCGGGCCGCCGCCAGTACGTCCACTCCGCCGAAATCCCCACCGTGATGAACGGTCTGGGTATTTCCATCGTGTCCACCTCCGCCGGTATGATGACGGGCGCCAAGGCCCGCAAGCAGCAGATCGGTGGCGAGCTCATCGCTCTCGTCTGGTAATTATTAACCCCTAACCTGATACAATACTATGTCTCGAGTAGGTAAGAAAGCAATTACCATTCCCGCCGGTGTGACTGTCACCGTGAACGGCGCCGCCGTCACCGTGAAGGGCGCCAAGGGTGAGCTGAGCTGGACGATGCCCGAGGGCATCACCGCCGCTGTGGAAGGTGAAACGCTCACTGTTTCCCGCGCGGATGAATCCCGTAAGCTGCGTGCCCTGCACGGCACGAACCGTTCCCTCCTGGCCAACATGGTCGAGGGTGTCTCCAAGGGCTTCGTCAAGGAGCTTGAAATCGTCGGCGTGGGCTTCAAGGCCGCCGTTAAGGGCAAGGCTCTTGACCTTGCGCTGGGCAAGTCTCACCCCATCCTGCACCCCATTCCTGCCGGTCTGACCGTGACGGTTACCGACAACACCAAGGTGAAGGTGGAAGGCGTTGATAAGCAGGTTGTCGGCCAGTTTGCCGCTGAAGTGCGCGGTTACTACCCGCCCGAACCCTACAAGGGCAAGGGTGTCCACTACGTTGGCGAACACATCCGCCGTAAGGAAGGTAAGAGCGTCGGTAAGTAATCATCATTATCACAAAACCTTAGAAAGTTTACAAGAATATGAGCACTATCAATCGCAAAGCCATCCGTACGCGCGTCCATATCCGTATCCGCAAGAAGCTTGCCGGTACGCCTGAACGCCCCCGTCTGGCCGTTAACTTCTCTAACCAGCACGTTTACGCCCAGGTTATCGATGACACCAAGGGTCACACGCTCGTTTCCGCCTGCACCAAGCAGATGGAACTGAAGCAGGCGAACAAGGAAACCGCCGCCAAGGTGGGTGCCGCCATCGCCGAGAAGGCTCTTGCCGCCGGTATCACCGAGGTCGTGTTCGACCGTGGTGGTTTCCTCTACACGGGTAAGGTGAAGGCCCTGGCCGATGCCGCCCGCGAAGCCGGTCTGAAATTCTAATAAGAAAGGTCACAACACATGAACACTGAAGAAACGAAAGCTCCGGCTGAAGAAACGACGCAGGCTCCCGCCGCTGCTCCCCAGCAGCGTGGTGGTCGTGGTCCCCGCCGTGACGGCAACCGCCCCGGTGGTCGTGGTCCCCGCCGTGAAGGTGGCCGCCGCCCCGAAACTCCCGCTGAGGAAGGTCCCCAGCTGATGGAGAAGGTCGTGTACGTGAACCGCTGCGCCAAGGTGGTCAAGGGTGGCCGCCGCTTCTCCTTCTCCGCCCTCATCGTGGTGGGCGACCAGAAGGGCAAGGTTGGCTACGGTTTCGGTAAGGCTAATGAGGTGTCCGACGCTATCCGCAAGGGTACGGACGCCGCCAAGCGCGCCATGAAGAACGTGGTGGTGGTGAACGACACCATCCCCCACGAGATTTACACCGAGTTCGGTGGCGCCAAGATTGTTCTGAAGCCCGCCGCCTCCGGTACCGGTCTGGTGGCCAGCGCCAAGGTGCGTTCCGTCCTTGAAGCTGCCGGCGTCAAGAACATCATTGCCAAGTCCCTGGGTTCCTCCAACGCTGCCAACGTGGTGAAGGCTACGATGCAGGCCATGCAGCAGATGCGCACGGCTGACACCGTTCTCTCCGCCCGCGGCAAGCAGAAGAAGGATTCCTCCATCTGAGTTCAACAACAAACCATTTAAGTAACGAATATGTTGACACTTGATACTCTCCAGCCGAATCCCGGTGCCAAGCACCGCAAGAAGCGTCTGGGCTGCGGCGAAAGCTCCGGCCTTGGCAAGACCTGCGGTAAGGGCAACAAGGGCCAGAAGGCTCGCTCCGGCGGTTCCATCCGTCCGGGCTTCGAAGGCGGTCAGATGCCCCTGCATCGTCGTCTTCCCAAGAAGGGCTTCAACAATGCCCGCTTCCAGTCCACCATCGCCATCGTCAACCTGTGCCAGCTCGAAGCTTTCTTTGAAGCCGGTGCTACCGTGACGGAAAACGAGCTCCGCGCCGCGGGTCTTGTGAAGGGCGAGGCTGACGCCGTGAAGCTTCTGGGCAACGGCAACCTCTCCAAGGCTCTCAACGTGACCGTGGATTTTGCCAGCGCTTCCGTCGCTGCCAAGATTCAGGCTGCGGGCGGCACCCTTACGGTGCTGAGCCAGAGCGCCGAGTGAGGCTCCCGCAGTTGAAAAACTGCGTTTGAATCACCCAAAAATCTCCACAGAGCCGGGCAGCGCAGCGCTGCCCGGCACCTGTGCAGGAAGGGGGAAGCAATTTTACGAGTGCTGCAACCCGACCTGAAACCCACAGCCGCTGCAACCGCTGCCTGACGGGCGGTTAATACACGAAAAACGCGCGCTGAACCCGCTGCAAGTCACCTTTCCCCAAGCATTTAACGAAACCTCGATACCATGATTTCCGCCTTTGCTAACAGCATGAAAGTTCCTGAACTGAGGAACCGCATTCTCTTTACCCTGACCATGATTGTCATCGTGCGTCTGGGTGTGCATCTGCCCCTGCCCGGTGTGGATGTGCAGGCACTGAACGCCTACTTGGAGCGCATGGCGCAGGACGGCGACAGCCCCTTGGGTGCTCTGGGTGCCATTCTGACGATTTTCTCCGGCGGCGGTCTGCAGCAGTGCGGTATTTTCGCCCTCGGTATCATGCCCTACATCTCCGCTTCCATTATGACCCAGCTCATGGGTGCCGTGCTGCCCAGCTGGCAGAAGATGCTGAAGGAAGAGGGCGGTCGCCAGAAGATGACGAAGTACACGCGTATCCTCGCCATCATCATTGCCGTCATTCAGGGCTACCTGCTCACCCAGTCTCTGCACAACCCCGAAATGTTCGGTCTGTCCGGTCTTGGTGACATTGTGATGGACGGCGGCATCATCTTCACCATCACGACCATCTTCATCATCGTGACCGGCACCATGTTCCTGATGTGGATTGGTGACCAAATCACCGAGCGCGGTGTGGGTAATGGTATCTCCCTTATCATTTCCGTGAACATCATCCACGCTCTGCCCGGTGCTTTCTCCGTGGCGTGGAAGAAGTGCGTGCTCGGCAACGGCACGGAAATCAACCCCCTCGGCTCCCTGTACATGGTGGCTCTCATCCTGTTCATGATTCTGGTGGTGGCTCTCGTGGTGACCATCTCTCAGGCTCAGCGCCGCATCCCCGTGCAGTACGCCAAGCGCGTTATCGGTCACGGCAAGGTGACGCAGGGCGGCACCCAGTACCTGCCCCTGAAGCTCAACTACTCGGGCGTGATGCCCGTTATCTTCGCCACCGCTATCATGGCCCTGCCTCAGGTGCTGATGCGTCAGGTGTTCTCGCAGGACAGCTGGATTAACGGCTTCTTCAATGCCGTGCTTTCCCCCAACGATGTGTGGTACTACCTCTTCTCCGCCATCATGATTTACTTCTTCTCCTACTTCTGGGTGGCGACGATGTTCAACCCCTCTCAGATTTCGGAGGACTTGAAGCGCAGCGGCGGCTATATCCCCGGCGTGCGCCCCGGTCCCGCTACGGCTGCTTTCCTTGATCAGACGATGAGCCGCCTGACCTTTGCCGGCTCTCTGTTCCTGACCCTCATCTACTTCTTGCCCAACCTGCTGACGGTGTTCGGCGGTCTGGATCCCCTCGTCACGCAGTTCTTCGGCGGCACCTCGCTGCTGATTCTCGTGGGTGTGTTGCTGGACATGATGCGTCAGGTGGAAGCCACGCTGCTTCAGCGCAACTACGACGGCTTCATGAAGAAGGGTCGCATCCGCGGCAAGTACGCCCACTTGCAGGGCACGGGTCAGGCTGCCGAAAGCAAGGGCCTTGTCTACATCTGGATTGTGATTGCCGTTGTGGTTCTCGCGGGTGCCATCATCATGGCCTCCTAACGAAACGATATACCATTTTGAAAGCCCCTGTCCGACGGATGTCGGACAGGGGCTTTTGTATGGGCTGTTGTAAGTGCGTTAAAAACTGCCGCAGTAGCTGCCGCTGTGGCTGTAAATCTCCGTGCGTCCATTGTCAAGGGTGACGGCAATGCGCTCGCTGCTCACCTGAATGTGCCGCCCGCCCTGTACGGAGAACGAGCCGCGGTAGCTGCCCGAAGCGGAGTATATCTCCACGGTGTCACCGTGGTTGCACAGCACGGCAATAGTGTTGCCGTTGGCGGCGGCAGCCACCACACCCTGCACCGAAAAAGAGCCGCGGTAGGAGCCGCTTTCCGAATAGATTTCAATGCTGCTGCTGTGCGGCTTGAGCAGACAGTCTGCCGACAGCGGCAGGGCGGCGGCAAGGATGAGGAGGGGAAGAAGTATTTTCATGGCAGGGGGACTGTTGGTGATGATTCATACGGTACGCCCCGCTTTTTGTCAAGGGTAAAGATGCAGGTGGGGGCAGGGAGAGGGGGAAAGTGGGCTGGTTTTTGGGGGGCCTATATCATCCCTACAAATCCCCATT
>JAZLFB010000024.1:0-3473 GCA_045615585.1 Akkermansia sp.
ATGCCGTGGACGAGAACGGCGACCCCACCACGCCCGAACCCGTGGACGAGGGCATGCCGGACGCCCGCCGGACGGCTCAGGCCAGGGAGGAGCTTGACATCGTGCGGCGCGCCATGCGGCGGCTCCCCGAGAAGCAGCGCATCTGTATGGAGCTGGTCGAGAACGGCCTGACCGAGACTGAAACCGCGCGCAGGTTGAATATGGACCCATCCTACGTTCGGCGCCTTGTGGCCAAGGCGAGGAACACCCTGCGCTCGGCTTTGGCCGCTACGCCGACATCTGGGCATCATGGAAGGCCAGCTTGTACTTTGCCCCCCGCGTGCGGTTGACGTGCGAGGGGATGCGCTCATAAAAGAGTTCCTGCAACCGGAAAAAGTCCTTTAACCCCGTGGCCAGCTTATTTAGGCTGGAATTGGGCACCTGCTCCTTGAGCTCTTTGAGGGTGAAGCCATCAGGATGCTGATTGTTGAACGCTATGCATTGCGCCAAACTCGTCCATAATCCATTGTGGTCGATGCCACCCGCTTGGCGGTTGTAGAACATCGACAAGCGTTCCAGCGGGAACGCCTGCTCGTGCTCGCCGTACTTCACCCACATCTCCCTGGTCGAAAGGCGCAGGGAGATGTGGTGGTAGGACGGCGAGGGCGGCAGCTCGTGCGGCCAATACCGCACCTCGTTCCCCAGCTCCTCCGCGTTGGGGCGGTGGAAATACTCCTCCATCTTGTTTGGGGTAATGAGCCTGCATTCATGGTAGGAGGCAAACTTCCATATCGGTGCAAACTGGAACACGTCTGCATCGACATCCGCCCTGTACGCCTCCGGTGGCTCCGGCGAGAACGAGAGGAACGCGATGCTGCCATCCCGCCTCCTGAAGTTCCGACATACGGGCGTGAAGCCCTGGTCGCCCGGCTGCTGGCCGATATACAAGAACAGGTGAATGCCCAGGCGGTGGAACATTCCAAGGTCATACAGGCCATGGGCCTCGTCCGCCTTTGGCGTGATGTCGGTCTTGAGGAGGTGCTTTGCAAGGTGTTTCACAAAGCCTTCCCGGTCTAAGCGTTTCAGGATAATCTGCTCTTCCGGCACCTTGTGCTCGGGGGCGTAGGAGCTCTCCTCGTCCTTGTCGAAGTAGAAGAAGTCATGGTTGTCCTCCACGACATCCCATCTCCTCCCGGTGGGGCTGTACCACACCGAATCGTGTGTCAATTCGGGCAATTCCACCATGTGCGGCTCCAGCATTGCCACCACGCCTGGGCTGAATCGGCGGTGCATGGTCGAATCGCTTATGCCGCTGGAGTTCCACACGGTCCTGACCTGCTGCCAAAACAGGGCGTTGTCCTCATCGGCCTCCAGGGCATCCTCCTCCGGCGGGGTGAAGGACTCCGGCTCGAACCTCCGCTCGAAGCCCAGCATCCGCAGCCAACGACGCACGCGGTTGCCATATTTGGGCTGGCTGATGCTCAATCCCCGGTTTTCGCGAATGGTGACATGCAGCGGGCGGCTCGCTCCTGCGACTTTCAGCTCCAGCGAGATGGCGACCAATTCGCCGTAGTGCTCGTGCAGTTTTTCCCATCCGTCCAAAACGCCGCTGTTGCAGCGCAGCGTCTGGTACAACCTCGTCCATTTGCACATGGACACCGTCTCTAGGGAAGTCACAGTCACTTTGCGCAGGTCGCCCCATCCGGCGCGGGGGAATGCATCGGATAATCCCCGTAGGCGAATGGGGGTGAATTGGTACATGTCGCCGTCGCTAAACACTTTCTCTCGCCCCATGAACATCTGCGTGAACACCTTGCAATACACGTCCTCCTTCCATTGCGAGGCCGTATGCACATGCAGGACCTTGTGCGCGCAGTCAAGCACCACGACATCCCGCACCAGCGGCATGAACGTCTGCGTGCCGGATGCACCCGTGGCAGAAACCACCTCCACCACCTGCTTCGAGCCGCCGTATTCCACGATGGCCCATATTTGCCCATCCTCCGTCTCATCGTAAACCGTGACTGTGACCGCGATTGCCTGGGTGCCGTCAGTCCGTTTCCGGTGGCGGGTGAACTCGTTTGAAAGGCTTTCCTGGGCCTGCTTCACGCCCGCCGCTATTTCGGAAGCGTCCAGCGGTTTGAAGTCGCCGGACGCATCCACCTCCGCCTCCGAATGGTTGGAGCACCTATGAGACACCCAAGGATAATCCCGGTATTTCTTCGTATCCCTCACCGCCAGGCGCGTGACCAACAGCGTCACATCGGCCTTGGCGGCAGGGCAGAGGCAGAGGGCCACAATCCTCGACAAATCGCTGTCGCGCGAGATGGCAATCTCCTCCAGTCCGGCCTTGTATTCCTGCTCCAGCCTGTCCAGCTCGTTCGTCACTTCGCTGGCGTACTGGTTCATCTTGGAGATGTCGTCCAAACGCTCTCCAAGCTCCATTGCATCCCTATCGGTGCTGCTCAGGTTCATCAGGACGCGCTTGATGTCTTTCAACAGGTCGTCATCGTTGTCCGGCCACTCGCCGGGGATGTCCACGCCCTTTTCTCCAAAGAAGGCGGCGTAGCGGCCAAACAGCGCGGCCTTGGCATCGGCACACATCGTGTGGATAATGCCGTGGTCCGCGAAATGCTGGGTAATTGTTTCTGCCATGCTGGAAAGGTAGTATATTCGCCTTGCGTAGTCAAGGAAGCTCCCAGCCAGCACGGGATTATGACACCGCGAGAAAAATTGAAAAAGTTAGTCCTTTTTTCGGAGGCCCATGGGAAGTAGTAGGTAGATGAACCTACTTCCATCCCAGAAACCCCACGCCGGGCGCATCGAACGCGCGCTCCTCCGGCACCGGGTGGCGATTGACGCCAGCGACCCCGGCACAGGCAAGACCTACACCGCGTGCGCCGTGGCGGCGATGCTCGGATGCCCGGTCGTCATCGTCACTCCCAAGGCCACCGTGCCGAGCTGGCGGAAGGTGGCGGCGGGCTTCGGCATCGTGCCGCTGCTCGTCACCAACTACGAGCTGGTGCGCCGGGGCAGGCTCCCGGAGTGCAGCAAGCGCGGTAACGGCTATACATGGAACCTGCCGGAGGACACGCTCGTCATCTTTGACGAGTGCCAAAAGTGCAAGGGGCGGGCCAGCCAGAACGCAGCCCTGCTGGTGGCCGCTCGCCGCCAGCACCTGCGCATCCTGCTCTGCTCCGCGACCGCCGCCGAGAACCCGCTGGAGATGCGTGCCATCGGCTTCGCGCTGGGCCTCCACGCCTACCACGACTTCTATACCTGGGCTCGCCGCAACGGCGTGGTGCAGGGCTTCTACGGGCTGGAGTTCCGGGGCGGGGCGGACGTGCTGCGCGCCCTGCACGCGCAAATCTTCCCGGAGCGCGGAAGCCGGCTCCGCATTGCCGACATCCCGGAGTTCCCGGACACCGTGGTGGAGGCTTCCGTCATCGAGACGGGCAAGGCCAAGGCCATCCAAAGGGAATACGACCGCATGA
>JAZLFB010000025.1:0-5178 GCA_045615585.1 Akkermansia sp.
CTTTGGTATACTGGTAGGGTAACTCTTGGGGGAACTGTATTCTCCCACCGTATGTAGACACCTCTAACCAAACAAAATTACAACATATGAAATTACACCTCCCCACAGGTCTCCGCGCGGCTCTCATCGCCGCTATCACTGTCGTTGGCTTCACGCTCACTCAGGCTGCCGCAACTGAGACGCAACTTACCCTAACTGTGCCAACAGGCAATCAACTCACAGGAGGCAATTCCTCTCTCAATTGGGAGGGGTCCACCAGTGATGGCCTTTCATCATGGAAACTTGCGTTCAGTTTGGATCCCGGAACCGACGCCCCGCAAGATATTTTCAACTTAAACGCGTCAAGTAGTGCTAGTACAGGCTATCACTTGAGCCTTACAAGCACGACCACTCTAGTTTTGCGAGACAATGGGGGGAATTCGCTGGCTTCGGTAGGCATCAGTGGGCAGACTTCCATAACGCTGTCCTTTGTCAAGAATGTTGATGAGACCGGGGGAAGCTTGGGAACGGGCATTTTCTATCTTTCAGCTAATGGAACGGAGGCAGAGCCTGTACAAGTTGACGCAATAGGTACGAGCGGAGCAAACAACACAACTTTCCATTACGGTACCGGCGCTGGCAATGGAGATACTCGCTTGTGGACCAATGGTGGCAAGGAGAAGTTCTATAGTATTGCTTTGTGGCAGTTGGAAGATAAGACGGTTAAGGAGACGGGGTATACGTGGAATGCCAGCGAAGCCGGAAATTCCAGCTGGAACCTGACGAGTCAGATATGGCTGAATGATGATTCTCAGGCCGTTTCTTATGTCACTGGCGGCAACGCTTTCTTCACGGCAGCCGCTAATTACAAGATTGTCACGATTGGTGAGAATATTAGTGCCGGCAAGATTTCTGTGAGCGATAACTACACGTTCTCCATGGGCGGCTCTATCGCCCTGACCGCCACCAAGCTCACCATTGCCAGCGGGTCCACCCTCACCGTGAACGGCACAGGCTCCGTTTCCACAGAAGAGCTCGTCAACAAGGGTACGCTGAGTATCGGGGAGGGGGCTGCTGTTACTGCCTCTGCCGCGTTGACGTTGGCAAATGGTGAGGTGTTCAAGACGACGGGAGCTGGCACTCTCAATTTACCCAATGTGACGTTGAATGGTGGCACGCTTGAGATTGCTTCCAACTTGAACGTCACGGATGAAGGTGCGCGTACGGTTACCACCTCTCAAGACGGCAACGCAAGCCGTATCCTTATTAGGGAAGGCACCACTAAGGTGACAGGTGGCATCCATATGAAGGGAGGCAACAACAGCACGATTGAAATCGGTACGGATAGCAGCTCCGCCACGCTTGTCACAGGCCGTTTGGAGATGGGTGATAATGGAAGCGGTACATCTTACCTGACCATCAAGAATGGCAGTGCTTTAATTGTTACCAGCACGAATGATGCTCATGGCGCCGATGGCGACTACAAGAATACAGGCCTTCTTCTGAGCGAGTGGGGCCAGCAGACCCACACTTCCGTGGCCGGCAAGCTCTACGCCCAGAATGTGAACCTGCGCCAAGGCAACCAGCCTCTGAACATCACGATTGAGGAAGGCGGTGAAGTTGCTGTCAAGGGTATCAACAAGGGCTCCAACGGTAGGAACGCCCAATCCGTCATTACCGTGAACAATGGCGGCAAGCTGATTTTGGGAACGGACGGCATGCTCAACGATGGCGGTGACTGGACCATCACCCTGAATGGTGGCGAGGTCGGCATGACTGCAGACACAACACTCGCCCGTGCCATGACTGTTTCCGGCAGCGTGAACTTTAACACCGCCGTGTACACATGGACCGGGGAAGGTGCAAATCTGGCACTTAATGCCGGCACCACCGGCGGTACGATGACAGTTTCCGGCAATATCACCGGTGATGGCACCATCATCAAGAAAGGTGACGGCACCTTGGTGTTCACCGGCACAGGCAATGCCATCACCCATACCATCGACCTGCAGGCCGGCACACTCGATGTTTCCGCTGCGGTGCTGGATGTCTCCGGTATAAGCGGCGGCGGCCTGGAGACCACCTATTCAGATGGTCAGAATGAGGGCAACGGCTTTGCTACTGTTTCCGGTAAGGTTGATGTTGTCAATATCAACGGTGGCACGCTCACCCGCGGAGACGTGCAGGTGAAGTACAACGGTGTCGCCTATACGATGGATGAGAACGGTGACATCGAAATGTCGGGTTCCAAGTCCCTTGCCACCTTCTATGTGAACAAGGCCGGCACCACGGAAAGCCTGGCAAACGCTGTCACCAAGGCCGGTGGAGAACTCACTACCGTGATTCTGAAGGATGGAACAACACTGGCGGCCGATGTGGCCACCACGTTGACCTCCCTGACAGTGGCTGAGAACGCCTCTGCGGAGGTGGCCCTGTCCAAGGACCTCGATGTCGGCACTCTTACCATCACCACCGATGACAAGACGCTCACGCTGTCCGGCACGGGCACGGTGACGGCTGGCACGTTGGTTGGAGCCGGCGCCGTGGTGCTTGAGGGCGACAGTGTGCTTTCCCTTGAAGGGCTTCCCGGCACCTTCACCGGCTCCTTCACTGCAAACGGGAATGCCATGCTGCAGATTGCCACCAACAATCTTGTCACACCCTTCACTTTGGGTGGGACTGGAACCCTGCGCCTTCTCGTCAACGCAGGCGGGCAGAATTTCAATCTCAAGACCGTAACGGCAGCCAACCTGAAGCTGGGGGCAGATGACACGCACGTCAGCCGTTTTGTGTACGACAATAATTCCGACCTCACCGGGGTCGAACACCTCGTTTTCGATGGTGGCCAGATGTGGTTGAACGGCAAGAACCTGGTGTTTGATGGGGATGTAACCTTCAAGGCCACCACATATGCGGAGAGCGGGCAGCCCATTCTCAGCGGAGCCACGATGCGCCTGAACAACGGTGTAACAATAAACGGCGCAGTGGATGTGCAAGATTACACCAAGCTGGCGTGGGCAAGCAACAATACAGAGGTTGCGTTCAACGATGAGGTGACCGGCAGCGGCCAATTGGATTTGAAGAGCTGGAATAACAATTCCGGCACGTTCAAGGTCAACAATGATGCTTCCAAGTATGAAGGTGTTTTGACATCCGATACTCGCATCACCCTGAACGTGACTGATGCCGGCAAACTCACCTTGGCAGGCGGCAGCAATGTGGCCGGCCCTGTCACGCTTGGCGGCACGCTCACGATGAACGGCGCCGCCAGCACTACCTCCACCATCAGTGGAGCCATTAGCGGCAGCGGAGTTCTCATCAAGGATGGGGAAGGAACCCTGGTCATGTCCGGCGCATCCACCGGTGCGTTCGCTGTCAATGTCAACAAGGGCACGCTCAAGGCCACCGTGGCAAACGCCCTCGGCGCGGGTGCTGTCACCGTGGCATCCGGTGCTACGCTGGATCTGGCTGCGGGCAATGTTCTGGGCAACTCGCAGACCGTGAACAACTCGGGCAATGTCACCATCCACAACACCCTCACCAGCGGCAAGATTGATGGCGGCACACTTACGCTCGCCGGTGATTTCCCCGTGGACGGCGGTGGACTCCAGGATGTGGACGGCACCTCCACCGGAAACGGGTTCAGCCAGGGTGGTACGCTTCATGTCTACACCCCGGCTACCGCCGAGCTGACGAATATCGCAAAAATTTGCCATGGCTCAACGGAATATACCATGACAGATGTGGATGCCAATGGCGACATCACCATGGGCGGCGCGGACTGGTCCATCTACCAGCTCAACGGTGAGGCTCAGTACGATGTGCAAGACATCATGGACTATGCCACCAGTAAGGGCGGCGAGCTCAAGTCCATCGTGGTGAACGCTGATGACCTGTCTCTCACCAACGATTCCACAACCCTCAAGACCTCCATGCTGGAGGGCGAGCATCTGGACAGTTTTGTCCTGTACATGGATGACGCTTCCTCGTTGACCATCGACGGCGACTGCGCGGTGACTATCGGCACAGAGGTGGGAGCCAATGCCTCCATCGCGCTGACAACGGATGCCACAATTGGCTCCTTGTCCGTGGCAGGAGCACCGGAGGAGGCGGCCGTGCAGCTCACTATAACGGGCAAAGATCACACGTTGAAGACGGATGGTTTGGGCCTGGGCTTTGACGGCGTTCTCACGCTTGATGAAGAGGTAACGCTTGAATTGCTTCCCAATTCGAACTTCAGCACCATGTGGAATGCCAATGTGAAGCTCAAGAAAGGTGCAGAGCTGGCAATCGGTATTATTTCATTTGCAACCGTGGATGGCGGAGAAGAGGCGTCTGTCGTGGTGACCTCGGATGAGCCGCTGCCGTGGTATGACCCTGCATTCTCTGAGTACAGCATCACAGGTGCGCGTATTACCGTGAACTCTACAGAGGCTCTTGAAATCGGCCACAACATTGATTCAACCAGCCAGTTGATGAACGCCGGAAGCGGCTCCATTGTCGACACCAATGCTGCCAACACGGCGTATGATGAGCTTGCCGCCCAGAACGGTGACATCTACCTTGCCAACAAGGATAGCGTCACCGTGCGCAACCTGACGCTGGGAGACGGCCGCACAGTTGCCGCCGCCGCCACAACCCAGACGCTTGCCATCACCGTGAACGGCACGGCTAGCTTTGGCGAAGGTGCGAAAGTGAGCAGCGCGCTCACCATGGCAAATGGTTCCACTTTGGAAGGCAAGCCTGCCTCCCTGGAGAACCACGCGCTTGTGCTGGGCACCACCGCCACGGACAAGCTGAATATCGGTGATACCCTGTGGAGCGCTCTCGATGGTTTGGAACCGGAGGGAACGGTCAACCTGTTCACGGGCGTGAGCGCGCTCACGCTCGGCGGTTCCGCGTATTCCACGGAGGTTGACCTGACCTCCATCTTCTCCCATGGTTCCGACATCAGATCCGGCAAGTACAGCCTGAGCTATGACAACGGCACCGGCATCGTCCTCGTTACCAGAAACGCGGACAACGACCGCTACTGGAAGGGCGGAAGCGACACATGGGATCATACCAAGACGAACTGGACCGATGAGGAAGGCGGCACCAACTATGTGACCTTTGCCGATGGCTACAACGCCTACTTTACTGACACCACCGGCGGCACCGTAACGCTGGACGAGGATATCACTGCAGCCAGCATCACCG
>JAZLFB010000026.1:0-5072 GCA_045615585.1 Akkermansia sp.
GATTTTCTCGTCCAGCACGCCATGGACGTGGTGCCCGTGGAGGTGAAGGCGGAAATCAACCTGCAGGCCAAGAGCCTCAAGGCATACTGCAAGCGTTTTGCCCCGCCCCGCGCCGTCAGGTGCTCCATGGCTCCGCATGCAACCTCCCGAATGGCGTGTGGCACTATGCTCACAGACCTTCCCCTGTATGCCGTGTGCCGCATGGCGGCGGAGCTTGGCGGCCGGGTGTGATTGCCAGCCCCGTCCCCTGCTTGCAGAAGCCAGCCCCGCCAGCCGCAGCTCTCTGCGCCGCGCCTACAGCTTTTCAAATACTGTAGCAAGCCTAAAGTTGATTTTTTTGATTTTTTGGGGAAGCAAGGGGCTACCCAGTCTTGGGCACCCTCTTCACGGTGCGCGGCGATTGCCGTATAACAAGCGCATTATGAATAATATACACCGTTTTAGATGCCTACAGTATTTGAAAACCTGTATGCTTACGCCTAGAGTGTAGGCGAATTGTGCCCTCCAGCTCAATCTTTCGCCTCTGAACGAAAATCCAAAACCAACAAAAAACACTATAAATACAAACTATGAGACTGAAACTCAATAGAACACTCCGTGCGGCCCTCATCGCTGCCGTTACAGCCGTGGGTCTCACACTCACACAGGCCAGCGGTGTCATCACCTCAGCCAACGCTGCAGGTTGGGCCTCGCTTGAAGAAACCGGCTGGGTATACAGCGATAGCTTAGATGGCAGCATCACGACAACGGCCCAGAGCGACATCCAGTTCAAGGATGCCGGTGGAAACCTCATCACGTTCGGTTCCGGCAGCCGTTCCGCCTACACCTTCGCCGTGGAGCTGGACCTTTCCAAGTTGAATACTCCAGCCAGCAACACCACCATGGTGTGGGGTTCCGACAAGGTCGGCTTCGGTGTGGAAGCCTCTACGCGCAACGTCACTGCCGCTATCGGCGGTTCCAAGCCGAAGTGGAACACGACTAATACAGCACTGTCCACTACCGGCACCGCTACAATTGTAGTTACCACGGGCGAGGGAGGTTCCAGGATTTTCGGCTACGATTCGACTGGCGCGAGTCTATTCTCCAACACATGGGGTAACTTGAAGGAGGGCAATCCTTCCACCTATTTCCACATCGCGCAAGCCATTTCGCCGGCCGTTACCAAGTTCGCCGTATGGCAGGCTGACAGTAACGCCACCGCTTCCGAGACCGACATGCTGGCCGCATACAACGCCATGGCGGATTTCCCGCTGGCACCGCCCACTGAATACACCTGGGCAGCCACCGGTGACAGCGGCACTTGGGACACCACCTCCACCGTGTGGAATACCAGCGACAAGACTGGCACCGCATATGTTTCCTCCTCCTCCAGCACCGCCATCTTTGGCACTGGTGCGGGATTGGTGAAGGATGTGGCGGTGAATGAAGCTATCGTGGCCGGCACGGTGAAGGTGAACGACGACTACACGTTCAACATCGGCTCTGCGGGGTCCATCTCTGCCAACCTTCTGGTTATTGGCACCGGCGCGGAGCTCTCCGTCAATGGTGAAGGCCGCACCATGAGCGTTGCCGGCCTCTCCAACGACGGCGAGCTCGTCATCGGCAAAGGGGCCACGGTAAATGCGAGTACTACCGCAATCAGCCTCAACAGCTCCAAGACATTCAATGTATCCGGCGAGGGCACGCTCACCATCCAGAAGTTGACGGTGTCTGGCGGCACGCACAGCCTGGGGGCGGGAGTGAACATGACGGAAATTGGCTTGAACGGCGGTACGCTGACCTTTGCCAACGGCATCAGCACAGTGAGCGGCAAGCTTATTTCCGAATCCGACAATTCCTCCCTTGTCATCGGCACGGACAGCAGTACGGCCGTTTTGAAGGTTGGACGCCTGGAGAACGGCAATATCAACGACACCAGCAAGCGTTCCGATATTACCATCAACTCCAAGGGCACGCTCAAGATTACCGGCAACAGTCCAAGCACCGACTACAAGCAGGGCAGTCTCATTTTGGGCGAGTGGAATGTGACACCCACCACGGTTACCGTGAAGGGATTGCTTATTGCCGACCAGGTTGCAGCGACGGCCGGCGACAGCGGTTACGTCATGAACATAAACGGCGGTACCGCTCTGCTCAAGGGCCTTCAGCGCAAGGGTGGCGACCGCAAGCAGGAAATCAACGTCAGCAACGGCGGCAAGCTCATCTTGGGTTCCATCGGTATCCAGGGGAACCAAACTGGCAGCAATGTCACCCTCTCCGTAAACGGCGGCACTATTGGCGTGTATGCTGATAGCGTGACCATTGACAAGAACATCGCCCTTTCCGGCAATGTAACCTTCGATACGCAGATGTACACGGTGAACGACATCGAGGTGACGCAAGGCGCAACCGGCGGCACGCTGACTGTATCCGGCAACATCACCGGCGACGGCACCATCACCAAGACCGGCGCGGGCACGCTGGTGCTCAGCGGCACCAACAACGTGCTCACTCACACCATTGCCGCCAATGCGGGCAGCATGACCCTGAGCGGCGGTTTCGAGATCGGCGACATCGCTCCCACGGGCGGCAAGACCATCTACACGGACGGCGAGCACGAGGGCAACGGCTACTCCATCGCCACGGGCACTGTCACCGTCTACTCCGGTGATGCCACCGTGGATGCCACCGATGCCACCTTCACCTACCACGGCAGGGACGTGGACGTGACGGGCGGCGTGTACACGCTCCCGGGCACGCAGGACACCACCACCTATTATATTAACGGCGATACGGACTCCTACGACTGGATCGACACCAACAAGAAGGCGGAGCTCACCGGCGGCATCGTGGTGGCGGAGAACGCCACCCTGCTGGCGGACAAGGATATGAGCATGTCCGTGGTGGCGGCTTCCTCCCAGGGTACCGTGGAGATTAACGATGACGTGGTGGTTACCGCCGCCGGCGGCACCCAGACCGTCTCGCTGACGGGCGACGGCACCTACGCCCTGGCCAGCGGTTCGCAGACCCTTGGCAGCGTGAACGCCGATGACTTCGGCGGCTACGTGCGCCTCTCCGGGGGAATCAACGATATCGACCTGGACGGCAACCTGCAGGACAAGAACGTGGAACTCAACGGCGTTTCCAATTACTTCAAGAACCTGAGTGAAGAAGAGAACGCCGAATTCACGGGCGACATCCGCTTGACCGATGCCGACGGGACTGCCGCGTTGACCATCAACAACGGCTATTCCCGCAAGACCTCCACCTACATCTTCAGCGGAGACATTTCCGGTGAAGGCAAGTGGGAGCTGACCAACGCCAATATCACCCAGCACTACGAGTTCCAGGGAGACCTTTCCGATTGGACCGGTGAGTTCAACATCAGCGGCGGTCGCTCCGGCAATGACCAAGACGGGTGGCACAACACCAGCCTGACGTTCTCCAATGAGGAAGGCGAGGTCGGCGCGGCCATCACCCGGACGGGCGGCTACCTGGATCTGAACATCAACGAGAACACCACGTTCGCCAACACCGTGACCGATGTGACCGGCGTTATCGTGGAAGCAGACAAGGAAGTCACCTTCAACGCTGAAACCAGCATCGGCACCCTGGCGGGTGAAGGCGATGTGCATGCCGAGCAGCAGCTCACGCTGACGGGCCGCACCATCACCTCCGGTGAGGAGGGTGACCTCGTCTTCTCCGGCACGCTGAGTGCCTCCGATTTGGTGGTGTCCGGCGAGGTTGACCTGGGCGGCCATCTTGAGGGGGAGAATATCCGGGTGATGAGCGGCGGCAGCCTCGCGCTGTCCGAGGGCAGCCAAATCGGCGACCAGCCCATCCTCAACGAAGGCGGCACCGTCTCCCTGTCCGGAATCGATGTGAGCGAAATGGAGAGTCAGAGTGGCGAGGAAGCCAGATTTGACCTGGAAGGCCATGTGACCTGGGATGACAACTACTACATGGGCACCACAGCCGACTACGTGCAGGTGGTGATGGGCGGCACCTCTGAAGGCTATGTCTATCGGGAAGAAGTGGAATACGGTCTCGCGGACAACGGCCGCATCACCTTGGGTGAAGACCAAATTGACTACAGCACCTTCTATGTGAACGCAGATACGGTGAAGATCTCCGATGTCACCGGTGCCGGACACGGTACAAGCTTCATTGAGATGGAGGGCGGCACGCTGGATGTGGACCAGGCCGGCACAGGCATTTCTATCACGGTGACGGATACCGGCACCCTGACGGGCGAGGAGCTGGATGTCCAAGAGGTCGGCATTGCATCATATGCCACCGCCAGATTTGTGCAGGGCATCCATGATGACCGCGGTGTGGAGATCACTTCTGATGAAGGAACGGTTGATGTGAAGAACACCGGCTCCTTCGCGCAAGCCTACACCCTGGAAGGCGAAGAGATGGTTGTGACCGCCCAGAGCATTGTGAGGACCACCGACGAGGAGGATATCACCGTCTCCAACTGGCTGAATGTTGAGGATATCACCAATGTGAAGAGCGGCAAACTCACGCTCGAAGGCCAAGGGGAGGTTATGACGGTGAACAACATCACCATCGGCGCGGACTCCACCGTGGAGATTCTCTACCGGGAAGGCCGGACGGAGACCACGGTGACCGTTGAGGAGACCTTGACGTCCGGTGGCGGCACCTTGCTCGCAAATCTGACGCTGGCGGACGGCTCCACGCTGAACCTGCAAACCGGGGACGGCACCATGGCGGCTCTCACGCTGGGCAGCAACCTTGCCTTTGTGGACGGAGCCATCGTCAACCTGGACGCTGTCACGCTGCAAAAGCTTGATGCACTGGTGATGGGTACTGACAGCAACTACCTGGAACTCGTCAAGGCGGCACAGGGCACCACGTTGGCTTACGGCGAGGACGGCCTGGCGGACTACAACGGCATGTGGTTCGGCGAGCTGTTCGACCGCTCCGCTGTGGGGTACAACCTTGTGGGCGACTTCAAGGTGATTGCCTCCGACTCCAGCTTCGGTCTGACGAAGGTGAGCAACGTACCTGAGCCGACGACGGGCACGCTGAGCCTGCTGGCACTGGCTGCGCTGGCAGCCCGCCGCCGC
>JAZLFB010000027.1:0-2647 GCA_045615585.1 Akkermansia sp.
CGAGACAAGTCGCCGTGACTGGACGCCGAGACAGGCAACCGCTCGTACGGAACAATTAGGCGAGGAGAATTACTCGTGTCTCCTTGCCTTTGCCTTGCACATATCACAGGAACAGCGTTTGTTGCTTGTGTAGTGATTGAGGCCTACGATATCGCTCCCGATTTTATCTGCTCTTGCTTTAACAATGGTATAAAGGTCCGTTTCCCCTGCATCGTAATACCTACGCAGTGCATAGGCACAAAAATCCGCCACTTGAACCATATTGGTGTGGTCGCTATTGACAAAAAGCGGAGTTTCAATGATATGCTTGATGTGCGCTTTAAATGTGCCTTTCCTCTGGTAGTGTTTCATATTGGATACATGAGACACTTTCACAGATTCACATTCATCATGTATCAGCAAACCGTATTGTTTAGCATCCACAGATATGTGGGAAAGATATTTTTCTATGCGCGTGACAACACGTTCAAAAGCTTGCACCTCAGGCGTCATGCCGGGTTTCGGCGGGCAATACCCATTTTTATCTATGACTTCTGCAAACAGGCGAATGAAAGTCCAGCTTTTAATTTTTGCAGCTAAATCATAGATAAATCGTTTTCGCTCCTCGTAAGTGAGATGTATGTAGACTTCCGTGTTTTTGTAATTCTTTTTGAGACTTTTAACTGCTGCTGAATCTTTTGTTGCCTTGCAGTGTTCAATCTTTTGTTCACGGATTCTCATGACGCGTTGTCGGCGTTCATCATGCGAGAGATTGGCAAAATCTGCAATTTCTTGTTGTTCTCTGTATGAACGCAGCATCCAAGCTGTATGGATTTCCGCCGATGATAAATCGTAGGATGCTTTGAGCTGATTGATTGCTTTATCGCAATATGTCCACTTTTCAATCGGTATGCCGAAAGCAACCAAGACATAACTGTCCGAAGCCGCAGAGGGTGTTGGATTCCCTGACTCGTCAAGGTAAAAAAGTTTCATAACTGCGAGAGAGAACAAAAAACGAGCGCCCAGGGTGGCTTATTTCAAGCGGCGGGTTGCTAGAGCATCCCTTCCTAGGCGCGGTTTCATTGTAACGGTAAGGAAAATGATTGTCAATCTTTTTCCTTTGTAAAAAAGGGGGAATTACTCTTTACCACACTGATTAAAAGGAGGCACGGTACCTTTTATTTCCATTTACCTCAAAAAACAGACAGAGGTCTGACGCATGCGTCACACCTCCGGTGAAAGCGGATAAGGCTTTTATCAGAATTTCATTCCCGCCCCCACGTTGAAGCTGTGCTGCGTGGCGCGTTCTGCGGCTTCCACGTGGTAAGCGGCGTTGATGCTCCACTTGTCCGTCAGCTCGTAGGCGGCACCAAGGGTCAGGTTGAGGCCTGTGCGGCCGGGGGTGGCACCGTTCTGTCGCCATGCGCCGAAGTCCACGGCGGGGGCGTTGCGGGCAAGGTCGGTTGTCACGGAAGCCTCGGCGTAGGTCGTCAGCTTGTCTGCGCGGTGGGTGATTCCCGCACCCACTTCACCCTGCAATCGTTGGATGCTGCCTGTGTGCATGCCGTGGATGCTTGCGGCATCCGTGGCATCGTAGGACAGTCCAGCAAAGCCGCGAACGGCGGTGCTGTCGTTCAGCTCGTGTGTCTTGTTCAGGCGGGCGGAAATCGCTGTGCTCTTCTGACTCCACGTTTCACGCACGCCGTAGAAGCTGCCCTTGCTGTCCGTGTCACCGTAAGCGGCGGACCATTCGGCGGTGAAGCCGTGCGGCAGCTTGGTCTGTCCGTACAGCGCAACGTGTGCCGTGTCCTGACGCAGATGCTGCATGCCCGTGGCACCGATGCGGCTCCATGTGTACCCCACCGCCAAACCGAGGACGGAGTTCGCCCCTGCCGTGTGTTCCACACCCACGGCGGCACCGCTCAGGTTGACATCGGCACCGTTGTGACCATTCTCGCAGCCGTGGCGGGAAACACCGCCCATGGCGCTTGCCCAAGCCATGCCCTGCCCGTCGGCGAGCAGAACACCGCTATCGCGGCGGCTTTGCAGCGTGCCTGTGAACGCGCGGTTGGCATCCACAATCGCCCAATCGGCCATCACCAGCGCATCACCCAAGGGGCGCGCGGCAACGGCTTCCGCCGCCAAGGCTACAGCGGGCAAAGGAGCATACGCGGTTGGCGTTTCAGGCGCAGAGGGGGCAACAGGTGCCGCCACCGCCGTGCGCCCGCTGAAAGTCAGCGTGTTGCCGTCTCGGCTGATGGTAACACCGCCCTCAGACACCCCGAAGAAGTCCTCCAGCGTGCCTTTCTTGGGTGCCGTCAACGTGCCGAATGTCAGCGTGGCGGTACCGTCCAGCGAGAGAGCCGTTACCTTGGAGAGCGTCAATGCCCCGCTCACGGAGAGATTGACACCGTCGTCCAGCACCAGCGTGCCGCCCGCCAGCGTCAGTCCGCCCTCCAGCACGGCTGATTCGCCCACTTGGACCATAGCCCCCACCGACGTGGTCAGCACCTTACCCGCCAGATTCAGGTTGCCGCCGTTGAAAAGGAGCATCTGATTCTTGGCGAGTTTCAGCCCCTTGTTATTGGTAAGCGTACCGCTGTTCAGGCAAATGTAGGTGTTGGTCATCTTGCCGAGCGAGGCATCGATGTTCGCATTCACGTTCACG
>JAZLFB010000028.1:0-2859 GCA_045615585.1 Akkermansia sp.
CAGTCCACGGAACCTGCCGGCATGCCGTACTTCCATGATGCCACGGTCACCTCGCGTTCCATTCCCACGAACGTGCGCACCGGCGGCCTCAAGCAGGACCTCTGCCTGCTCTTCAACAAGGACAGCCTCACCGGCACGGAGTTCGCCTGCCGTCCCAGCCAGGACTGCCCCATTGCAGAGGGCAAGGATGTTCCCAAGGGTACGGAAGCCAACATGCCCATCGGCTCCTACCAGACCATGTACGCCTACTACAACGCCTACCCCAACGGCTCGCAGAGCGACAACGCCTTTGCCGCGCGCCTGCAGGGTACGCTCGGCAAGAACCTCTACACCCGTATGAGCGGCAGCGCCACGGATGATTCCGGCGGTACTGTTTCTTCCCCTGACACCCCCGGAAAGAAGTCGTTC
This sequence comes from Akkermansia sp., assembly GCA_045615585.1. Lineage (GTDB taxonomy): Bacteria > Verrucomicrobiota > Verrucomicrobiia > Verrucomicrobiales > Akkermansiaceae > Akkermansia. The sequence continues at coordinate 409 of JAZLFB010000028.1, forward strand.
TATGATACCCGTTCCATGCTGGATGCCGGCAACGAGACTGCCGGGTACGCGCGCACGCCCGTTATGCTAGCCTTTGTTAGCACTTACGCCTTGGTGGTGCATCCCACTACCCTGGAGGACATCGAGGCTACCGGGGACATGCCTGGGTGGAACGGCCAGGTGAGTACGCTGCAACTGTACGGCCTGCCGTACTCTATGGACGAGCAACCCTGGCGCTCTTATGTGGCTTACACGCCTCTGGTGCTTTGGTGGAATCCCTACAATGTCCCTATGCGTGTAGCCGGGCACAAGCTCTGGGCTTTCTCCACCCCGTACCGCCAAATCTGGCTGCGCAAGCTCAACGGCCACCGCCGCTCCACTCAGTGGGTGGACCTTGTGAAGAGCGCCTTCAAGAACTCCTATGGTAAATTCTTGGATTCCGACTTCGGCGTGGATGGCGGCGACTATTTCGAAGCCGAGGGCGGGGGCAAGGGAGACATTGTTTTCCAGCCCGGGGAAATCCTTTTCTTTACGCCGGCCAGCAGCCGTACCAACGACAAGAAAACGCAGATTCACAACAACCCTTGGGTGGTGGGCTGCCATCCCAACACTCTCACCGGTTACCGCTGCCGTGCCATGCAGGTGCCTTTCCACGACTGTGCCGTGGCATCGAGTGACGGCTCCAAGGAAGGTATCTATGTCTTCCAGATGGGCATTGGCCTGGATGAGTTTACCACGCATCTGCACGATTACGACGGCAACCTCTCCGACCCCCACGGGTGGCGTCTGGCCCCCAACCATCCGGATGCGTACACGGTGATTTCCGGGTACGGCGGCATGTCCGGCACCCAAGAGGTGCCCAAGACGGACTCCGCCGCACTGGATGACAAGGGTGGTCTCTCTCCCCAGCGCATGCTCATGGGCTGGATTTCCAGGGAGGACGCCGTCATAGAGCCCGGCAACGGTGACGAGGATCGCGATATGGCGCACCTCAAGTTCCTGCCTATCAGCGAACTTGAAATTTTTGGCGAATACATGAACGACCCGCAGGCTCCCTACTATGTGACCTCATTGGGAGCCGTGGCCAAGTCCTCCAACCTGAATGTGGATACCCGCATCTACCCCGGCAAGGACTACCGCACCAAAATCTGGCAGCACTCCAGCCCGGCATTTTGGGGTAGTGCCATCTTGGAGCCGGACGATGAAACGCGCCGCTACCATCCCTACCAGTTAGCCACCCTGCCTATCGGCACCGGTTTGAGCGCCACCCCCATGGACAATGTGGGCAACAACGGCGTGCTGGGCATTACCAGTGAGGGCGAGCAGGTTTCCTTTGCCTCCGTGATGGAGATTCCCGTGCACCCGCCGTTCTCCCTGGCCGGCTTTGCGGGTATGCGCCTGCAGCCCGGTTGGTACCAGACCAGCGGCGGTGACAAGAACGGCATCTCCCAGCTGCGCCGCATGCAGTACCAGGCCGGCGTGCCGGGCGTGGGTATCGGCAACTCCTTTGCAGACCCCTGCCTGCCGCCGGGGGATGTGTACGCCTATTTCGAGCAAAAGGAAATGAGCACCTCCGTGACCGGCAACACCCGCGTCTTCGGCGACTTCTTCGACCACGGCCTGCTCATCAACGACGGCGTGTGGGACCGCTGGTTCTGCTCCTCCGTGTCCGACATGCCTGGCGGCAACGGCAAGATCAAGGCGGAAGACACCCTGCAGAAATTCATGAAGGGCTCGGAGATGCTGCCCGTGGCGCGCCACAAGAAGGCGTACACCCCGTACCGTGATGAGCAGGTCATTCAGAACCTCATGGACAATGATGGCTGGAAGCACATTGCCGCCTACCTTATGGTGGATGGCGGCTTCAACATCAACTCCACCTCCGTGCCCGCCTGGACCGCCGTGCTGCAGGGCCTCTCCAAACGCGACCTCGTGGCTCAGAAGGACGGCCGCCTGGTGGTGGTGGAGCAGGGCAAGGGGCAGGATGAGGTGGTCTTCTCCCGCTTCATGGCCTCCACCACGGACAAGAGCTTGGATTCCCTCGGCGGCTACAGCGTGATGCAGGGCTCCGGCTCGCTCCGCTCCACCGGCAATGCCCTGGCCGCCGCCTGGGGCGAGGTGCGCATGCTCCAGCCGGAATCCATCGCCCGCCTTGCGGAGGAAATCGTCAAGCAGGTGCGCAAGCGCGGGCCCTTCCTCAACATGTCGGATTTCATCAACCGCCGCCTGGATGCCGGTGGCGGTGAGGATGCGCTCAAGGGCGCGCTGCAGGCCGCCATCGACGCCACGGATGTCAACCAGGAGTACTTCAGTGATGTGATGCTGGATGCGCCTTCCGCCGGCAAGCTGTTCAAGTTCCCGCAGGCGGATGAGGGCTCCCTGCACACGGCTGCCCCCGGCTACCTCATCCAGAGTGATGTGTTGGCCTCCCTGGGCAACATCCTGACCTTGCGTGACGACACCTTCACCGTG
>JAZLFB010000029.1:0-2855 GCA_045615585.1 Akkermansia sp.
GGTCGGCACTTTTCCATCGCGAGAAATGCGCGACCCTGAAGGCGGCACGAAACCGAGTGTTTCGTGCCGCCTCTCATTTTCCCCGTTTCCCCTAGCGGCGCGGGTTTCCGCGCATGTTCCGGGCTGCCGGGCAGACGTAAATCGAGGACAATTCCAGACAATTTCCCGCGCGAAAAGTGCCGTTTTTGTCACTGCGGAACTCCCCGGAACTCCCGGTTGTCGCCCCTTTTTTCGATTTCGCAACCGCTATTTCACACCCCTGAATGTCATTTGAAAAACCGTGTGCGCCTAGTGCCATGCGGGTTCGCGGGTATCAACGAGCCGTTTGGAGACTCCCGGTAAAGGTCGGAATTTTTTTCGCAAAACCACGTTCGGCTACACCTGTTGTTCAGTTACGAAGATTGAGTTTTTCTCGGGGGGTGTATTGCTCATGAACGGATAGCCCTTGCCACGGCGCAGGAAAGCGGGCTTTTTCAGGAGGTCTCGGCGGCCAGGGTTGTGGCCGCTCTTGAAAATTGCCGTTCATATCCCATTCTCGGGGGGAGTATGTCCTGCAACGGGATAGGCGTTGCAGTGGTGCGGGAAACCGGGACAAAACAACTCGCCCGGAACGGCGGCTGACAGGCCGCAGGAGCACGTTTCAGCCCCGGCAAGCCCGCAGGTGCCGGGAGACGCTAGTGCGGGCTTTCAGCGCGGCTGGGAGGACGGGAACAGGGCCCGCAAGGTTTGCCTACAGTATTTCCAATACTGTAGGTGTCTAAAATTAGGTATAATACTAATAGCGAGCTTGTTGCGCGATAAATTGGAAACGCTGTGAAGGGTGCGCCCAAGGCCGGGCATACCCTTGCTTCTAGAAAAAATCAAAAAAAATCGAACTTTAGGCTTGCTACAGTATTGGAAATACTGTAGGCTTGCGAAAGGGCTAGCCCGCACATTAGCATGAATGTTCACCCAAAACGTATATGGCCGTAGACATTGTTAAAGACGCGCATGACCTACGCCACTACGGAGCCGAATTGCTGCAGGATGCAGCGACGGAAGAACAAGTTCACGCTTATATGCTTGAGCATTCAAGCGATTTCAATCCGCCTTTTGCAGCAAATCTGGATTTGGAGGTTTACGCGCACAAAGTTCGCACACGAGCGCGAACGTTTGAAATCTGGAAGGGTGAAAAACTGACGGCGTTGATGGCTCTATACTTGGATGCCTCAATCGGCCAGGTGTACATAACGTACATATGTACAGCGAAATCGGGCTTAAATGTGACCGGCTTGGGCTCTATTCTGATAAACGAGGCAAAAAGACTTCCCCTGCCGTACAACCATATCCGACTAGAGGTACTTAAAACGAATACCGTTGCCATGCGATTCTACCTCAAACATGGCTTTGCGCCTTGCGAAGACCGAGGAGCAAAGCTCTTGATGGAGTGCCCCATTTTGCATGATTACGCCTGTTAGGCTCGAACTCGCTATTTACATTATCGAGTACGACAAATAAAGGTGCGCACTTTGAGCGCTGTGGTCAATTCTACCTCTGTATCGAATTTGAGCACCAAGGTACCGATAGCATCGTTCGCTGCGCGGAAAGCGTGCACTGCATCGCCGGGTTTAACCCACAGGTCTACCTCCACTGCGTTTTTCTGCAATTCCGGCAGCACTTCCAGATTCTGGAATACACCGTCTTCCGAAGCGTGGAGGATGACCTCCGCCCAGTGGCCGTTGTACGGCTTTTGCTCCACGCCCTCCACGGGGAGTCCCACAGCGGCGCGCACGGCGTTGGTGATGAGATCCTCCCCGGTGGCGTGGCGTATCATTTCCGCGAGGCGGTTGCCGCCTCCGCGAGGGGAAAGCTCCATGATGTATGGCTTGCCGTCCGTGCACACGCGGGTTTCAATGTTGTAGATGGAGGTGCCAAGCCCCAGCAGGGTGATGAGGCGCTGGATTTCCGCAGTGAGGATGGCTTCGTTCTCCGACCCCATGGTGGAGGGCCAACTGAAGGCGGAGGGGGTGTAGGGATTGGGGGCATCCTCGTCAAAGCGCTGGGCGGAGTACGAAACATACGCCAGCTTACCGTCCACGGAGAAGGAGTCAGAGTCCGAGGAACAGCCAACCTTCTCCAAAAACTGCTCCACTATGATGCGGCCAGAGAGGGAGCAGCGCATGGCCGCCTGAAGGGCGGAAGGGAGCTGCGCTGCGGAATCCACGCGGCTCACGCCCTTGCTGCCAGCGGAATCCGTAGGTTTCACAATAGCGGGGTAGGAAAACTGGCCTGCGGCTTCAATAGCTTCCTGCATAGAGGCGAAGCCGAAGGACCACGGGCAGTTGAAGCCGTGCGCGCGCAAGAACTCGCGGAAGCGATCCTTGTTCTGTAGGATGCACACAGATTCGTACGGGCAGCCTGGCAGCCCCATTTCCTGCTGCACGTATGCGGCGGTGACCACGCCAGGGTCAACGGCAAAAGACATGATGCCGTCTATCTGCAGTTCCCGCGCCACGGCCAGCACGGCATCCTTGTCGATGATACTGACGTTGCGGTACTCGTCGGAATACTTGTGAGCGATATTGTCCGGCAGGTAGTCGCAGGTGATGACGTGCATACCCAGCTTGTGGGCGGCATCTATCACGGGCAGTAGGTACCGCAGCCCGCCCAGCAGCATGAGCTTTTTCTTTTTTGCGCTAATGTTCATCTGCTTGGCATCATACGGGTTCAGAATGCGTATGAGGTGGCAAGCCCACCACTACGGGTACTATGTTCCGAGGTGTTAGATACGCACGCGCTCTCCTTTCCCTAAACGCAAGCTGACATGACGGGTAAGAGGTATCTTTCTCCCAGTTGGCTTGATATTCTCGCGCGTG
>JAZLFB010000030.1:0-6886 GCA_045615585.1 Akkermansia sp.
ATCCCCATTTATCGAAATGATGCCGTCCTATCACCCCCTGCCCTGTTTACATGCGGGCGCGGCGGGGGGCGTAGCGCAGCTGGACGGGGCTGACCAAGCCGTGCGAAAGGGCCTCTGCAAACATGCGGGCGGCATCTGCACTGTGGCTGGCAGCATCGTGCAGCGGGGTTTCGCGGCAGCTGCCGTTGCTCCCTGCGGGGGCGGGGCGGTACATCTCCAGACAGGCGAGACCGCTCGGTTCCTTTTCGCCCTTGGGATTAAGGCGCTGCTGCATGGTATCGCGGTGAAACCAGCTTTTGGAGAGCAGCCCGCGCAGCACGTTGATACCGCGCCAGACATCGGGCGTGCGGGGAACAACGCGCACGGCGTGAATCCCCTCTTTCGCCAAGCTCTCTACATAGGATTGTCCGTGCGGGTCGCGGTGGGCGGCATCGTGCGGCAGGAAATGCGCGGCGATGGGGGCATATTGGTGCTCCCACTCACGGATTTTGCCCGCGTAATGCTCCAACGGCAGCTGATTGGCGGCATAGTGGTTAAGCCAGTAGACATGCCCGCCCCAGTGCTGCACCAGCCAGATGGCGGTGTGGTCGCTCAAACCCAAATCCCACGCGGTGTACAGCGGCTCGGCGGGGTTGTAGCGGAACGCCGCCCCGATGCGCCCCTGCTCCCGCAGCAGGGCGATTTGCGAGCCGTAGATGGCGCCGTCGTTGCCGGTGGCAAAGGCTTCATCGGGCGTGCCGGGGTATTCCTGTTTCATGGCGGCACCCATCGTGCGCTCCATGCGGGCGTACCAGAGTTTCTGCCCGTGGCTCAGGGGCGGCACGCCCGCGTTCTCCATCTTCTCAAAGTAGGCGGCCAGCGTATCGCTCCACCCGCCGTGCCCCGAAAGGGTGTATTCGGGGTTATCGAACCAGCTGAAAAAGAAGAAGCGGAAATCCAGCGGCGACAGCTCATTCTCCGCCTTAGCGGCGTTCTCCATGGCCTGTACGGTCATTTCATAGTTGACGCCGTAACGCCCGCCCTCGTGCGTGCTTTCAAGGATAATCGTCCCCTCCGCCGGAACGGTGTTGATGGCACCCGTGCGGATTTCGCGCGCCCGCCACGGCGCATGCACGGAGACGTGTGCCAGCTCCGACACATGCAGCAGTTGCAGCGTGCCGCCGCGCAGGGTGGTACCCAGACGGATATCGCTGCCGTTGGCAAAGGAGAGGCGCGTGCGGGCATCGGAAACAGGGTGGATTTCCCCACGTTTCTGCACCCCCGTGCGCTGCTTAATCAGGCCGCCGAGGTAGGCGAGAGCCTGCTCCCCCGGCGGGGCACCGGGGGGCAGGTAGTCCAGATTCTCCCACGCGAAACGCACCTTGGCGAGCTTCTGCTCGGCATCGGGCAGCGTTTTATCGATGATACCCGCGTGGAAGTTGGGCGTGAACAGGCAGCTGTCCAGCATGAGCATCTCCACAAAGGTGGAGATACCCAGCTGGCGGGCTTTCAGCACGGCGTTGCGGTACCACAGGTTGCGGAACAGGCGCAGCTGTGCCGCGTTGGGGCGAAAGCGCTGCATGCGCCCCGCCTTGTTCTCAATCCAGTACAGGTGGTGCAGCCGCCAAAGCCTGTCCTTCAGGCGGGTCTGTAGTGCTTGGAGATTCATCGGAAGTAGTTCTTTTCAGGCTCGACGGCCTCACCGAATTCATAACCTTTCTTCTTTTTCACGCCGTATCGTTTCTGAGGCAGCGGGTTCAAGCGCTTTCCTTCGCCGTCCGACGGATACACCGTGCGACCGTTCCACTCAATCTTTGAACGTTCCGTGAAACCCAAACGAGAGCGCAGCAACGTGTCGCGCACTTCTCGTTTTATCTCCGGGTCGCTCTGAATGCCCTTGCTGATTCGCACGACATCCTGCGCGGCGGCGGCATCGCCGCCGAACTCATAACGCAACAGGGCATGGAACAAAGCCGCCAAATGAGCCTCTGCGGGGGTCAACTGCATCGGTTTTCGCGTGCGAAGCGAAAACGAGAACTGCGAATCCTCTGCCATTTGCATGATGAGTTCTTTGTTGGTAAGTGCCGCAAAAGCACCGCTCGCCAAGGCGTTTTCATCGCGCGTGCGCTGCAACAGCAATTCCAGATTTTCGCACAGGTAGCGGCGGCTGCCCTGCTCTAACCTATCACCGCCGGGGAGACGGTGCATTTCTGAGTGAAACCCCTTCAACGGCTGGCAAATGTCATCCAAAGAGCTGTTTTCATTGGTGCCGAGCGTGCGTGCCGCAAGCGGTGCAGCCAGCGAGCTGTGCACCACATAGGGGCGGCGCATGTTTTCCGTGGGTACGTTGGCTTCACCCGGCATCAGGCGCAGAATGTTGGTCCTCTTTTTGTGAGAATCAAGGCTCTGACCGGCGGTATCCGGCACATCGCAACGATAAGTCGTGATGTTTTTCAGCCACTCATTTGCTGTTTCTTTCGACAACCCCGGCACGGCAACACCCGCGATATTGACGTTGCCGAACTCGCCGTTTTCCTGATAGATGGTATCGAACAGCGCGGTCAAATGCTCTAAAGCAGGGTGAGGGTTCCAATCCTTGATATAGGCACCTTGGCGCGGTTTAGCCCCATCGGACCCGCCGTAACGAACCCCGCGCCACCAAATGCCGTCTTGGGTTGCCACAGGGGCATCGGCAGCAAAGCGGCGCACCACCTGCAGCGTTTCAAAAGCGCGCATCAGCCGCTCATCATCCTTAATTTCAGGCGGCAGACTATCTACGCGCTCCAACTTCACGCCGTGGCTATACGGGCGCGGGCGGCGCGGTGCGGCAAAGGGGATATCGCCGGACCACGTTTCGGCGGAAGACGGTGTGTCAGGGGCGTTGAGAGTTAAATGCCACAGGCTGTTATCACGCAAATCATACCCATATTCACGCAACTGCGGGTTTTGGGGCAACAGAGCCGCCAGCTCGCGCAGGCGCATGTGCGCTTCGACATAATCGCAGCCCATATCTTTCACCAACTGAGTGTGTTCTCGTTTGGTGATTTTTTTCAGGGCGGTATCGGGCTGCATCATCAGCTGTTCCATCGTTTCGGGGTGGCATTGCAAGGTGGGGGCACCACCCAAAACATAGCTCCACCCCTGCTCGATGCGGATGTGTTCGGGCGGGAAGAAACACTCTTTTATGCGGGGGAAGAAGGGGTCATTTTCCAAGGCATCGGCCTTGCTGCTTTTGCGCCGCAAATCGCGGGCTCTGTCAGCTAATGACACAACCTCCTCTGCCGCCGTTCGGTTCACCCAGCTCAGGAAATCGGCGCTGTCGGGGTTACCCAAGCTCCGTTTCCGGCGTTTTCCCAAGGAGGGAGACAACGAGCTGAACGCCGCCGTGCCAAACCACTCGCGGGCGGAATCAGGCATGGGGATTTCATCCAAATGCTCCATCATCACCATCATGGAATAGCGGGTCAGGGCCTGAGCCATCAGGTAATTGCACTCTGACGTATCAACCTTTTCACGGGGGTATTTGCCCACGATGCCGTAGCCGATATGACCGTTGGCGTTCGGTTTGCGCTCCACCTGAGGCGGGTAGAATGTGTAAGGCTCTGCCAACGCCATGATGTTTTCCAGTTCCTCTGCCGTCATGGCGCCGCGGCGTTGCAGGAATTCCCCTGCCTCGCGTGCGGAAATGTAACCCATATTAAGTTGCCGCTGCCATTGTCCCGCCAAGTGCCCCATCATCACCGAGTAGGGGGTCTGGGCAGTCCGGAAATCCCACTTGAGGTGGCGGGGCATCTTGTAGGTTTCCTCCAAATCCATATCGGGTTCAACGGCTTTGGCATTACCGTCTTTCACCGCCATCTCTGCCGTGGGAGAGGGATATCTTATCTGCACGGAAGGTGCCTGCCGCGTGGCGTCCTCAACCCATGTGTGCAACAAATCGTTCGTGGCCAGCCGGCACAGCTGGTCAAAGCCCGTTGTGCGGGTATAATCTGCATGCGGAAAGTCCTGCGTTTCAGCCAACGAGGCCGCAGGCAGGGGTGTTGATTCAGGGTCATCGCCCTCCAACGGCAGGAAATTGAGACGCACATTGGCCACCACATCATTGACCGCCTGCTCGCGCGTGGGGTGCCACGGTGTCATCTGCCCGTTCGGTCGGCGCACTCGCCACCAAAGCTGTTTATTTTCACCGCGCGAGGATTCCAACTCCGCCCCGGTCAAATCACAATAGCGTTGGAACGCCAACTGCATTTCAGGGGCAGGCGACACAGGCTCGGTCACCGCTTTGCGCAGCGAATCGGGCAACCACATCTTGTTCTCAAAGTTCAATTCGCGGTGCAACAGCTGTGCGTAGGCGTGGCGCAGAGAGTAACCGCGCGAAAGCACCGATTGAAACTCATCGGTATACGAAAGCAAACGCATGAGATTCTTCATCTCGCGTTTCAGACCGCCGTCCCTGTCTTCCACAACCACGGGCGGGGGTTCATCTTTCTCCACAGCCTCTACAACCTCCAGATGCAGATAGCGGCGGCGTAACTCCTCCATACGGCTGTGCAGCGGCAAGCTGAAAAGCGGGTCTGCCTTTTCTTCTGCTGCGGTGTCGGGTCCTTCGTCGACAGGAGCTTTAGGGGCGGTTTTAGGCTTATCCTCAAAAACAGAGCCGTCAGCATCATCATGCACAGCAGCCAGAGCCTCGCGCGCAGCTGTCTGCAACAATTTGGTGCGGTGGGCTTCGGCATCCGCCTCGGGCGTTTTGGTGTTCAGCAGGTCATCAACCGTAAAGTTCTTAACCAAGGCGAGATACGACAGGCGACGGAGACGCCGGAGCGACTGCTGCACCATCTCTGCACGGTTCACAATAACCGGCTTCGTCATCAGGCGCGGAGAAAGCACTTTCTCATCCATCGGTTGCGCGGCTGCTTCATCCTGTGCGGCAAAACGCGCCCATTTTTCCATCAGCTCCTCACGCTCCAGGCGGCGGTACTGCAACAGAGACATCGCCTGCCCCGTCTTGGTGCCCGCCGCCGTGTGGCCTTCGTCCTTCAGCTCTTCGGGCTGATATTGCGGCAAGCCCAGAAAATCGCGCACAGCCTTTTCATCGTTAAAGCCTTGGTAATCATCGGTGTTAAGCAGTTTGACGGAACGCATAATTTCGGGGAAGAAACCGGGGGCGCTCCAACGGCGGCTGCCCGAAAGCGCCTCGCGCAGCATATCCCCCTGCCGCACGGTATTCGGCTCGCCCATAATGCGGCGGATGGTGTCCTCGCCGATGCCCCATTCTTTCAGGCAGGAGCCGTCACCCAACACGGCGCGGGGCGATTTGAAATGGTGCAGCGACAGCTTGCCCGACGCCATCAGCACAAAGGGCAGCGTGCGCGCGGCTTCACGCATGTTGGCGTCCACATCCGTCAGCGAATGACCGTAGCTCTGCCAGTCGATGTTGGAGGCGCGACCGTTCAGCTGGGCAAACAGCTCCTGCGTGCCGAGGTTGGCAGCCTCTCCCGCCTTGGCTGCCAAGGCCATGCGGGCCGTCTCTGCGGACAGGTTGACAGGCACTTTCAGCGCCGCCACGCTGTAGCCGCGCACCCCCGTGCCCGACGCGCGGGCAAAATCGCTGATACTGCGGCTCAGAATGTTGCCGCCCACCTTGCTCAAGCCCGCGCAAATACCCGCTTGCAGGGCGCTGCCTACCACCCCTGCGGCGGTCTGGCTCACAATGTCACCTTCGGGGGCACGCAGACGCGCTTCCGTAATGGCGGCGCCGATACCGGGCACCGTCATGGCGGCCAAGCCCGCGCCGCCGCCCATCACGCTGATAACGGCAGCGGGTGTCGCTTCGGCGGCATCCAACATCAGCTGCCCCAGCATGCCCGAATCCTCCTTGGGCTTAATGGGGAACGCCTCGCCTTGGGCTATGCGCCGCAGTTCGGCCAAGCGCTGCAACATGCCGTCATTCTGCTCGGCGCTGCGTTCCATCTGCTCATCCCCCGTCTTTTCGCCCAACCATTTCATGGCGGCATTCTGCAAGCCCATGGAGGCCGCCACCGAGTTCAAGCGCAAATCGGCCACACCGCGCATCATCGAAAGGGCCATGCCCGCAGGCACACTCACGCGGCTCTTCGCCGCAGGGGTGTGCGACAGGCGCTCGCTGAGCATGCAGTACACGCGCGAACGCTCGTCGGCATCCATCTCGTTGAGGGTGTTCGCACACCACATGAGCTGCGGCATGTCCAGCAAGCGCTCACTGAACGAATAGAGCGGCAGCTCTTCCTTCTCAAAATAGTTGAGCGCCTTCATCAGCTCGTCCACCAAGGGCTTTTGGTACTCGTTTTCGCGGTAGCCGTCGCGCAGGGCCTTTTTCGCCACTTCTTTTTCGGCAACCGACAAGTCCTTAAAATCGTAGTTCGTGCGGTTGCGAAGACCTGTCTCATAGAACTTCATGTAAATCTTGGTGGCCTGTTCCTCTGCCTTTTTGCGCTGAATACGCTCCGACAGCCCCGCAAAGACCTCATACTCATCCGAGGCAACGCCCATTTCATCTGCCATGTGAGCGCGAATGGCATCCCAATCGGCACGCACTTTCTCTCGGCTCAACCCCAGATGTTCCGCAGCCCATGAGCGGTTGACCGCCGACAGCAAGCGGTAGTTGCGCTCATCGGCATCCTCGGTATCATCATCCGCCCCCGCGCGGCGGCGCACCGCATCGGGGATGGTGGCGGGGTCGCCCGTCAGCACGCTCATCCAGTACGATTGGCGGGCGGTTTCGGTGGCGGTTTCGGGTTGTTCCTGCGGGGCGACGGGCGGCTCGGCAGGCAGGGTGTTTGCGGCATCCGCCGCAGGCGGGGCGGCTTCCGCCACAGGATTCTCTGTCTCCGCGGGCGGCAGGTCGGGGGCTTCTGCCGCAGGTTCG
>JAZLFB010000031.1:0-23091 GCA_045615585.1 Akkermansia sp.
GGACCCGGAGCTGGCGCTGGATGCCGCCAACCGCAAGTTCGAGCGCCGCTTCAACGCGCTGGAAGCCCTCTTGAAGGCGCAGGGGCTCTCCCTGGCGGATGCCTCAGCGCAGCAGATGGAGCAGGCTTGGCAAAGCGTGAAACGCCAGGAGAGGCCATGAACGCGAACCCCCTTCTCCTGCTGCCCTGCGCGCTGCTGCTGGCCGCCTGTTCCAGCGCTACCAAGGAGAGCGACTCCGAGGCGGAGGCCCGCGCCCGCCACTTCATGATGAAGCAGCAGGAGGCCGCCCAGCACCTCGGCAATCCGCTTCTCCCGAACGGCGGCGACCCCAACGCCGTCAACTACAACGTCTCCTCCGCAGAAGAGCTGGAGAAGATTGACAACGGCGCGGAGGGCGAGGTGTATTTCACGGACCCCGACAACCCGGACGCCGATATTGCCGGCATTACGGAGGCCTTTGAGAGCAAGCGCCACGGCAACGGCTGGATGGGCGACTATATTGCCGCGCGGCGCTTTGCGCGGCAGGAGGGGCGCCCGCTGCTGATATGGTTCCATGATTCCGTGCTGAGCCCGCGCAGCGGCGAGCTTGGCGAGCACCTGCTGGATTCCCCCGCCTTCAACGCCTGGTGCAAGGACCGCGTGGTGCGCCTCAAGTTCGATTCCGGTATCGCCATTGACGACAAGACCCGCGACAACGCCAAGTACAGCATCGACACCATCCGCCGCTACGCCCGCCAGTACGGGCTCACCAAGCGCCCGTCCCTGGCCATTGTTTCCCCGCGCGGGGACCTGGTGATGGGAATTGACGGCTACACCGGGTTCCTGCAGGAGACGGAGAGCCAGATTAAAGAGGGGATCCACCGCTGCGAGCTGGAGATTCAGGAGGACCGCGCCAAGCTGGAGGCCAAGGGCTACCGCGAGTGGCACGCCGCCAAGAACGATGCCAAGGTGTTCGCCAAGATTCAGCGCCTGGATGACGAGCACGGCCGCGTGTACCTCAAGAAGGACGGCGGCCGCGTTTCCCGCACCAAGATTGCCAACCTCTGCCAGGAGGACCAGGCGTTCATCGAGCAGTACCGCCAGCAGCAAAAGGACAAAAAGGGCAAAAAGCCATGAACAAGTCTGATGCCACCAAGGCGCAGATGATGCGCGCCGCCATTGCCCTTTTCACCCTGCGCGGGTATGAGGGCACCGCCGTGCGCGACATCGCAAACGCCGCCGGCGTCAACATCGGCCTCATCCGCTATCATTTCGGCCACAAGGCGGATTTGTACCGGGACACCCTTGCCTACGTTTCCACCCAGTACAACGAGGTTTGCCTGGAGGCCCTGCGCCGCGCCCGCGAGAACGGCGGCGCGGAGGAGGTCATCTGCTCCTGGCTGCTCGCCCCCATCACGGAGTGGAAGGATGATTCCGTGGCCTCCGGGGAGCAGGTGCTCTGCTTCCTCAACAAGATGGGGTATGAGGACCCCGAGCTGACGCGTGATGTGTACGAATCCCACTTTTCCTACGCCTTGCAGGAGTGGCAGGATGCCGTGCGCGCCTTCTTCCCCGGAATCGCGCGCGGGGATTGGCTCTGGTGCCTCACCTGCCTGCGCGGCATGTATTTCAATATTGTGGCACACAATGATTTCACCCTCTGGGGGCTTCCCCGCATCCAGGGCAGGGAGGCCGCCGTGCGCCGCCTGGCCGCAGACATGGTGCACCTTCTCCACGCCTACACCGCGTGACGAAAAAACGGCTTGCCAGAACCGCGCCCCTGGGCTAGGATGGGGCCGTATGAAACTGAGCCTCGCGATTTTGGCCCTTTGCGTCTGCCTGCTGCCTTCCTGCAAGCACAAGGCGTTCCTGGTTTCCACGCCCACATACCTGCAGGCGGATTCCCCCAGCGACCCGCCGGGGCTGCGTGCCTCGCGTGCCGCTGAGCGCGCCAAGCGTGTGAAGGACGGCGTCTACAAGCCCGGTGAGGAGCTGGAAGTGCAGGGCGGCAGGGTATTCGTCTTCCGCCGCAACCCGGATATCGACAAGGAGACCAGCGGTGCCATGGTGAGCGCCCAGAAGGCCAAGATTGTTGTCTGTGAGGGCATGTACTACTACGCCGAGCTCAGCGACGGCAGCAAGGGCTATGTGCGCGAGACGGATTTGGTGAACCCCCAGCGCCTGATGCAGCGCGGCCTGCTGCCGGACCCCAACATGGAGGGCCTGCCGCCCACGGATGCAGGCGGTGTGCTCTTCCCGGAGGAATCCGTGGTGCAGGGCCAGCCTATTGAGCTGGATGCCAACCAGAAGCTCATGACCAATTCCGCCGGACGCACCGTGATGGTGGTCAACAAGACTTCCGAGAAGACCGATGAGTTCGAGGCCCGCAAGAAGGCCATGATGGGCGGCGGTGAACACAAGACGCTGGACGACGTTCCCAAGCCGGAGATGGAGGCACCCGCGCCCAGCTCCACGCTGCCTGCCGCAGACGATATCCCCGATCTGCCGGAGCCCACAGCAGCCCCGGCGGAGTAACGCCGCTGCATGATGGCCGACCGCCCGTTCCCCACGCTGATAGAGGAGTTCCTGCTGTATCTGGCGGCGGAACGCGGGCTGAGCCTCAACTACCGCCTCTCCGTGCGCCGCAGCCTCACCCGCTTTGCCGATTGGTGCAAGGGGCAGGGGCTGGCGGCGGGGGAGCTCACGGAGCCCCTGCTGGCGGCCTACCACCGCTCCATGCGTGCGGACGGCCTGGCAGCCTCTTCCTGCCGTGTGGCCATGGTGCATTTGCGTATCTTTTTCCGCCACCTGGCCGCCACCAAGGTGCTGCCTGAAAACCCGGCTGCCCTGCTGGTGGCCGGCGGCATCCGCCGCAGTATCCCGGAAACCCTCAGCGCAGACCACGTCAACCGCCTGCTGGAAAGCATCGACCCCACGGATGTACCCTTCGGCGCGCGTGACCGCGCCATGCTGGAGATGCTCTACGGCAGCGGGCTGCGCGTGAGCGAGCTGGTGGCCCTGCGCGCAGAGCAGATTGACTGGGAGGAGATGTTCCTGCGCATCACCGGCAAGGGCGGCAAAACCCGCTATGTGCCCCTGGGCCGCGTGGCTGCGGACGCCCTGCGCCGCTACCTGAACGAGGGACGCCCCAAGCTCTGCCGCGCCGGGCACCGCGCCGCCGCCCTCTTCCTCTCCAACCGCGGCTCCCAGCTCACGCGGGAGCGCATCCGCCAAATCATCAAGGCACGCGCCGCCGCCGCCGGGCTCCCGGAAAACGTGTACCCCCACATCATGCGCCACTCCTTTGCCACCCACCTGCTGGAAAACGGCGCAGACCTCCGTGTCATCCAGGACATGCTGGGCCACTCCGACCTGGCCACCACGCAAATCTACACCCACGTGGAGCAAAAGCGCCTCGTCAACCTCCACCGCAACTTCCACCCACGCGGCAAGAAGTAGGAAGCATCCCGCCGGCCCACAAAAAAATTGCATTGGTGAAACCAATGCAATTTAGGCGTACGGGGGACAGGACTAATAACATTGATAAGCCAATATGTTAAGGCATGCATGGCACGTCATCTGTACACCCCTTCGAGAGGGAGAAATTCACCTTGGAGCTCCTGTGTCATACCGACGGGGGATGCTTCGGTTTGCTTAACGAAATGCCGATGGCGGGAGGGGGAAAGAGTGCGGCACGCCGCCCGGATTTGGACGGCGTGCCGCATGATATCAGGCTGTGGCCTGCCCGGCTCAGTCCTTGTCCACCAGCTCCCTCTCCAGGTCCGCGATGGAATACCGGGTCCAGGACTGGCCGCCTACCACTCCCTGCGGGGTCATGGTCCTTACCTTCTTCTGGACCACCAGCGGGGCCAGCCAGTTGGTGAACGAGTTCTTGCTCACGCCGAAATACTTGGCGCACTGACCGGTGGTCATCCAGAGGGCACCTGCCTTGGAGTGTTCCAGCTCGTCCTCAATAGAGGCCCGCAGGATGGAAAGCCCTTCCGCCTGCATGGCCGCAATCTGTTCAAGCACGTCCTGCTTGCCCAGCTCGTTTTTCTTCACGCCGTCCGCTGCCTTCAGCATGCGCTCGACGGCTTCCGCCTTGGAGAAGATGCTCACTTAGCTATCTTCTCCTTTCTATCGGCGGCATACTCTTTACCCAGACGCATCTGCATGCTACCTCGCAGATGGTCGGTTCTACCCAACCGGGACACTCCCGATGCGTAAGCTGCCTTGTTGGGCGGCAGAGACCCGTATGTTATGTTTTTCATACGGACACCGTTATACCCAACATTGGACATACCGTCAAGCATATTTTGTTCTTTTTCGCATTTTTTATTCCATCCAACTTGACGCACCGCCTGAAACTGGTAAAATACACCCAGATGAGCGCTCCCACCGACAACGAGACCGACCCTGCCGCCTTCATCGGGATGCTGCGTGCCTGGATGGAAGACACCGGAACCACCTACCGCGACCTTGCGGAGAAGCTGCACCTTTCCGCCGGCACCGTGAAAAACTGGTTCTGCGCCGGCACTCCCATCACCGCCAAGAACCGGGCATACATCCGGGAAATCATGGCAGCCCCGGCGGATGGGGCGCGCTACCCGCACATGATCCGCATCCCAAGGAAGCTCGCGCACCTGCCCCTGTGGATGGAGGCCGCCGGCGTGACCGTGCCGGCCTTTAGCGGCCCGGACGCCGACGCGGAGCAGGCGCGCCGCTTTGCCGAGTGGGCCACGCCGGTCATCATGGCGGCTGCCAGAGAAGCCATGAAGGGCCAGAAGGAGGGTGTCCTCATCCGCATGTCCAAGGAGACCTCCTGCGCCATCTTTCCCGGCTTCCCCGATGCCCAAGCCGCCGACACCGCCACCAGCGTGTGCCTTCCCGTCCTGGAAGGCGCCTACCGCCCCCTGTTCGTTGCCATGGCTGCCGGCATCACCGGGAAGGCCGAGGAGGCCTTCATAGTCGATGCCCTGGACAAGTCTGCGGAGAGCGTTCTCAAGGTCCGGCTGGGTGAGTTCCTGAAGGGTGATACCTCCCCGTCTACCAGTACTAATAGAGCCTATTCTTCATAGTGAAGCAGGCGGACGCGTTCTGCTGCTATGTAAGTGAGGGTAGCAAGCATGGCTAGTTCCAGGATGGCACAGCGGAACGTCTGTGTGAGCTTCACTTTCTTGTGCTTCAGGAGTTCGATGAAGCGGGCCGCAGTATAGGTGAAGACATGCTTCTCATCGGCTTCGCCTTGACAATAGAGGGCCAGTAGCTCGTGGTAGTAGCGAGAAAACGCGCCGGCGTTCTCGCACATCACGCCTAGTGCCTTTCCTCGGAGAAAGTTGTCCAACTGTAGAATCTTTTGCGGGCGCGGTTTGGTGAAGAGCATGTCAGCAATTTCTGCAACGCACACATTCAGGAAAGAGACAAGTCTGCCCGCGCGGCAATCTGTCAAAATGAAGCCATCCTCCAGCATGATGTCGCATAGTTCTTCGTGTACTGAAGAAACAGCGTCTGCGGTATCCATACGGCGCTGTGCCATCTTTTCAGTTGCGTAATCAATCGCCGCCTGCACCTCATCCGCGTGAGAGGTGATGTAGTTGCGGAGCGCATCGTCAAGTGTAGGTAGATTTGTTGTTGTCGGCATGCGGGCATGGTAGCACGGCACTCCTCCAGAGCAAGGAAAATGGGAGCGCCGCTATTCCTGCCCGCCCCCGGCATGGTGATGCGGAGGGCGAGAGAGGGGCAACACAAAACCCCGCCCGCCGGAACGGATGGGGCTGTGATGTCTCTTCCGGGAGATAGGTTACTTCCTGCGGCGCCCGCTTGCTACGCCGAGACGGGGGGCGCTCACTTCCTGCGCCGTCTTGCTGCCAATCCAACTATGGCCATCAGGGAGAGGGTGCCAGTGGCGGGTTCCGGCGCAGGCGCGGCGGGTATGCGGGCCACCACGGACAGGGAGGTGAAGGAATACATGGATGCGTGTTCCGGCTTGTTCAGCCCGCCGAGCAGCAAGCCCACCTCTCCCTCGTTCAAATCGTCCGTGGAGGTGATGATGCCCCGGTTAGTGAGGTCCGGGATGGTGCATTCCAACACGAAGGGTTCGTCATTGTCCATTCGCACGGAGCGCGGCTGCAAAGTGGCATCGAAGATGAGCCAACTGATGTCGCCAATGGGAGGCGTGTCCGGATCCAGGCGAACGGTGATATGCTGGTTACTGTTGATAGGATAGGAGCTTCCGGTGTCAGTGAGGGTGAGGCAGCCGGATTTGTTGGCCACCTCCAAGCACAGCCCGGTGTTGGACTGAAAGGATGTGTATTGCACCTTCAGGGCTGTATCCAGGCGCAGAACGGTCTCTTGATAGTAACTGACCATGGTCAACTCGTGTATACCGTCGCGGTACGTTTTAGAAGGTGTCTTTTCGTTGATTTTCGACGCTGTAACCGTCTCGTCCTTCACCGTAACCAGGGCCCGGCCCATACCATCGTTCTGCACCGTCAACCCGGCACACGGCAGCCCGAGTGCAAGTAGAAGCGTGCCGAGTGTCAATCCCCTGTGAGTTTCCATACCGATTGTCCCCTTGGTTCCGGCCGTGAAGGATGCCGATTGCCGGCTGCCTGCCACGGCATTGTGGTAGGGTAGCATAGAAACAACGGGGAGGCAAGGATGCGGTTGAAGAAAAATACAAGCGTCCCCACCCGCCATGAAGACGGATGGGGTGGGAGCATGCCGGGAAACAGTGAAGGGTGCCCGGCCTTCCGTTCCAGGCACCCTTCTTATCCGGCCCACAGGCTGCTGGCTGTAATGGGCTGAAAATCTGCTCCCCGCTATGGCCCGTGCCTATGCTTGCCCGGGATAGTGCCGCCACACCGGTGCATTGTCATATTCCCATTCGCACCCGGTTGTCACGCCCATGGGTGCTCAATCGGTCATCGCCTCCATCGGCGGGATGGAAAGGAAACTGCGCCGGTAGCGTTTGCCCCCGGAGGGCATCTGGCGCATGGTGGCGGGGTCTATGAGGCCGTGGGTGCGGCAGAGCTCCGAAAAGCGGCGGGAAACATGGCAGGTGTGCATATAATGCAACCTTTGCAGAATATACTCGTCATCCGGCTGGGCAATGTCGTCCAGCAGGCGGATAAACTCCGGGGGGAGGAAGTGTGCGATATAGCCCCCGCGCCCATCCGTGTTCTTGATCATCAGCATGTTTGCCGTACGGTTCAGTTGGGAGCGGCGCAGGTTCTGGCACGCCGTGATACCCAGCCCGCCGCAGTACACCCGCAGCCCCACCAGCGCGCGGTACTCCGGCGGAAACTCCGCCAGCATGCGCTGCACCTCATCCGGTCTGAATGCCGTGTCCTCTCCCGTCGCCTGCGTGCGGCGCGGCGGCAGCGGTACCACCTGCATGGGAGATTCGCTCAACAGCCCGCGCTCCACCGCCGCATCAAACGCAAAGTTCAGGTAGGCGCGGTACGCCCGCAGCGTGGTGGACGACATGCTCTGCGCGCGTTCCTGGAAAAAGCTCATGCAGTGCTCTGGCGTCAGGGCGCTCAGCGGGTGCTCCGCCTGTTCTCCCAGATACTCTAGGAAGGCGGCATGCACCTGCCGACGCTTCTCCCGCGTTCTCACCGCGTCCTTGGGCGGGAGGAACGCTTCCAGATACGCACGCGTGCTCATTTCTGCACCGCCGCTGCCTGCCATGAAACGCATCTTGGATTTAGAATTTCTGATTTGGGATTTGGAATTTGGAATTTGCCCGTCTCCGCCAACGCTGGCTGGGTACTATTCGGATTTGCCGGGTGCTGTGTGGATATGTCCTCTTGTAGAAGCGGGGGCGCTTGGGACTTCCGATACCAAGCGCCCCCCTTCGATTCCCGAAACACAAACAAACGGGAACCGAAATCTTTCTCCGGCTACTTCCTCCTTCTGCGGGCCGCCAGGGCCGCCAGCGCCAGCAGGCTCAGCGTGCTTGTAGCAGGTTCAGGAGCCTTGAAGATGTAAAGCGTACCCACATTGCCACCTGCGCCAGGATTATTGGAGCCCGAATAGCAGATGTAGTAGTCTGACTCCTGCAGGTTCGCGAAGTACTGGGAAGCTTCGATGTTGCTATGCTCGTAGTCCTCTCGCACGAACTCGATGGGATCTGTGTAGGTGGTAGAGCCCAACGTCAAGCTGCTCAGGTTGTAGGCGAGCTCGTAGCGCTCACCCCATTGCATGGACAACAGGGCGCTGCGGTCCGCATCAGAGAGGTAGGCACCGCTCTGCAGCGTGAGGCTGTTGCCCAGCATATTCAGGCCGCCTACGTAATCCGTCTTGTCAGCGTACTCGCCTTGCTGTGTGGTCAGTGTACTGCGCACATCCAATACGGAATCCGCAGCCATGGTGAGATTGGAATCCAACACAGCCCCGCTGTTGGCCTTCAAGGTGCCGTGCACCGATGCCATACCCACGTTGCTGCCTGCGGCATCGGAGCGCACGGCCAGCGTACCGTCTGTTGCGGTGCCGTTGGCGGCCAGTGTCAGGTCTTGAACCGTCAAGCTGGCCGTGTTCAGGAACTTCAGCAAGCCGTCCCGGGCATCGATGCTGCCGTTGAACTTGGAGGAATCACCGGAGAACACCTGCGTGCCCACGCCTTCCTTCACAATGTTCAGGTTCTTGTCCACACCCGCAGAGGTGCTGTGTACCGTATCGGCTGTGTCGTCCTTCTCGCCGATGAGTTCCAGCGTGCGCAGCGTGTCGTCCGATTGAGGGACAGCCGTGTTGGCCGTGTCCATCGCTCCAGAGAACACCTTGGCGTAGTTGCCACTCTGTATGGCATGGCCGTTATAGTCCTCGATGGCCGTCACCTTGGCGTTTGCTGTGTTGATGCCGATGCCAAAGTCGCTGTAGTTGCTGTAGTTCTTCAGCTCAATGACAGCCTCGGAAGCCACATACTCGTCATTCAGCACAACAACTGTCTTCTTGTGGTTATCTGCGGTGCCTGCCCAGCTGTCCTGGTTTCGGCTGTCCTGCAAGCGGATGATACCCTCGAAGGCGCTACCCTCCTCTGTGGCCCCGCCCAGGTTGAATACCTGCGCGATTCCCCAGCCACCCTGTGTCGCGCCGTTCAGATTGCCCGCATAGTTGCACAAGCGGGCAATGTCATCGGAGGTGGAACCTGCAGCATTCACAAGCTGCTTGATATTGATATCGCCGCCGGCCTGATAGTCTTTCAAGCCCGGGAGGCTGGACGTATTCGTGCCGAGGCCGCGGGAGCCATCAATCACCAGCTTGTCTATCTGCACACTGTCACGGTCTACTTGCGTACCATAAGTGTTCTTGAACGTGAAGTACAGAGTATCCTGACCAGAGTTGAGCAAATCCAGTTCATTGATATAGAGATTGGTGCCGGGGTCGAGTCGAATGTTAATCTGGCTAGCAACGGTATTCAGGACGCCGTTGAAATTGACATTCACGTTCCCGTTTAGCTGGTTGAAGTTGCCCGTCACCTCGGAAATATCCACATGTCCGTCAAAATTAACGGTACCGTCGCCCTGCATAATCCAGTTGTTGGCGGCCAAACTGACATTCTCCTTAAATGTTACAGAGGCATCGTTTGCCACATCCATATAGATATCCTGCTCGTTGGGCACCGTGACCTGGCCGGAGAAGGTGGCGTTGGACCCCTCATTCACAATGAAGTCCTTCACACCAGATACACTCTGCGTGAATTTCACGTTTGTCGGGGTCTCGACTCGACCCACCTCAATATTCAGCGTACCACCCGTGCGCGTGATATTGCCGTCTACCACCATACCGTTGCCGGCCATGTCGAGGAACTGGGTAGTCAGCGTGCCATCGGTCACGGAAATATCGGCGCCAAAGTGCGGGTCCTTGATTCCCACACTGGCAGTGCCCGCGCCCTTCTTGATGAATTCCGTGTTATCATCTGCATTCAAGAAATCCACGGTCAGAGTATTGCCGGAGTTCACCTCCACATTCACCGTGTTCTTGGTAGCGCCTTCGCCCTCCCTCGCCACAATGTTCATATCATGGACATTGGTGTTCTGTGTCACATTGGCCTGCACTGAGGCGGCAGCCGGATCCGAGTACTCGGCGGGGTCAAAGAACACATCGTCGTACTCGGTAAAAGTGGTGGGCGATTCGCTTTGCTTATCGTGCCACACGTTGGCATCGGTCCAATTGGCGGTACCACCGTTCCAGTACAGCGTGTTGGAATTGATGACATCGTAGGCCAGCACCAGCTCCTGAACACCCTTCGTTTCGTTGGTGCGCACAGAGATACTGGGCTTGTGGCCGGTTGCAGGGTGCGTGCCGTACTCCACGATGACGTCATTCATATCAAACCCGCTGGACAGGTTGATGGATTGCCCGCTGGCAAGCACATACTCCGTCTGGTCTTGTTTAATCTCCAGACCGCTCAGGTTGAGCACAGAGGTGTCGTTGAACGTCAGGGTTCCCGTGGTGGCCAAAGCGTTCTCGGAGCCCAGGTGCAGCATGCCGCCGTTTGCAATCACAGTGTTGCCGGAGATGTTCGCGGTGGTGGGTGAGTTGAACCACAACGTGGCTCCGTCCGCCACGCTTACATTCGCGGAACTCGTCAAACCATCGGCTTTGTTCACCTTCAGGGTGCCGCCCGAAATCGTGGTGTCACCGCTGAAACTGTTGCTACCATTGAGGGTCAGCGTGCCATGGCCTGCCTTGGTCAAGTTGCCCGTGCCGCTCATGCCGGCATCCACCGTCACGCTGTGGGCGTTCGTGTCGAATACCGTTCCGCTACCCGTGGTGGAGGTCAGATTGACTGTATCCACGCTGTCGGCTACCGTCCAGGATGCCGTGCCCGTCATGGTGACGTTGTCCAGAGTGAGCACGGAGCCATTGCCGGAGCCGCCGATGATACCGTGATCCGTCGTGATACTCACGGTCTGCCCGCCATCGATGGTCAGTGTGCTGTTGTCTGCCAGCCGAATGCCGGTGGTGATGGTGGTGCCTGTGCCGGTGATTCGGGAGTCCCCGCTCACCATCGTATCCTGCGTGTTGCTCAGCGTCAGGGTGGCGTTGTTGGTCACCGTGCCGCTGTTGAGCGTCAGCTGGCTCAGGGAGGAGTTTGCCCCCACGGTGAGGGTGGAATCACCCTCCACCTTGGTGGTCAATGCGGTACCGCCTGCCGCCAAGCTCACCGAACTGCCACCGGAAATATCAAGTGCCTTGGTCGCCATGGTGCCGCTCACCGTTACTTCCGCATCGTTCTTCACGGTCAACTTCTCGCTCACCTCGGTGTGGCCGCCCAGGGAAACGGTGCCGTCGTCCAGCGTCAGGTTCTTCAAGGTCGTACTACCCTGAATGCGGGTCGCCTGGGTCTGGTCGTCCGTTCCCTTCACGGTGAGACTGCCGCCCGATCCCTCGATGTAGTCCACGCTCAGGGCATGCCCCTTGGTATCAATGGTAACAGACCTGTTGCTGTCCACAATCATTCGGCCGGATACAATATCGGATCCCAGCTGCACGGTGGCATTGGTAGCAAAGCGCACGCGGTCGTAATCAGAGAAAGGAATGTTAGTACCCGGGTTGTTCGCCGTGTACCAGTTCTTATTGGTTCCTTCTTCTCTGCTTTCGTTCATCCATACATTGCTGCTGGCTCCACGCCATATCAGGGTTTTGATGGAGCTTTCGTAGTCAAGCACGAGGTTGTTACCGTCTAGGGACAGCGTGTAGCCGTAGCCGCTCTGGCCTTCTATCTTCACGGAAGACAAGTCCGTAGGCGTGATTCCCCCTGTTGTCTTGGCAAGGATAACCTTCCCCGTTTCATCCGTGAAGTTCAGGTTGCTCACGTCCAGCACGGAACCACTGCCCAAGGTCAGGGCGCCGGTCACGTTCAGGGCGTTGTCACCCACACCACCAAATGTCAGCGTACCGCCAGGCAGGGTTTCACTAGCGCTAGCCAAGGTAATAGCACCGGTCTGAGCGGCAGATGTCAGAGAGGGGGCGAACTCAAGTGTTGCCCCGGCGGCAACCGTCACGTCACCCGTACCCAGGGCTGTTGCATTGGCCGCCACCAGAGAGCCACCGCTCACCACAGTACCGCCGGTGTAGGTGTTTGCTGCGGTGAGGGTCTGTGTACCATCGCCATCCTTGGTCAAACTGTTAATGGCGAGCACGCCGCCGAAGGTTGTAGACACATCGGCCGCCGTATTGATGGTCAAATCATTTGCCCACACCTTGCCCTTCGTGCCATCAAGCCCGCCCAGCAGAGCATTCTGGAAAGTGCCGCCCTTCAAGCTCCTGGACCAACCATCTTGATAGTCTCCGTCCCACGTTCCTTTGCTCCTATCCTCTAGGAAGGCCAGAGCGGAATCGGAATCCCTGGTGCCGAAGTTTACCACTGTATTGGCAAGCCCCTCAGGAGAGTTGTACACAATCATGCCGCCATTCTGGCGACCGCTCGCGCCCGGAATGGTATGCAGATTGATGGTGCCGCTGAACTCATCCTTGGAAAGGTTGCTTACCACGAAATATCCGGCGCGGCTAGTTTCGCCAGACGTATTCGTACGCTCAATGTTCAGCGTCACGTCGGAACCGTGCAAGCCGTTCACATACTGGTTGCGGTCACCTGTAATGGTGAACTTGGCCTCTGCTGCATTCTCTGCAAAGTGGAGACCTTCCGTCAGAGTCACGCTGGACTGGTTTGTCACCTTAATCTCTGCGGTGCCCTCTCCGGTGCCAATGATAACTTTACCATTGATTTTTGCACCTTCCGTATCGGCTATTGTCGTATCATGCCCGGCGGGTGTCAGGTTCAGGGTGGAACCTCCGTCCACCTGAATGTCTCCAGTGAAGAGAGCGGCTCCTTTCGCCGTACCCGTATTGGCCACGTTCATGGTGCCTCCATGCTCCGTCACCGTTCCTATGGTGGAGGTGCCTCCATCCAGCACTGTCAGGCTGCTTCCATCCATCACCAGATTGGCACCTTCTCCGGCAAGCTGCGTCACCGTCAGCGCATGGGAGCCTCCCACAGTTACCGTTTCGCCGGTTGCAATGCTCATTGTACCTGCGGTGACATCTGCTCCCAGTGCGGGTGCGGCATTCGGCGTAGCAGATGTAAAGCTCACGTTGTCACCATTCTTGAATACAGAACTTCCAAGTTCCGCCTCTGCCACGTGCCAGTTGGGGCTGGAAGTCCAGGAACTGTCGCTGGACGTGTTGTCCCAAATCAGGTCTGCGGGAGGTGCAAAGGTCAGCACAAGGTTGTTATTCATCACCCTAAGAGCAGCATTTTCAGGCGCATCACCATTGAACACAAGGTTCACAGAGCTCCAATCGCCCGGGTCAACAATGCTGCCGCTGCCGGTGGTGGTCACCAGGGTCACGGTCTCCGTGCCGCTGAAGGTGTATGCGCTCAGGTCCAGGGTAGAACCGCTGGTAAGAGTGAACGCCCCCGTGGTGGTCAGCATCTCATCGTTGCCCGCCAGCCGCAGGGTTCCTGCATTGGTCACTGTCACTGCACCCAGCGTCATGCTGTCTGTCAGGGCAAGCGCACCACTGTTTACCGTCACTGCGCCGGTGTAGTTGTTTGTGCCGCCGAGTGTCAGCGTGGTGCCAGCCCCGCTCTTGATCACATTGCCGGAGCTGCTCAGGGTATCCACCGTGGCAGCGCCGGTGAACTCCGTTTGTTGGTTGGAATTCAGGTTGCCAATCACAGTGTTGGAGCCGGAGAATTTGGCAGCGGACGCATTATTGTTGAAACCGCCAAGGGTCACATTCCCCGTAAACGCCACCAGTCTGTCTCCGTCATCACGTGTGAGAGTGTATCCCCCGCCGCTGATATTGCCAGACACCGTGACTCCGCCTGGATGCTGGGAACTACCCCAGACAGACAGGTTTGCATTGCCAGCCAGCTCGATGTTGCCAGCATATTCGTGAATCGCGGTACTTAGGGCATGACCGAACCTCAGGCTCGTGCCGGAATTCAAAACAAGCGTATTGCCGCCCAAATCGCTCAGGTAGGAGATGGTGCCGGAATCCAACACCACCTTGCCTGCTCCGGAAGCATCTGGCAAAACAATCCTTGAACCGTTGCCGTTTCCACCCTTGATATGCAGCTCCCCGCCATCCTGAACCGTTACATTCATGGCCTTGGCTGCATCGGTAGTCGGTATCGTATCGCTCACCACCCACTTGCCGTTCTCGGCAATGGTGACAGGCGTGGAGGCGTTCAGCACGCCGGAGTTTGCATTCAACGTACCGCCGATGCTTACAGATGTTGCGCTGATGTTGTGGGAATTGTCTGTAATCGTCAGGTTTTCACCAGCCGCAACAGTCATTGTTCCCGCCGTGACATTGTCTTCCAGGCTCACCGTGTGCGTGCCGTCCTTAAAGATAACACTGTCATTTGCGGCGAATACGGAAGATCCCTCCTCAGCGCTGCCAATATGCCAGTTCCCCGCTCCGTTGTTTGTCCAGATATTATTGGTGTGCGCATCCCATATCAGGTCGTTGCTGACGGGCGTGAAGGTCAGCACCAGATTGTTACCCCGTGTTTCCAGGGTGCTGGTATAGCCCGTGGGGTCAGTCCAGTTGGTCAGGGTCACGCCGGTCAAATCACCACTGATACCGTTTGAGGTTGTGGCCAGGGTGATGCTTTCCGTGCCGGTTGCTCCCGTAATATTGGCAAGGTCCAAAATGGAACCGCTGGCCAGCGTAAGGGTGTCACCTATGGCCAGGTTTTCTGCGCCAGCCAGCTTGAGCGTGGCACCGTCTGCCACAGAAAGGGATCCTGTGCGCACCGTGGTGGTCAGATTCAGCGTGCCGCCAGAAACGATCACGTTGCCCAAGGCCATATTAGCACCGGTCACGGTGAGTGTATTGGCCGTTACCGTGGTGGAGGTCAACGTGTTTTCCGCATTGCTGAGCGTGACATTGTCTGCAGTGGTGAGCGAACTGTTGGTCAGTTTGTTTGCCAGGGTCATACCCTTAGTAGTGCTTACCGCCGCGTTGGAAATGGTCCAATTGCCGGAGTTGGTGGCGAACGAGCTGTTGCTTGTGGTGCTGACCTCCGCATTCGTAGCCCCGGTGCCGGCAATCTGCAAACCGGGATCTGTCAGGGCCAACTGGCCGCCGTTCTCGATATAGAGATGCGCGTCCGGGCGCCCCCACATACCCTTGGTCGTCAGGCTGCCGCCATTCTTGACGAGCACGGTGCCATTGGCGGCACCGCTAACGGAAAGATCCAGATCTTGGCCCACGCTAGTGCTCCCGGAGACCTCAATGGTGCCGCGCTTGGCCTCAAGATTATCGCTGAGTTTGACCGTTCCGGTAAGCTTGACATTGGTCATGTTGTCACCCACCTTGAGAGCGTGTATGTCTGCATCGCCAATCTCGGCATAGTGCTTTTCATTGCCTCCCTTAAGCTCAAGATCGTGGGCACCGGAAAGTGCTTCTATATTGACCCTGTACTTCCAGCCACTGGTTATTGTCAGATTGCCGGCAAGGGTGGTGGTACCCTGTAATTCGAGACTGACCCCGGCGGGCTCTCCACTACCGGCACTGGGGGAGTCCTTAATGTTAATAGTAGAGCCGTTTGCCGTCAGGTTGTTGATGGTCACCTTGGTTGCCGTGGTATCAATGTTGGCACCGGCCCCCAGCACCAGGGCTTCAAGTGTAGAGAAGTCGATGTATTGCCCGTTCGTGTTTGTTCCCAAGGTGAGTTTCTTGTTGGCCGCCACCTCCAGCGTGCCGGCAAAGGACGAGGCGAATGGTGCGGCGGGCGAGATGCCGGTGATGGTATTGTCGTCTCCTACCACAAAGGTGCCCGTGCCCGTGGATTTCTTGAGCAGGTTAGCCACGTCGGTGGTGGTGGTGAGGCTGGCGTTCGGCGCAATGGAAAGTGCCGTTGCCCCGACCATCTCCGTGGAGTTGTAGGTCAGAGCGCTGTTCACATAGTAGACACCGGTGCGCCCGGTGGACGTATCCAGCGTCACTACGATGTCCACGCCCGTGCCGGCATCCGTCACCAAGGCTCCACCCGTGATATCCGTGATGCCCGTCTTGTTCAAGGTGCTGTCCGCGCCGCCCTTCACCAGGTAGTACCAGGCGGAGGTCCTCAGGTAGCCGCTGCCCTCATAGGTTTCCTTGCCGTCGAATTTCGGCTCGGGGCCGGTCGCCAGCTGCTCAAAGGCGGAGATGTTGTCGGGATTCAGGTTGACGACACCGGTCAGGGTGAGGCTGCCGTTGTTGTACATGGTGCCGTGGGCGGTGATAGACGTGTTGGATGCCGCTGCAGTAATGTTGAGTGTGGCGCCGGAGGCCACGTGCACATCATGGGTGGTGATGGACGATGCCGCAGGCGCGAGGTTAAGCGTGCCGCCCTGTGCACTGATGGCACCGGCGAACGAGTCCATGGAGCCGGTAACGTTCACCGTGCTGCCGTTGGTGGCTGCGGTGGCCAGTGTGCCGAAACCGGAGACGGCACCGCTGATGGTGGAGGTGGAACCTGTGGCGCCGTTCATGGTCAGCGTGCCGTCAATGGTCACGCTGCCCTCCAGGTTGCTGCCGCCGGCCAGGCTCAGCTGGCCGCCCTTCGTCACATTCAAGGTAATCTGGGAATCGGAGGTCATGGCACCCTGATAGTTGGAGGCATTGCCGCTGACTTTGAATGTGCCATCGGAATTAAAGCGTTTCAAGTTCAAATTCCCGCTACCCGAGACAGGACCGGCAAACTCTACGACGGAGTTGCTGCACCACGCAAATTGGGTGGCTTCTGCAACATTCACATTTCCTGCAAATTTTGCTGCATTGTGCACACGAATCGCAGCTCCCGTAAGTGTGCCCGACTCTGAATATGTGGTGGCGTTAAAGGTAACGTCACCGTTATATTCCATACTTGCGTTCACCCACAGCTGGCCGCCATCCAGATACAAGTGCCGCACGCCGGTCAAATCGGTGGAACCATCATAGTAATAGCGGCCTGAATGATTGCTATTGTCCTCCAAGTACAGGTTGGAGGCGCTAATGGTATTGAGCGCGTTTCCGACTTCGCTCCTGGTGGATGTCACCAGGCGCAGCTTGCCCGGGCCCTCCACAGAAAGAGAGTCCACGGTAGCCAAGTCGTTGCTGGTGAACAGAACAGTGCCGTTCTGTCCAACGGTTACGGAGCCGGCACCCAAGTTGCCCTTTGAGGTGACAGAAACGGTGCCTTCATTCACTGTAAGCCCGCCGGAGAAGGTGTTGTTGCCGCTCAGGGTCAGCGTTCCCGTACCGGACTTCTCAATCGCTCCCGCGCCGGAAATAGCACCGGTGTATGTGCTGTTGTTTGCATCACCCACGGTCAGCGTGGCATTTTCGGCAATCTGCAGGGCAGCGCTTCCGCTCAGGGAGCCAACGGTGGAATTCTGCGCCACAGACACCGTTCCCCCGTTGAGTGCCAGGGAAGCCCTCGCGGCATCAATGGAATCAGTTGTCAGGGTGTAACCATTGCCGTTGATGGTTGCGGTGGCTCCGCTTTCAATGGTCACAGTACCTGCAGTAATGTCGCTCTGCAGCACGGGGCTGTTGGTCACCCCGCTCACAAAGGTCACATTGTCATTCTGGGCAAAGGTGGAGGTGCCGGGCGTGTCTGTACCGCTGGCATGCCAGTTGGCCGTGGAAGAAATATCCCACATGTTATCCCCGACATGGTTGTCCCAAATCAAGTCATTGGATGCAGCGGCGAGGGTGAGGATGAGGTTGTAGCCGCCGCCGTCAACGGCCTGGGTGCTGAGCGCACCGGTGTAGCCCTCTGCCAGGTTGGTAAGGTTGACACCACTCGCAAGGTCGATAGACTGGGCAGAGGCGAGGACATAGGTGGTGCCATCGGTGGGAGTAACGGCACCGAGCAGGGACAGATTGCCGCCGTCCAGGTTGCTGTCAACAGACAGAGCGGAGGAGCTTCCCGCCAGGGAGGAGGGCAGCTGCGGGGAGCCGCTGGAGCTGACGCGCAGCGGGGAGCTCTGCACCGGGGTTTCAAAGAGACGCGCCAAGTCCAGCGTGGCGCCGGACTCTAGGGCGAGAGCGCCGCTCACATGGAGCATATCCTCACCGGCCAGTTTGAAGGTGCTGGCAGTCAGGATGGTCAGATTGTCTGCGCTCACACCGGTGGTCAAATCGACCGAGCCGGTGATGGCGGTATCCACCAAGTTCACATTGGCAAGCTCCAGGGTCTTGCCCTCTGCCACGGCAATGACGGCATGGCTGACCGTAGCCAGGGATGATGCGGAAGCACCCTGAATGGAATTGGCATTCACCACGGAATGCCCGGTGATGGTGGCATCCTGCCCCTTGGCGGTGATAGTTGCGTTCTCTCCCAAGGCCAGATTAAGAATCGCCTTGGTTGAATCGTTCTTGATGGTGACCTGCCCCTTGCCCAGGGTGCCGTCACCGCGCACGGCAAGGCTGCCGCTTTGCACCATGGTGGTTCCAGTGTAGGTGTTAGCCTTGGTGAGAGCGGCCTCTTGGTTTGTGTTGACGACCAAGTTTAGGGCCCCTTGGAAGGTGCTGGCAAGGGTTACGTCGTTCATGTAGTTGACGGCGACAGTCGTGAAGTTGGAGCCGGAAGAGGGACCGCTGATGGTGCCGGTACCGGTGGCGCTGCCGCCGCCCGGAACAAAGCTGGCCGTGGCAATGTCACCGTTGCCGAAATAGAGCTTCTGCGCGCCGGAAAGCGATATGTTGCCGCTATAGGCGTGGAAATCGCCAAGAAACATGAAGGACTGTGTGACGCTGGCTTTCGTGAAGGAGAAGCTACCATCGCCGGACCAATCGCCGTTGAAGTAGGCGGTTCCACTGCTGGCACCATCCGTCAGGGTCAGGCCGTTGCCCGTCAGGTGAATGTTCGGGTTAATGGCATTGTCTTCTCCATTGGGAAGGTACAAGGAAGTGCTGACCCCGTGCCCGATGCCGTCAATCACCACGGTGGAACCCTTGGTGCCGAAATTGTTGAAGTGGAGCTCCTGCTTGTCGGTGGTGATGTTGCTGCCGGTGATGGTGACGGAGCCCGTCCACTGGCCTTCCGAGCAGGCGAAGTTGGTATTGCCGTTAATCGTGCCGCTGAGCAGGACACTGCCGGCGCCGCTCAGGGTGCCGATTTTCCCGGAAGCCACGTTGACGGTAAGCGTGCTGCCGGAAGCCACGTTTGCGGTGGCATTGACGAATGTTCCCACGGTGGCATTGCCTTCAGCCAAGGCCAGCGTACCCGCGCCGGAAACATTACCCAGAGTCAGGTTGTTGCTGCCCGTTTTGCGCAGAGTACCCTCTTCGTTCACGGTCACGCTCACGTTGGCAAGACTCCAATCTGCGTTGTCCGCATTGAGTTCAAGCGTGGAAGTGCCGTCAACCTGCAGCGCAGAGGCACCGCCAAGGTCAGAGGCTTGACTCGATTTCTTGATAACGGTGCTCGTTTCCTTCAGTACGTTGACTTGAGTGAAGGAGGTGAGGTTAGCCTTGAGCTCGCTTGCGGTATAGCTCTTCAAATCCAGTGTACGCGTAGTCCAATTGATGGTTCCCGCCTGGTTTCCGCCGCTTAAAACACCGGTATACTGCGCGAACTGGTTTTCATCGTCAATACCGAACAAAGTGACTGTGGTGTTGTGCGTTCCTGCGGAAACAGAAGATGAGCTGGAACCAAAACCTGCATACACGCCCTTCGAGGCGCTGAAGTCGCCTCCCGATATGGTCACATAGACATCACCATTGTAGGTGCCGGCGAAACCGCCGCCCAAGACATAGTTCTTAAACGTTCCGCCATTGATGTTCATGTGGATGTCACCCTCTATGACGGAGTTCGCGCCGTTGGAGCCGCCGATGACGTTGCCGTTGAACGTGCCGCCGTCAATCTGGAGGCGGACATCGCCGCTTGCCACGTTAAATGCATCTGTGTTGACAAAGCCGCCTGCCGTCTGCCCCGTAACGGTACCGCCCTTGATGACGGTGGTCAAATTGCCGTCCACCTTGGCGTGGTGGGCGCCGTTCACGGAACCGTATGTATAGTTGGTGGCGTCAAGCTCCACATACACATCTCCGCTCACATTGGCATTCAGCGCACCATACACGGCGGTCACCATTTGAGCGGTTGTGTCGGA
Organism: Akkermansia sp.; assembly: GCA_045615585.1. GTDB lineage: Bacteria > Verrucomicrobiota > Verrucomicrobiia > Verrucomicrobiales > Akkermansiaceae > Akkermansia. Next base: position 20,082 of record JAZLFB010000031.1, read on the forward strand.
ACTCTGCCCCACCTTGACGGATGCCGAACCTGTCAGGGTTTTCATGTTGCTAGAGGAACCGCTGCCATACGCAGCGACCCATTTCACGGAAGCATCCTGCAGCTCTGCATAAACATCCCCCGTGTAGTTGGAATCAGACGCGTAGAAATACACGTCACCCGAAACGTTTTTCCCAACAGACAGCGTGCTGGCGGTACCGCTGGTGAAGCCGCCCTTGGCCGTGGCGTCGAACGTTCCGGCATCAACCACCATTGGGCTTCCCGTGGGTGCCACCCAGGGCTTGGTGTAGTCTTCCGATGCACCGCTCGCAAAAGTGACGAACAGCTGGTTGCCAACCACCTTGAGAGTGGGAGAACCGGCGGCGCCGCTGGAAACAACGGCCTGCATCAGACTGGAGTTCCAACCATCCACCAGCACGTAGTCCGTACCTCCGCGCACGCCGTCACCCTCTGTCAAATCAAAGGTGATGGTGTAGGGAGAAGATCCCGCAGACACATTGCCGATAGTGAGCATATCACGCACGGAGGCGGAGTTCACGTTCATCCTGAACGTGGCATCGCCACTCAGCGCAAGCGTGCCCACCGAGAGCTGCACGCCCACGTTGCCGCCAAAGTCGAACTCTGCACCGCTGCCCAGGGAAAGCGTGTTGATGTTCAAGACACCGTTGGTAATCGTGCCAAAGATGCCGGAATCAGTAACGCTAATGTCGGCCTGGTTCCAAACGGTGGAACTGGCGTTCACGGCAAGCTTGGCACCATCTTGCAACACGAAATCATGCCCTGCATCAGAGGATGCGTAAATCTTGACCGAGCCGGCCCCGGCACCGACAGACTGCTCACCAATGGAAATGGTATGAGAGCCGCCAAACGCAACCGAGGCGGAGGCAGAACCGATTTCCAGAGTCTTGCCCGCTGCAATCTTCCATGTCTGGGCTGCGGTGGTATTGAAGGCGGAAGCAATGGAAAGACCGCCCTTCTCCAACTCGATGCCGGAAGCGCCAACACTCAGCGAGCCGCCCGTTATATAGACGGTGCTGGCATCCACGCTGTTGGTGTTATACGGATCCTCCACCTTGATGCCGCCCACCGTCAGGCTATTCTGGATGCGGTTGCCGCCGGAAATGCTGACGGAAGAAAGGTCCCACTTGACAACATCGGTAGTCTCAGGCAGCTTCTCCATCCACCAGGCCATGGCGTTGTCCAAGTACTGATCCTTGTTGGAACTGCGCACGGCACCCACGTTGGCACCGTTCTGCACGGCAAAGGAATAGGCGTAGCGGGCACCGATGACAAGCTGAGCGGAGCCGCCGAAGTGGATGGTGCTGGCGGAGGCACGCATGCTGCCTCCCAAATCTGAAGTATAGAGGTAGCCTATACCGTTCTTATCTGTGTTTGTACCGGCAATGCTTTGCTGCTGCGTATTAGTGTCGCCTGAGGCCTGAGAAGGCTGCCCCAGCACTGTGTTGTCTTCAAAGTTGATGGTAATGGCGTTTTGCGCATCCTGGCCCTGTGTGGCCAGCCATGCCTTTAAGTCATTGCTCAAATTTGTCTTAAACGCAAGGTATCTCTCGCCGGCGTAGGAGGCGTCGCTGCCATCGGATTCACCCTGCAGGTAAAGCAAGCCGTCAATGGTAATGTTGGTGTATCCATCAGCAATGGCCTTCGTCAATGCCGTCTCTGCGGTGTTCAGAATAGTATTGTATGTAGCCGAGCCCTTCACCCAGTACTTGTTTCCACCGCCGTTGAGGGAAGCTTTCAAGATACCCAGCTGGTCAACGCTGCTGATGATGCCGTTGTCGGCAAACTTCTCCATCATGTAAGAGAAGCCATACTCCGGTCCCATGCACAAGTTAGTGTATGTGGGCTCCTGCGGCTGCACATCAGTCCATTGCGTGGTTGACACTACTGTGGGTGGGTTGGCAGTGTAGCTGATAAAGTTGCCGTTCCACATGATGGCATCCGAATCATAGGTTGCCAACTGCTCCGGAGATGCCGGGTTGTTGTACACGGCACCCTGTGAGTTGGACTGGCCGGTCAGAATGTAGATGTGAAGGGTTTGGGCGCTACCAGCGCCAAGAGTGGTTATGGGGGCGATGTCATTGGAGACAGAGCTGGTATCCACGGAAAGGCCCGTGGCAAGGGGCGTGGAGATGGCACCAAAAGAGCTCGCACCGATGGACCCGAGGCCGGAACCGATGGAGAGGCCGGAGGTGCCGTTGGGAGTGCTATTGGTGCCGGTGGAGGTGGTTTTCTGCGTGGGTGTTTTCTCCTGCACCAGCTGTGCGACAGTGTTGGCGGGTATCTGGAAGACCTCGACCGAACCGTTAGAGGATTCCGTGCCGGTGGCGTAGGGGTTGGCGGTGAAGCCGAGGTTTTCCGCAGGGGTGGCATCCACAGAGCCGGAGACGGTGTCCTGCTGGCCGGAACCGGCGACGGTATCAAGCACAGTCTCATCAATGTCTACGGACTCTGTTGCCAGAAGCCCGGCATTGTTGCCGGCAGAGCCGTTGGAGCCGACCTCGATGGGGGTTTTTGCAGTTTGTTCTCCGATGATTCCCTCTGCGTCTTCACCTGCAACTTCGCCTTCATTGAGGTCTGCATAGCCGATGTTGATGGTGGCACCGGTGTCGTCTGTTGATTCATCGGCGGCATCCTCAGCAAAGGTTTGGTGACCGAGGAAGAAGGCAGCACCGAGAGAGGCGGTGCTAAGGGTGGTGAAGGAAACCGAAGCGAGAGCGGCCATGAGGGCAGCCTGGAACTTGTGCGGGAGTCTAAGTTTCATAACGGTTATCCAGTGTGTTTTTGTTTGTTTCTTGGTTAAAACTGACAGCGTGTGGGCAAATTTCACCACGCACGTTACGGGGGAAGCATACAGTATTACGAATACTGTATGCATGAAAGCAGTCGATTTCCCTACGGAATTATGCGAATTCGCAATAGCCCGGCTGCTCTGGAATGTGGTTAGGAAAAGTTAAGCAACTGCCTAAACTGCATATTTTTGTGTCTTTTTC
>JAZLFB010000032.1:0-2236 GCA_045615585.1 Akkermansia sp.
CCTCCACCCTCGCCCCTGTCACCCCCTGATTTTTCCTCCCGCCGTGGCTTTCACCCTCCCCATTGCGCTGGATGCCCGCTTCTCCGTGCTGTACGAAGATGACGGCGTGCTGTGCGTGGACAAAGCCGCCCCGCTGCTCACCCACCCCACGGGGGAGAAAGAGGAGCCGACCCTGTGGCACGGCGTGCGCGAGCTGCTGGCCTACGAGCTGGCGACGGGAGGGCAGATTTCCCTCATCAACCGCTTAGACCGCGAGACAAGCGGCATCACCCTCATTGCCAAGACGGCGGAAGCTGCGGGCGAACTGGGCAAGGCGATGCAGGCGCGGCGACTGCACAAGGAATACTTAGCCGTGGTGCAAGGTACACCCCTGTGGCACACCGCCCATTGTGCGGAGCCGATTCTGCGCAAGGAGTTCGTTGCCCCCACCCGCGTGCATGTGCGCCAATGCTGCCATGCGGAGGGCAAGCCCTGCGCCACCGATTTCACCGTGCTGCGCCGCTGCCCCGACACGGCGGAACGACCCGCCGTTTCGCTGGTGCAATGCACGCCGCACACGGGGCGCATGCACCAAATCCGCGTGCATCTGGAGCATCTGGGGCACCCGCTGGTGGGCGATAAGATTTACGGCGGAGATGAAGGCTGCTATCTGGAGTTCATGCAGACAGGGTGGACGGACAGCCTTGCCGCCCGCCTGTGGCTGCCGCGACAAGCCCTGCACGCCCACCGTCTCACCTTCCCGTGGCGCGGGCGCGACATCACGGTCGAAGCCCCGCTGCCCGCCGACATGGCAGCGTTGATTGACTGAAAAACCGCCCCGCTGATTCCTCAGCAGAGCGGTTTTGATAAATGCTCGCTTACCGAACAGCGTGCTTTAGTACACGTCCTTCTGGTAACGCTTGGCAGCCTTCATGTCGGCAAGGTAGGCAGCGGCTTCTTCCTCCGTCTTGCCGCCGAACTTGGCAATGATGGCCAGCAGAGCGGCTTCCACGTCCTTGGCCATGCGGTTGGCATCGCCGCACATGTAGAAAGCGGCACCCTTCTCGAGCCACTGCCAGACTTCCTCACCGGCCTGTTCCATGAGGTGCTGCACGTAAATCTTGTACTCCTGGTCGCGGCTCCAAGCCACGGAGAGTTTCAGTTTGCCGCCGTTCACCAGCGCTTCCAACTCATCCTCGTAGCAGCCGTCGGTCGCCTTGTAGGGGTTGCCGAAGAAGAACCACATGCCGCCTGTGGCGTTATCGTGCACACGCTGCTGCATGAAAGCGCGGAAGGGGGCGATACCCGTACCGGGACCAACCATGATGATGGGCGTAGTGCCGTCCTCGGGCAGGCGGAAATTCTTGTTGCTGTGCACAAACACCTTCACCTTGTCACCGGCCTTCACGCGGTCGGCCATGAAGGTGGAGCACACGCCGTTGCGCTTGCGCGTGGTACCCGTCTTGGGGGTGTAACGCACGGCACCCACGCACAGAGAAACCTGACCGGGTACGGCATCGGGGCTGCTGGCAATGGAGTACAGGCGGGCGTTCATCTTGCCCAGAATACCCACAAAAGCGGTGGCATCGGCAAACTTGGCGGTCATTTCGGGGTCTTCCGCAAGGTCGAGCAGGTCGCGACCCCAGCAGAAATCCTTGAGAGCATCCTTATCGGCAATGATAGCTGCCAGCTTCTCGCTGTTCGCCACGGCATTCCACTTGGTCAGTACACCCTTCTTGAGGTTGGTGATGTCGTAGGTGGTGATAAGGGCATCGCGCAGGGTGGCAACGGAGCCGTCGGGCAGCGCCACGGTAGCGGCGGGGTCAAGGGCAAGAGCGGCAATCAGAGCATCCACCAAAGCGGGGTCGTTGTTAGGCAGCACACCCAGGGCATCACCCGTGGTGTATTCAAGACCGGAACCTTCCAGCGAGAAGTCGATGTGAATCGTCTCTTTGGCGCTGTTGGGTTTCGTAACGGGGCGGACTCCCAGCACCGTGGCCGGGAACGGATTTTTCATGCTGTAAGGTTCCATATCGGAAAAAAGTGCGAATTTACGCCATTAAGTGTGCTCCTTTATGCCATGGAAGTCAAGCAAAAAACAGGCAGAAAAACGTCTCTGCGGGAAATCTCCGAGCCGGTGAAAAAGTGTTAAATGCGGCAATGCGCCGCGGTCTTTCTTCGCCGGCTCCGCAAAAGAAACCGCGCTGCACGGCAAACCGGGCGGGGGGGAAAACCGGTGTGGACCGCCGGTCCTTAT